>CAMLGG010000005.1 GCA_946479475.1 uncultured Ideonella sp. | reverse complement strand
TGGGCAGGTAGCTCAGGATGCGCTGCAGGTCGGGCAGGAAACCGATGTCCAGCATGCGGTCGGCCTCGTCGAGCACGACGTACTCGACCTGGTTCAGCACCGCGTTCTTCGCCTCGATGTGGTCGAGCAGGCGGCCCGGCGTGGCTATCAGGATCTCGACGCCGGCCTTGAGCTCCAGCGTCTGCGGCTTCATGTCGATGCCGCCGAAGACCACCGCTGCGCGCAGGTTGCAGTGCTTGGCGTAGGCCTTGACGTTGTTGGCCACCTGGTCGGCCAGTTCGCGCGTGGGGGCCAGCACGAGGGCGCGCACCGGGTGCCGCGCCGGCGAGGCACTGGAATTCTCGTGCCGAAGCATCTTCTGCAGCAGCGGGATGGAGAACGCGGCGGTCTTGCCGGTGCCCGTCTGCGCCGCTCCCATCACGTCTCGCCCTTCCAGGACGATGGGGATCGCCTTGGCCTGGATGGGCGTCATGGTGGCGTAACCCTGGTCGGCCACCGCGCGCAGGAGCTTGTCGTCCAGTGGCAGGGTGTCGAATCGGGCGGGAGGCGTGCTGACGGCGGGATCGGCCGCGGCCAGCTGGGTTTCTGAAGTCATCGGCCGACATTATCGCCGGCCGGCCCGCCGGCTACACTTGACAATTCCGGCCAATGGCCGGGCTATTTCGAGAAAAGCCCGCCTGCGAGGCTTTCGAGAGGCTTTCCACAAGGGATTCCCGCGCATGATCCTCGTGACCGGCGGCGCCGGCTTCATCGGCAGCAATTTCGTCCTGGACTGGCTTGCGCACAGCGACGAAGGCGTGGTCAACCTCGACGCCCTCACCTACGCCGGCAACCTTCGCAACCTGGCGTCGCTGGACGGCGACCAGCGCCACGTCTTCGTCCACGGCGACATCGGCGACCGCGCGCTGGTGGACCGGTTGCTGCAGGAGCACCGCCCGCGGGCCATCCTGCATTTCGCCGCCGAGAGCCACGTCGACCGCAGCATCCACGGCCCCGGCGAATTCATGCGCACCAACGTGCAGGGCACCTTCACCCTGCTCGAGGCGACGCGAGCCTATTGGAGCGGCCTGCCGGAACCGGCGCGTTCGGCCTTCCGCTTCCACCACGTGAGCACCGACGAGGTCTACGGCAGCCTCGGCCCGGGCGCCCCGGCCTTCACGGAAAAGCATCCCTACGAGCCCAACAGCCCGTACTCGGCCAGCAAGGCAGCCAGCGACCATCTCGTCCGCGCGTGGCACCACACCTACGGCCTGCCAGTCCTGACCACCAACTGTTCCAACAATTACGGGCCCTATCACTTCCCCGAGAAGCTGATCCCGCTGATGATCGTCAACGCCCTGGCCGGCAAGCCGCTGCCGGTGTACGGCGACGGCCAGCAGGTGCGCGACTGGCTCTACGTGAAGGACCATTGCAGCGGGATCCGGGCGGTGCTGGAGCGCGGCCGCGTGGGCGAGACCTACAACATCGGCGGCTGGAACGAGCAGGCGAACATCGACATCGTTCGCATCATCTGTTCACTGCTGGACGAAATGCGCCCCGATCCCGCAGGCGCCTACGACAGGCTCATCACGCATGTTGCGGATCGCCCCGGCCACGATCGCCGCTACGCCATCGATGCCCGCAAGATCGAGCGCGAACTCGGCTGGCGCCCGGCGGAGACCTTCGACTCGGGCATCCGCAAGACGGTGCAGTGGTATCTGGACCATGCGGACTGGGTGGCCGAGGTGCAAAGCGGCGCCTATCGCGACTGGATGGACAAGAACTACGCCGAGCGCGCGGCCTGACCGACACGATGAAGATCCTCCTGCTGGGGCCGAACGGGCAGGTCGGCTGGGAACTGCAGCGGTCTTTGCAGCCGCTGGGCGAAGTCGTCGCGCTAGGCCGTCAACATGGTGGACTTTGCGGTGATCTCGCCCGGCCCGCCGACCTGGAGACAACGGTTCGGTTGCTGCGCCCCGAGCTCATCGTCAATGCAGCCGCCTACACCGCGGTAGACCGGGCGGAAAGCGAGCCGGACGTGGCGAGGGCCGTCAACGCGGAGGGGCCGGCCATCCTGGCCCGCCAGGCCGAGGCTCTCGGTTCCTGGCTCGTGCACTTCAGCACCGACTACGTCTTCGATGGCAGCGGGGAACAGCCTCGCGCCGAAGACGCGCCCACGGGCCCGTTGAGCGTCTATGGCCGGACCAAGCTCGAAGGCGAGCAGGCCGTCAGGGCCAGCGGTTGCAGGCACCTGATCTTCCGCACGAGCTGGGTCTATGCAGCCAGAGGCGGCAATTTCGCCAAGACCATGCTCAGGCTGGCCGCCGAACGCGATGAACTCAAGGTGGTGTGCGACCAGGTCGGCAGCCCGACCGGGGCCGAGCTGATCGCCGATGTGACGGCGCACGCGTTGCGTCGCGCCCTGGCCGATCCCACGGTCTCGGGCCTCTACCACCTGTGCGCTGCCGGCGATGCTTCGTGGTTCGAGTACGCAAGGCATGTCATCGCGCGAGGGCACGCCGCAGGGCTGCAGTTGCGGGTGAAGCCCGAGGCTGTCGTGCCTGTGCCGACCAGCGCGTATCCCACGGCTGCGAGCCGGCCGCTCAACTCGCGATTGGACTGCAATCGCCTCATGCAACGTTTCGATGTGTGCCTTCCCGAATGGAAGACTGGCGTCGACCGCATGCTGGCGGAGATCCGATGAGGTTCCTCGTCCTGCCGTTCCTCGTGTCGGTGCTGTTCACCTTTGTCGTGCTGCGCCTGTTCGGCGGCCACGTCCTGTGGAGCAACCACAGTTCCCTCAACGATCCGCAGGCCCTGCACGCGCATCCCGTTCCGCGGCTGGGCAGCATCGGCATCGCCCTGGCGCTGGCGTTCGGCGTGCTGCAGATCATCTGGACGGCACCATACCTTGCCGGCCCGCAGCTGCAGCTGCTGGGCGCGGCCGTCGCGGCCGCATCGATAGGCTTGACGGAGGACCTCACCGGCTCCGTGACCGTCAGGATGCGTCTCGGCTGGGTCACCGTCGCGGCGATCCTGGCGAGCTTGATCGACGGCGTGCGAGTGCAGCACACGGAGCTCGCCTGGCTGGACCTGCTGCTCGCCCACTCCTGGCTTGCATCGGTGCTTCTGACGGCCTTCATCATCACCGGCTTGACGAACGCCTTCAACATCATCGACGGCCTCAACGGCCTGGCCTCCGCCTGTGCAATGATCATCCTGGCAGCCATCGGCTATGTCGCCTTTCTCGTCGGCGACCTGTGGGTAGCAGCGTTCGCGGCGGTGTCCCTGGGCGCCGTGGCAGGCTTCTTCATCTGGAACTACCCCGGCGGATTCATCTTCCTTGGCGACGGCGGCGCCTACCTTTGCGGATTCGTGGTCTGCGTGCTCGGCCTGCTGCTGCTCTCGCGCAATCCGGGCGAGGTCTCCCCCATGTTTCCGCTCTTGCTGTGCATCTATCCGATCGCGGAGACCTGTTTCTCCGTGTACCGGCGGGGCCTGAAGAGCAAGCCCGTCAGCCGCCCGGACCGCGGGCACCTGCACAGCCTGCTGTTCCGCAGACTCGACTCGCGTCTGGGCCGCAAGCTCGGCAGCAGCGAGCGCAGGCGCAACTCGGTGACTACACCCTATCTCTGGGCACTGTGCCTGGGCTCGGTCGTGCCGGCGGTGTTCATGTACGACAACTTCTGGGCCTTGGTGGTGTCGATCTTCACCTTCGTGATCGTGTACCTGGTGCTGTATCGCAGCATCGTCCGGTTCCGGGCTCCCAAGTGGCTGTGAACGGCGACACCCGCCGGCCGCGCGTCCTGCTGCTGACCCCCCGTTGGCCATACCCGGTGTCCGGTGGAGACCGGCTGCGCGTCTGGCGACTGGCCGATGCCGTCGCCCAGAGCTGCGATGTCACGCTGCTCAGCCTTTGCGAGCACGCCGAGCAACTGCATCAGCCGCTTCCCGCGGACGCCCCGTTCGCCGAGGTCCATCGCGTGCTGCTGCCGCGCGCGCGCTCCTGGATGCAGGTGATCGCCGCGTTGCCTGGCAGTGTGCCGATGCAGGTGGCGTACTACCGCAGCCGGACCTACGAGGCGCTGGCCCGGGAGATCGCAGCGTCGCACGACCTGGTGTGGTGTCACCTGGCCCGCACGGCGCCCTACGGCTTGTCAGCGGGCCGGCCATGCTGGGTGGAACTGACCGACGCCGTCTCCTTGACCATGGAGCGGGCCGCGCAGGTCCGCGGGCGAATGCGATCGTGGCTTTACCGGCTCGAGTCCAGGCGCATGCTGCACTTCGAGACCGCAGTCCTGGATCAAGCCGACATGGTTTCCGTGATCTCGGAGGTCGACGGCAGGATCCTCGCCGGGCCAAGGAACTCTCATCGCGCAAGGATGGTCGTTGCAGGAAACGGCGTCGAACTGCCGCCGCCGGGCTTGCCTGCCGGGCTCCGGCCGCCCCGGATAGCGCTGCTCGGCCGCATGGACTCCGCCGCCAATCGCGATGCGATGTGGCATTTCGTCGATCGGATCCTGCCCGAAGTGCTGCGCCGCCGGGCCGACGTGCGATTGCGGGTGATCGGTCATGTGCGCCGGGATGACGCCCGGCGCCTGGCTCGACACCGCTGCATCGAGCTCACCGGTGTCGTCGATCGACTCTCGCAGGCCCTGGCGGACTGCCGGGTCGGCGTGTGCCCGGTGCGCTTCGGTGCGGGCGTCCAGAACAAGATGCTTGACTACATGGCCCACGGTCTGGCCGCGGTGACGTCACCGGTGGGGCTGGAAGGGCTGGGCGCCACGCCGGGTCGCGAGCTGCTGGTGGCTGGCCCGCCCGGGGAGTGGGTGGACGCCGTCTGCAATCTGCTGCAAGACGACGTGCTGGCGACCGAGGTCTCGTCGGCTGGTCGCGCCCATGTGGCAAGCCATTTCGAATGGGCCAGCATGCTGGCACCTGCGGTCGAGGCCCTGCACGAGCTGCTGGACGACATCACTCGGTCGGCCGCCTCATCGTCGATAGCAGCCGCGCGACCTCTTCCTCGAGCTGGCGATTGAAGTGTTGCGCGGAAGCCGCCGTGTCGTCGGCAGAGCAGGCATCGGCCATCGCGGCGGCAAATGCCCTGCCGAAATCATCGTCGCGATAAAGGTGCACTCGCCTGAAGCGACGCAGCTGGCGGAAGGCTCCGATGTCGCTGGCCAGGACGGGCCGTCCGCACATGCGTGCCTCCATGACCGGCCGCCCGAAGCCTTCGTTGCGGGAATGGACCCAGACCAGGTCGCTGTGCCGGAACTCGTTGACGGCCTCGTCCAGTCCCAGGCGAGGCAGGACGGTCACGCGCCCCTCCCAGTCGGGTCCCAGCATGTCCAGGCGCCGCCGTGCCAGGTGCGCCTCGTCACCGAAGCCGAGGATTCGCACGTCGATCGGCGGGGAGGGATCCAGGGACCGCAGCAGGCGAAGCGCACCTCTGAAGTCCTTGTTGGCTCCGATCCCGCTGCACAACAGCACGCGCTTGCCTGCCCGCGGGGCGGGTTCGTCATGAGGTGCGGCATTCAGCGCGTTTTCGAAGGCGTAGAACGGATTGGCCCAAAGGTACTTGTCGCACCCTCGAAAACGATCGATCCTCGCCAATTGGCGCATGGTGTGTCGCGAGACGGTGGCCACGGGCCTGCCCAGCGCCACATGGATGGCCTGGCTGATCTGCACGTACCACGCGGCGAGGCCCCGGCTGTCTCGCCGATTGGGAATGAGGTCATGGATCACCACGACGGACCGTCCCGCCACGGCATCGAGCAGGCTGGCCGAGTTGTACGGATAGACCGTCAGGCGGCAACCGCGCCAGCGCGCAGCCAGAGGAGCCACCACCTGCTCGTAGAGGACGAAGCAGATGTTCTGCAACCAGGCGGGTGCCGAGCGCATCCATCTCGGCGCGCGCAGTTGCCAATGGACGACCCCGAGGCGATCGAGACACACTTCGAGTTCGCTGGCATACACGGGGATTCCTCGCGACTTGATGCCGCCGAAGAAGTTGAAGACCTGTATCCGCTCTGCCTCAGGAGCGCCTGCCGGGCGGACCGGGGTCAAGAACGCACCTCGCTTCTCACCCGCCAGGGCGCGACTTCGATGAGTGCGTCAAGGTCGAGTGCACGCAGGGGCAAGGTCTCCGCGGTCCTGAGCCGCGTGTCCACCGTCGTTCCGGCAGGGATGGGCAGGGCCTCCTGTGCCGGCAGGCCGACCGACATCAGATAGTCGTGATACTTGGTTCCGTCGCCCGGGACCAGCGAATGCGTATCGACGACGGTGAACCATTGCGCCGGTATGCCGTACGCGTGGCTGACGATCAGGCCGTGGAGCGAAGAAGTCAGGATGCGCTCGCACTGGCAGACGTCGTCGATGAAGGCCTCGATGCCCTCGTATCCGGCTCGCAGCACGTCGATGACCTTGACGTCGTCGCCGAATCTCAGCAGCCCGCGATGGGCATGGTGAAGCACCACTCCGAGGGCGTGCCGGGAGGACTTCGTGCGTGGGTTGTACAGCCGCGGCAACAGGCAGGCGGGGTCGCCGAACACCCGTGGCGCGGTGCCGCCGCAAGAGTCCACGAGGCGTGCCGTCAGCGGTCCTCGGACGGCGACATAGCGGGCGCGCGGGTTCAGCGCGTCCGTCATGCGCGGCGTTCCAGCGCCCCAGACGATGGTGTCGTCCCGGGCGAAGCGGATCGTCGAGCCGATGGCGAGGACGCCTTCCCCCTTCTCGACGCGCACCGGCGGCAAACCGGTGAGCTTCTCCACCACGTAGGGGTTCAGGATGTCGCCGAAGTTGCCCGGATAGGGGCCTTCCATCCACCACAGCCGAGGCAGGCGAGACGCCTTCCACCAGTACCGCCTGGCCTTCAGTGCGAGCTCTATGCGCATCAGGCGGCTCTGTGCCCAGGCACGATCGGCCTCGTGGGCGCTGCGCTCGAGTGTCTCGGCCAAGCGTTTCGCGCGACGAAGGTCGTTCCCCTGCAGTGCCCGCTCGAGGCGGTAGCGGGCGAGATGATCGCCCCCGGTCTCCGAGGGTGGCAGCCCCTGGAGGATGCGGTGCGCCCGTTCGCGGTCTCCCGCCCGGTAGAGGTCGTCCGCGACACGGTAGGCTAGGGCCTCGTCCGCCGGATCGGCCTCCTGGGCCTTGCGCAGGAGCAGGGCGGCTTCGCGGCGCTCGCCGTTGTCGTGCGCACGATTCGACTCGCGAAGCAGAACGGCCTTGCGCCGGGATGGCGAGAACAGCTCGACAGGATGCTGCTCGGCCTGTCCCTTGAAGACCGATGCCTGACCGCTGCGTCCGAACCGGAAGATCGCCTTCGCCTGGTCCTGATCCTCGAGCTGGACCATGCGAGGCGACAGGACCGCCACCGTCGGCGACTCGGGCAACGCGCTCCAGGCCTCCTGCATGAACCAGTCATCCGTCGCGCTGCCCGCATGCGCACGTTCGCGCTCGGCCATCAGGTGGACGAAGCGACGAGCGACGGGGGTCGTCCCGACATACAGGATGGAAGGCTGGATCACCCGCGGCAGCGCCACGGGGTCGAACTGCCGCATCTCCCGAAAGCCGCGAAGGAAGAAACCGAGGTCCACGTCCCCGCCAAGCTCGGGCAGGGGCCGCAGCAGGCGGCAATCGACGTCGACCCACCACAGCGGCACTTCGAAGCGACGCCGGCATTCCTCGATGAACCTGACCTTGTGCCGGCAGGCGTCTATCCAGGAAGTGCCCGCAGGCAGCTTCTCCTCGACGATGTGATGAGGCGTCCCGTGTCGCTCGCAATCGTCTCGGAGTACCCGGGCCGCGTCGAGGTAGTACTCGTCGCCGAAGGCAAAGCTGACGAGCATGGGCCGGCCCGAGGCGCTAGGACCCATCGGCGTGACCGAGGCGCTGCTCGACAAGGCGCCTGACCCGGTCGTAGTCGTGTTTCCTGCTGATGTAGAGCTCATCCCACGGTTTCACCGGGCCGACGAAGTGAACGATTCTCGCGCCGACGGTGTCGTCCTGCCGTGGCGCCGCGTTCCATGACGGATCGAGCGGCAGATAGCGCGTGCCGGCATAGACGTTCAAGGCATCCTGGTCGTTCATCGCTGCATGCCGGACCAGGCCGAGCATCGTGCCTGTCGCCCCATCCTGCCTCATCCGGGCGAGGTTCATGACGAGGACGCCGGCGTTGAACGCCTTGAACCCGAGGCCGCCATGCTGGTGCAATGCCCGGCGCCAGGCCGCCGCCTCGACCGCCGGAAGCGCCGACAGCGCGTGATAGATCATCTGGATGCCCCACTCCGTGCCCGGGGAGCTGCTCGGCTTGGCCGCCAGCGGGCGGTCGCCGAGCGCCAGGCGCCACAAGGGCGCCAGGTCGCCCATGACGACCAGGTCCACGTCGAGGTAGATCACCCGTTCGAGCCGGGGCAGCAGTTGGGGCAGCAGCAATCGATCGAGCGTCGACTCCGTGGTATGGGCGATGAGGTGAAGGCCCTTGCCGTGGCGTACCGCATCGAATGCATGGAAACACAGGGTGGCGCGATCGCCGAACAGGCGAAGCCATCGGTCGCGCGTGGCTTCGTCGATGCCTCGGGTCAACAGGTGGAAGCACACCGGGAGGCTGGCATGCAGCAGGCACGACTCGATCGCGACCTCCGCCGCCTTGGCCAGCCGGTCGTCGACAGCCATGGCCACATGCATGGCGTGCGCAGGGGCGGCGCTCCCGGTCGAAGCAGATTCGTCGAGCGAAGTTCCGGTGGGCGGCATCGGCGCAGGCCAGCGCGACCTTGCATCCACCACGGTGGCCTTCGCAGCGGCCAGGCAGGCACCGCGCACCTCGTCAGGCGATCCCAGGCTGCCTGCACGCAGCCCGAGCTCGACAGCGCCCACCGCGTCGTCCAGTGCCGTGATGCCTTCGCCTTCGCGCCACAGTCCCTGACCGTTCGGGATGGGGTCCCGCGGCCCCAGGCGGCCGGACACGAAGCTCTCGACACCACGTTCGCGCAAGAGGTGCCAGCTGCTCCAGTCGGCCGCCCCGATCGGGCCATGCCGCTGCAGGAGGGGGACCAGCGGGGGCTCCAGGGTCGCCGGATCGTGGACCCGCAGGCCAAGCACCAGGATGTCCTGCCAGGTGCCCAGCGCAGCCGTCCAGTGACCGGCGTTGCGCCGATCCAGCACGCCGTCGGGCACGATGACCAGGGTCTGGGGCGGCGGCTCGCCGAGATGCCCCGCGGCGGCGTGCAGGCGGTCGATCACCGGTGGCGCGCCACGAACCCTCTCCGGGCGCGCCCTCAGGCGGAACCAGGATCGCTGGCGCTTCGCCGCGGCCCTCCAGCGGGCCACCAACTGGTCGACGGCTCGAACGCGACCAGTGGACTCGCTGTCCAGTTCCGGCGGCAAGGTGGCCACCACGACCCGCCACGCATCATCCCGGGAGGGTCCGTCGCCGGCCTCGATGCGGCCCAGGACGCGAAGATAGTCTGCGACCTGGCGCACGACTTTGTCCTGGCGTACCTGCTCCGGTTCGAGCTCGACCAGGCTCGCCATGGCCCCGAGCCGATGTCCCTCGATGGCAAGCTGCAGGAGCGCGGCACGCTGGGCGCTCGACAGCCCCTCGAAGGAACAGGGAGCGACATCGTCGTCGGAAAGGCCCAGACGCCAGGCCACTTCGATCCGCAGGCATCGGGTGGTGGCGTCGTCGCCGGCGGGATCGACCCGCTCGAGCAATGCCCGGGCCAGAGGCAGGAATCGCTCTCGGCAGGCCACCAGGGCCGCTGCCACGAGCCCCTCGCGGTCGCCGCGATCCATCGCCTCGTGGGCGAGCGAGCGCGCCTGCGCCCTGCGCCCTTCGTGCAGCAGCGCCGCGACATCGCCAAGCAGGCCGGGCATTGGGTGGCGAAGTCAGAACACGAGCTGCCGGTGCCTGTTCAGCCAGGCGGTGCACTCGCCCAGCCGACCAGCGCCGAACAAGGCCGCCGCATGCGACATCACCAAGGTGGGCTGCGCAGGCGTGCACGCTTGCGCAGGCAGGCACGCCAGGGCGGCGGGATAGTCACGCTGTCTCAGGGCCCTCACCGCCTCCACCAGTGCAGGAGGAGGCGGCTGCACGTCGACCTTCCTGCCTCGGGCACGCAGATCGTTCGCCAGGCCCAGGCTGGTGAGCTCGATCTTCGGCGCGGAGCCCGCAGGGCGCGCCGGGCGGAACAGCAGGCCGTCGATCAAGGGGCGGCCGGCGGGGTCGCTGTCCACAGGCACTTCGCGGACCATCTCATATCCCTCGGCCAGCAGCGCGGCACGCAGGTCTCGAGTCGACATGAAGTGTTCGTGCGCCCGCCCTTCCGACAGCCCGCACATGTACTCCAGCGATGCCGTGAGCACGGAGATACGCCGCCTCGCGGTCTCGGCATCGCCCTTCTTGAGCGAAGCGCCGAGGCTCTTCCAGTAGAAGAAGAAATTCTGATATCCGATGAAGTGATGCGACCGTTCCTGCCCGGCCGCCGCGATGGCCCGCAGATAGTCGGGCAGCCTGATGTAGGTCAGCGCCCGGTTGCAGACGGTCAGCGACACCGGAGTCAGCCCTTCGACAGCATCGCCGACCCTGGCCACCCAGACACGAGCCTCGGTTTGCGGCAGGTGAGACAGCGCGGCCTGGGCGCAGCGGGCGGTGTCCGCCTTGGGTTCGATCCCGTACAGCTTGCGAAAGCCGAACCGGCCCGCCAGCAGGTACAGCCAATCCCCCGCGCCGCATCCGAAGTCCAGCACCGAATCTCCGATGATCTCGCTGCCGCCCAGGGTGCGTTCGATGACGGCTCGGGTACGGTCCAGTTCTGCAGGCTCGTACCGGGATACGAACCAGCCGCCCAGTTCCGCCACCTCGGCGCGCATGCTCAGTTCGGCCGGGGTTGCGGCCCTTGCGGTGGTCTGCCGGGCCGCGGGAGCCTGGCGCTCGGGCCGTTCGGCGGTGAGTTCCATGAACCGCTGCGGCGTTACCGAGACGGCACCCTTTGAACGCAGCAGCCTCAGGATGCGCCTGAACTCGTCGAAGCCCGAGCTCGACCATCGCGCCGGATGAATCTGGAGCACCATCGGGCGGCGCTCGTCCATGCGCTTGGCGTGGGTTCGGCGGAAGTACTCGAATACCGGGTCGTTCCCCTGCTCCTTGCGCTCGAAGGAGACGTGGTAGTCGAAGGAAACGGCGTGCCTCCAGTCGCCGCCATAGTGGCTTTCTCCTATGTCCGGGTAGTAGACGAACGCCTGGGGGTCCATCCGCTGGTAGCTCGCCACCGCCGCGTTGCAATGCACGTTGTAGGGCGCGCCGAACCCGGACAGCGGCGCACCGAAAGTGTCCACCTCCATCGCCCTCAATTCGCGGAACAGCGCGTCGAAATCGGTGCCCGGCACGCTGAACTCGTCGCGCGCATGGGCCGATCCATGGTTGAAGAACGAATAGCCGCGGCGACCGTGGCGCCGATCCCAGTCACGCACGCCTTCACGGCCGGCCTCGAGGGCCCCTCGCTTGAGGATGAAGCCGATGTCGACGTGCGCGTCTTCTTCCTGCACGAGCGCCACCAGGCGCGTCCACGCGTCCTGGCTCGACCCGTAGGTCATGTCGTCCGCCTTGATCAGGACGGGCCAAAGGGTGTCGCTCATGATCCGGACCGGGTCTTTCAGCGGCCTGCCCCGCCAGAGTTGTGGTCAAGCTTCGGCAGGCTCGCATCACCCTGCCGCCCCGGAAGCGGGCAGACGACCTTGCGGCTCTGGCTTTCGTCCTTGTAGAGGTCGAGGTCGCCCTCCAGCGTGTTGCCCACGATCTCGGTGCCTATCGACGGGCATTCGAAGTCGCCCTTCTTCAGCCTCTCGGTGCAGGCCTCCACGGCCTCGTTGCAGTACCACTGCGAGACCACGTTGATGCGATAGCCGGCGGGCCGGTAATCGACGTAGACCGGCTTGGAGAACCGGTTGTCGATCACCTTGTTGTTGTCAGACTGGGCCCTGATGCGCACCGGCGATCCGCTGAAGCCTTCGAAGCTGTTCTTCTCGATCCGGTTGTTGGATGCACCCTTCGACAGATAGATCGAGTGGAGCAGATAGGGACCGTACTTGGCGACGACGGTCTCCTTTGCCGGCAGGTTCTGGATATTGCGGAAGGTATTCGCGCGGATCAGGTTGTCCTGGGCGTTCTGCACGCGGACGGCGGCAACGCAATCGCCCATGGGCTTCTTCTTGCCATCGGCCTGCGCACTGGGAGACTGGAACCGGCTCCCGATCTCGCTGAAGACATTGCCCTCGATGGTATTGCCCGCGACGGTGGCCACGGACTTCCAGTCGCCGAGGCTGATCCCCTCGCAGTAGTTGGAGATCTGCAGTCCTCGGATCGTGATGGCGGTACGGATGGGCCTGTCGGACTTCTCGGTGATCCGCAGCACGAAGAAGGAAGTGGCGTCAGTCCCCTTGGCGTCCATCACCGCCGGATGCCGGCCGGGTTGGCGATCGGCCGACTCGATGGTGATGTCGGTGCCCGGGGAATAGTAGTCCCACATGACGCTCTGCCCGTGGTAGACGCCGGGAAGGAAGCTGATCTGGACATGCTTGGGCGCCGGGCCGCCCTTGCGGGCCTTGAGGAGCTCCTGCACGCGAGACAGGCTGGCGAGGGCCGTGCTCCGGCTCTGGCCATCAGCCTTGTCGCTCCCGTCAGCGGAGACGTAGAACTGGAGCGTGTCCTTGGTCCGATCCCCGGCGTCCTGCGCCGACGCGCAAAGCGGTGCGCTCACGAGCATGCAAGCCGCCGCGAAGATTTCCCACTTGATGAAATTCATGCTGCTGCCTCGAAGTTGAAGTCCGATTCCACGTACATAACGGCACGAGCTCGGTAAGCGATGACCACGACCTGGGACGGCTCATGCTGGTTGGCCATCGCAGATACCACGCTGTGGACATGGGTGCCGGTCATGCCCCTGCGTATCTCTATCGAGTCCGGGGCATCGCCTTGGATGCGAAGCCGCAGCGTTCGGCCGCTGGTCGTGGAGGTGATCAGCACCTGGCGCCCGTCCACGCGGATCTCCTTGTCCGCCGGCACGTGCCAGAGCAGTCGTGCATCAAAGGTCTCGCCGTTGGTGGCGACTATGCTGTCGACCACCTTGAAGGACGTGCGTCTATGCAGCGAAAGGCGACGGGTCGACTCCACGCCCTCCTGTCCGCGGTGGCGGGACACGACGAAGGGCATGAAGTCGTCCTCCGAGAAGGCCAGCACCTCCCAATTGCGCTCGTGCGGCGGAAGGTCCCTGGCAGGCCGGTCGACCTCGGCCACGTTGTGCGCCGGACGGGACCGCATGTACTGGCGCACCGCCGAGGTCTTCTCGTAGTTGAACATGCCCGAGTCGATGAGCCAGTCCTCGCCCTCGCCGTAGACCACGAGGCTGCCGTCGTCCTGCTGCTGGTGATACTGGCTCAGCGCTCCGGCCTTGTAGACGATGTGGGTGCTGCGCACGAAGGACTTCTGGCGAGCCCATTCGCTGCGGAAGATGGCATAGCCGGAAGCCGGGTAGACCCGGTGCGGGCCTTTCGGTGCCTGGCCCTTCCGGCCCTGGGACTGCACGTACAGGAAATGCTCGTACTCGGGCGTGCCCTCGAAGGTCGAGCGGTACACGTCGCTGACGCGCAGCCGCTCGGTGTCCCCGATGATGGGAAGCACGCCGTCCGGACGGATGACCCGCGTGAGGTATTCCAGCGCCTTCGGGCCGGTGGAACGCAGCCAGTCGTCGATGGGGCCCAGCCTGTCGCGAGGGTAGTCCGCGACCATGCCGAGGAAGAGCTTGAAGACGAAGACGTGGTAGGCCGGGCTGTTCTCCACATGAACGCCCTCATCGGTGAAGGCGTGCCTGAGCTCCCCCTCGATGCGCTGCACCGCGGCCTCGATCCAGGCCTGCGCCACCCGGCCCAGTGCCGGTTGGCAGACGAAGCCGAGCAACGCGAGGACCCGCGCCTGTTCCAGGCCATGATTGGTGTGGCGAGAGAAGAAGCTGTCTCGGGACAGCAGCTCGGCATGCGTGACGCACGCTCGTGTCAGCCTGGTCCTCGCCGAGGACGGGCCGACTGCGGCCCACAGGCCCCTGGCCTCCACATAGTGAGCCAGGAGCGCGATCTGCTCGGCCCGCAGCGCAGTGCCGTGGTCATGCCACGCGAACTCGTGGTCGGATCCCTTGCGTGGCTCCGGGTGCTTGTCGAGCCAGTCCAGCACCGCCTGGCCTGCGACGGTCAGCGCATGCTCGTCGCCCGACTGCGCGTGGTAGGCGATCAGCTGGGAGATGAAGGAAAGCCAGTTCAGGCGCCAAAGCCAGCTGCGGTTGCCAGCCGGGTTGGCCCTCCAATCCCACGGACGGGGCGCCACCACCGGCTTGAACGGCCCGAGGACCAGCTGCCCCTCGCGGACGAGCAACCGCCCGCGCCGCGCGAAATCGACGTTGGGCGCCACCTTGTCGGCGATCCGCTTGAGAAAAGGCGACTCTCCGATGACCCGCATCAGCGCCTCGTCCGCTCGCGCATCCTGTTCCAGATCCATGGCCTCACTCATATCCGAGTCGGGCGGCACACGCCATCAAGCGTTGCCGAGCCCTTTCCTCCAGCGCGACGTCCGCCTGCCGGGCCTCGCCCAGGAACAGATTGGTCGCGGCCTTCTCTCCTCGCGCTGCTGCCGCGGCGACGGTGCTCGCCTCGGTCTGCTCGACCGCCCGATCGACAGCCGGCCGATCGGCCGGCAGGCCCAGGGCGCCCAGCAGGTCGACCAGAGTCTGCGCAGGTCGCTCGACGAGATCTTCGTAGCGCACCCGGGTATCGAACGGCTCGGCCATCGCCTCTTCGTAGAAGCGTTCGACCAGAGCGCAGTTGCGCTCCAGATAGTCCTCGTCCGATTCCCCGGGCGCGATCTCGTCGCGGTACTCCGCCTTGCGCAAGGTCCGCGACATGACGACATCGAAGGGATGGCGGATGAGCAGCACGGCACTCGTGCCGGAGACCAGCCCCGCCACCCGCGATCGCCTGGAGTAGTGCGCCGAGTTGATGAAGCGGCCGCAAAGCAGCTGGGTGACGGGCCTGCCGGCATGCACGGCGTACAAGGCATGGAGGAAGAACGACCGCTCCGACTCGGGCAGCGAGCGCAGCTCGGCCAGCAGCCCGTTGGGAAGATAGACCTCGCCGCAGCTGATGGTCTCGCTGCACTGGCTGAGCATCCCCTCGAGCCAATGGGAGCCCGAACTGCCGATGTTGGCCAGGCAGATTGGCGCCGGGGCATGCCTCACCCTCAATTGCGCGACCGCCATGACCTCGTCGAGCGCGTCGGCTTCGGACAATCCGCCGCCTCGCAATTGCCGCTTCATCGCCGCAAGCTTGCGGACCTGCCGGGCGCCTGCCTCGCCCCAGAACGGCGCCGGGTCGGCGAGGTATCGGCGCGTCAGCGAGAGGACGCGGCTGGTGACGAGCCGGCTCATGCGTGCGGCCCTTGCACGCCCAGCCCGCACAGTTCGTCCAGCGCACGGCACACCACGCGCTCGGAGAACCGCCGTTGCACGTGCTCGCGGTTGGTCGAGCGCTCCGCGCGAGCCTTCTGCGGGTCCGAATCGAGCTGCAGGATGCGCGCCGCCATCTCTTCGGTGTCACGGCAGATCCACTCGGCCGGATAGAGCCGGTCGGCGCCCACCCAGTCCAGGGTCGCGGGCAGCGCGCCGGAAGCCGCGCCGTCGGCCAAGGTAAGGTGGAAGGACTCGTAGTCGCTCACGGAAATCACATGGCCCACTGAGCGGTAGAACCCGGCCATGTCCTCGCCGAACGGCTCGAAGCGCACGGCCGCGGCCAGCGACGGGTCAGCGGAAATCCGTTGGTACTGGGCCTCGTAGTAGGCCAGTTCATCCGGCCGCGCCCGCATCCAGGCGTACTCCTCCGGCCGCTTGCCCTTGACCACCAGTTCGAAGCCGGCGTTTGCGGCCAGCAGCGTCTGCATCAGGTCCAGTGCCCGGTCCAGGCGCTTCATCCTCGGCGTGATGCCGACGAGACCGATGCGGCGTGGTGCCTGTTCGGGCAGGGCGAAGCCGAAGAAGGCATCGCCTGCGTAGTTCGGTACGACGGTGCACTTCGGAGCCGGCCACCCGAAACGGCGGCGCGCGGCATCCATGATGTGACCGGCCACGAAGACGAACCTGTCGACGGCTTCGTCCTCGATCTGCTCGGTCAGCGGGGACCGCAGTTCCTGCGAATGCAGGCGCACGATCAACTGCTGGCCGGGCCGCTTGCGTCGCGAGTACCAGGCCGCATTGCCCAGCGCCCATTCGCAGAAGACGATGTCGGCCTGCGCCAGCAGCGCTTCACTGGTCTCGGCGTCGTGCTTGTTGTGAGCGCTCCACTCGTCCACCAGCACGCGATGACCTTCACGCTGCCAATGCGCCATGACGGCTCGAAGGAACTTGAGGTCGTGCCCCGCCACCAGGATCGTCCTTCCGTCCTTCGATGCGGCAGCCTGGTCTGCGGGCGCGTCCGCCCAGCGCTGGAGGATCCAGCCAGGAGCCTCCACGAGGGCCAGGCTTTCCACGGCGGTCACCGCGTCGAATCCCGTCTTGGCGACGACCTGCAGCCCGACCAGACCTCCGAGTGCCGGAACGTTGTCGGCTCGCAGGACGAGAGGCACCGCGACACCGCGGCCCACCATGTTGGCGCCCGTCGTCCGGATTCCGACGGCGTCGGCGTCGCCCCAGGCGGTCGCCGCCAGAAGATCCTCCTGGCGGGCCGGATCCACGGCTGCGCCGGTGACGGGCCAGGCGCCAACCCAGCTGCATCCGTGCAATGTCATCAGATCCAGCAGTTTCTCGCTTGCCGCCTCCACGACGGGAAAGGCTTCGGGCACGGGCGCCGTGATCGATCCCGCCACGACAAGCGCGGGCCGCACGGTCTGTCCCAGGATGTCCCTGGCAACGGATTCGTCCCATGAGCGGCAGACGAGCGCATATGCCGGCAAGGCTGGAGCCACGACCCTCAGGCAGGCCGTGCGAAACAGCTGCGCCAGCCGATGGCCGGCGGTATGCGCGCGCAACACCTCCCGCAGCGGTGGCAGGATCGCCGAGTGGCGCGCCCGCTCGTCGCTCAGCCACAGCCGCAGGAAGGCCTCGGCTTGGGCCGCGTCGTCGACGGTCACGACGGTCCCCGCCATGGTCTCGTCCACGCCACGACCGCGCGTGCTCAGCAATGCAGTGCCCGATGCCGCGATCTCCATGACCCTGCGCGAGAACATGGTCGCAGAGTCGTCCACCGAGTTCACGTTGAGGTGCACTGCGTGTGACTTGTAGGCCTGGACCATGTCGGCGTAGTCGAGCCCGCCGCGGACGAATCGGGACAGGCTCTCGGGAAACCGGTAGGGGCTGTCGGCGTTGAAATGCTGGCGGTCGTAGATCGTCAGCCCCAACTGCGCAGCGGGCTCCAGCATCGTGTCCAGTTGCGCGCTTCGGCTGGCGTATCGCTGACCGTAGTAGGAACCGGCGTAGCAGACGTCGTGGACCCAGGGCCGCTGGCCCGGCACCGGGTTGTGGATCCGCGGCTGCGCGAAAAAGGGCAGCGACGAGGCAGTCCGTGCGGCGGTGCCCGGCGTCTGGAGGTAGCGGGAAATGCAGCCCGCATCCGTGGTGAAGACATGGTCGAACATCGCCGCGGTCTTCTCGAAGCGGGCGAAGTGGACCGGATCTTCCTTGTTCCAGAACAAGGTCGGGATGCCCCGGGCACGGCAGTGCTCGACCATCTCGCGCAAGGGCCTGATCTCCTCCTCGGAGTAGTACCCCACCTGACGCCTCCACGTGCCCCCGTTGCCCTCCCACGCCGATTCGACGAGCAAGGCATCGATCGGGTTGTCGGCAAAGACCTCCCGCCAATTGGCCGGGGAAGGCCTATGGATCCGCAACTCGGGCGAGAGCACGTCGGTCGTGAACCGATCGGCCACCAGCGCGACCTGCATGGAGGCCAGCAGGCGCGCCGGCCGGACCTCTTCCTCCTTCGCCGTGTCGGCGGCGGCCGCCCTTCGCGCATCCTCGTATGCCCGCGCGAGAGTGCGACCGGCCTGTAGCCAGGTGCGCTCCTTCGCGACCCATAGCCGGCCGGCCCTGCCCAGGCGTTCCCGCTGGCCGGCGTCGGCAATCAACTCCCTCAGGACACGCGCCAGGTCGTGCGCGTCGTCCTTTCGGAACAGGCGCGCCCGCTCCTCGTCCCCCTGGCCGGAGAACGCAAGGTGCGGGGTGACGTCGGACAGCACGACCGCCTTCCCCATGGCCATGGCCTCCAGCGGCTTCAGAGGCGAAACCATCTCGGTCACCGGCGAAGCCCTGCGAGGACACGGCATGATGTCCATGCAGCTCATCAGGTCGCGCACATCTTCCTGGGGCACGCGCCCAGTGAACCGGCAGAAGGCATCCAGGCCGGCTGCCTCGACGGCCTCCTTGAGCGGCGGCAGGGCTACACCATCGCCCACGACGAGCAGGTTGAACGGCACCTGTTCCGAGGCGAGCATGGCAAGCGCCTGCACCAGCAGGTCCAATCCTTCGTATGCGACCACGCTTCCCGCAAAGCCGATGGTAGGGCGCTCGGGATCCAGCCCGAGCTTGCGCAACAGGGCCACGTCAGGTTCGATCGGCGCGAAGCGGTCGATGTCGACGCAGTTGGGCAGCAGCGCAATGCGCGTCGGTTCGACGCCCCTGGCGACAAGTTCGTCCTTCAGTTCGGGCGTGATGGCCAGGACCCGGTCCGCCTGCCTTGCCACGAGCGACTCGAGCTGCACGGCCAGCGCGTAACGGTCGGAGGCGCCCCATCCCTGACGCTCCGAGGCCTGGGTCACCTCCCACAGGCCGCGCACTTCGTACACGAACGGTAGTCCGAGGCGGCGGGCCGCCAGCAGCGCCGCCAGCCCGGTGATGTGGTTCGAAGCTGCATGCACCAGGCTGGCACGCTGCCTGATGGCTTCGCGCGCGAAGGCATCGGCCGCCGCCGCGATGTAGTGGTCCAGCGGCATCGACTCGAGGTTCAGGTCCGGCGTGAAGACGTAGGGAACGCCCTCCAGTACCTCGCATCGGCGCCGGCCTTCCTGCACCACGTCGACGACCGCCTTGGTGTCCCAGGGGAAGCCTGGCCGGGCGGCCACCACCATCTGCACGCCGGCCATCCGCGCGCCGGTCGCCACGCCGTGCGTGCGGGTGGAGTAGCCGTTGGTCAGGTACGGCGTGGCGCTGTGCACGCAGTACAGGACGCACGCCGGATCGACTACCAGGTTCGCGTTGGGCTGCCGGGGCGGGATGGCCGGGGGCTGCGTCGCCAACCGGTGCAGTCCGTCGAGGATCTCGACCAGCTGGCGCTGCCCGGACGAGAGCTGGTCCGCCCGGAAGGCTTCGAGGGCCTTTCGCGCCATCTCGACGTGTCCGCGCTCGTAGAAGGCGGCGCGCGCATACGAGAAGGCATTCTCGACAGTCGGCTCGGCGGCGGCGCGTCGCTCCAGTTCTTCGAAGGGCACGCGGGCGGGCCGCTCGCTGGACACGTCGGCCCGCCTGCCGACCACCTCGCGAGCGGACGGCTCAAGAGCCCTGCGAGGTCGAAGCCAATTGCGCAGCACGCTGGTCGGTGCGAGAAGCCACGAGCCTATCCGGAAGCGCCAGGAATGACGCACGGCCTCGAGCTCTTGCGAACTTGCCGCGAGGCCGGCCTGCAATCGAGCGATGTGCCGGCGGTCGCGGGCCTGCTGCAGCCGGAGTTCCTCGATGGTCTTCAGGTGTCTCTTCTCGCGTGCCACCAAGCCGTCGTACTTGATCTGCAAGGCCGCCAGCGGATCGCTATCCATCTTGGCTGGCGGATCCCCGGGCTCGGCGACGCTTGTGCTGGACGACATGTTCTCGCTCATCGCGGATATGGTGGTGATGAATGGTCAACCGACTCTGGCCGCAGGCGGGACCTTCGCCGTCGTCATGAACGACGCACGGGCGTCTCGGCAAGCGCATGTCCGCTCATGCTGCGGCCGGGCAAAGCCAGATCCGGCCCATCGCCGCGGGTCGCCGTCCGGTGGCAGGGATGCTGCCATGCTCGTACCCGAGCCTTTCTTCAGACGGCCCGCCTTCGTCGGACGGCGATTTTCGCCCGCCGACCACCGGCACTCATCCCGTTTTTGAAACCGGGCATTATCCGACAAAGGAATGAAGCCCGCCGCTCACGCCGGGGCGAGCCACCAGGCCAGGGCGGCTTCCAGCACTCAAGCCACCACGTGGGCGCCCAGCTGTTCAGCGGCCAGGTGGCGAGCCAGGATCTCGCGCGCCGGCAAGCCGCTGAAGCAATCGGCGATGACGGGATAGAGCAAGCCTGCCGCCTTCAGTTCCTGCGCGACGTTGTGCTCGAACCTGCGACCCCGGAAGAAGATCTTGTGGATGTTCGCAGCGGAGGGGAACAGGTCGAGCTGGCGCGCCTCGACCGCGCTGTATCCCGCAAGGATGTAGTAGTCCGTTGCTGGGCTGAAGCAGCCTTGCAGGGACTCGTAGCGCCATTCGCGGATCTGGTCGACATAGCGGTCCCAGCGGTTCTCGGAAGGCACCACGGCCTTGCAGACGGAGAACTGGGGAACGATGGCGACGACCGACCTCAAGGGCATGAAGCGCGACATCAGGATCGCCAGGAAGCCACCCATGCTGTTGCCCAGGGCGTGGACCGTACACCCGGCAGCCAGCGGCGCGATCCGTTGCGCCAGCGCGGGAAAGTCGATCCGGTTTCCCCAGGACCGGTGCTTGTCGATCACGTAGACGGCCGTCGCCGCGCTCGAGGCTCGTCGGAACTCTTCGGCCTGCACGTCGACCCCGCCCATCGCGTGCCCGACGCCGGTAAAGCACAGCGTCAGCTGGTCGGATTCCGCCCGGCCGACGGTGACCCGGACGTCCTCGTCCTCGTGCAGGACCTCCATCCGTGCGCGCGGGCCGGCCTCAGTCATCGGCGACGATGCGCGGAGAAGCGACGCCAGCGGGCGGCACCGGGCACGCGGGTATGTTGGACGCCCCGACGTGGCGCTGGATGAACTTGACGCCGGTTCGCGAGGCCTCGTCGATGCGGTTGCCCCGGAAGACGTTGCCCCATGACGGGCACTCCTGCTTGGCACCGCGGCACTCGGCCTGCTTGCGAGAGTCGCAGAACGAGTCGACGAAAAGGGAATGGCCGGACTGGTGCTCGAAAGTGTTGCGCTCGACCTTGTTGAAATTCGATCGGTCGCGGACCTTGATGGTGTCGCCGCAGCCGCCGTCGAACTCGTTGTC
Source organism: uncultured Ideonella sp. (assembly GCA_946479475.1). The sequence goes on along the minus strand of CAMLGG010000005.1, from coordinate 27,188 downwards.
GACGATGGTGTTGTTCGACGAGCCGCCGGCCATGTAGATGGCATGCAGGCCGTCGCACCTCTGCAGGTTCCGGACGTTGCGGAAGACGTTGCCCTGGATGGCGGTCCTGCTCGTGTTGAGCATGTGGATGGCCGCCAGCGCGGGCTCCACGCCTTCCTTGAACTGGCCGATGTTCTCGAACACGTTGTTCTCGACGGCGTTGTCGGTCATCGAGGGCTCGGCCGCGAAGCGGTCGCCGGCGAACTGGATCGCCTGGCGATAGTTGCGCACGACGAAGCCGCGGATCGCTATGTTGCTCTTCGGCCCCGGCGCGTCGGTGACCTGCAGCCAGGTCTTGCCGCTGCCCCGGCCGTCGAACACGACCTTGCCCTTGCCGCCTTCGGCTGCCAGGGTCAGGCGTGAGTTCGCGGCGTCGGGCCACACCACCTTCATGGTCGCGTCGCCGTAGTCGCCTTCGAGGAACCGGATGGAGACGTCCCCCTTGCCCGCGAGCGAAGCCGCCAGCTGCAAAGCCCGATCGAAGGTCTTGACTGCCGCGGTGGGCGAACCTCCGTCGGCCTTGTCGTTTCCCTTGGGTGAAACGTAGACGGAAGACTCGGCGGCCAGGGCGCCGGCGCAGAGCACTACCGCGGACAGGCAGCCCAGCATCAATCGATTGAACGGCTTCATCGGATACCTCCCGGTCAGAGAACCAGACGCTCCTCGTCGCAGACGACGTCGGCCACCTGGGCACTGAGGCTGCGACGCGCAACCGGAGCACGGGCCGCGCCGGGTGCGGCGATGCCGACGCCTTCCATCACATGCCGGAAGAAGCATCGCATCACGTGGGAAACGCCTTCCTCGGTCACCGAGCGCAGGTCCTCCGCGTAGTAGCGTCCACGAGACGCCGCGGACGTGATGATCTCGTAGGAGGGAAAGTAGCCCACGCGATCGAAGCGGCTCGCGACGTGTTCGGCTGCCACGCGCAACACGGATTTCGAGTACGTGGTGGCAGAAAGCACATGACGGCCGCCCATCGTCGCGATCAGCGGCACCGGCGAAACGGTCAGGATGATCCTGACCTGCGGGTTGACGCGCCGCAGTGCGGTGACGAAGGCCTCCAGGTCGGCGCGCACCTCGTCGACCCCGAAGTTCACGAAGCGATGCGACGCCGGATGGAATTCGCCGTGGCCGCAGCCCGGGCACACCGGATAGACCGCTCCGTCGTGCACGTTCTCCCAGCCCTCGGTCAAGCCCAGCGTGAAGACGAAACAGGCGGCCTGCTCGAACATCGCCCTCACGCAGGACAGATGGTATGCACGGTCGCGCCGGAGCTCCTCCAGGCTGCGGAAGCCGTCGGGCTCCACGCTCGGCCGGTAGGGATCCACGAAGCGATCACCCTGCAGCCAGTACTCGTCGACCGGGACGAACTCGCCGTAGGCGCGCTGAAACAGCTGCCAGAGCTGCCTCGTCGTGTAGATGTTGCCAAATCGCGCGGAGAAGGTGCCGTACTGGAATTGCGCCGCCGTCTCGGCATCGAGCAGGTAGGGCGCCTGCTCCGCGACGTAGTACCGGCAGCCGCTGGCCTGCAGGTAACGGGCGATGTGCTGCGCGAAGCAGCTCCCGGCGGTCGCGATGGCGTCGGTCGGAGACAACCTGAAGCCCAGATCCTGCACCGGGTCGATCTCGTCGGGCGAAGGCTCTGTGACCGAACGCTTCCAATAGGCCTGAGCGGGCAGGCCGCGATAGGGGCACGTGGCATGCCGATCGGCGCCCGCCGCCGGCTTGGCGGCCTCGGCACTGGTCGCGGACTTCATGGTCAGGCTCCTCGTGTCGTCTCGATCAGTCGGCGCGTCACATGGCTCAACGCCCACGCCCCGTACTCGGGTGTACCGTGGCAGGCATCGGAGCAGCTTTCGATCCTGCGCTGCCCGCGTTCGTCCAGTGCCTGTGGAGGAGGATCGATGTAAAGCGCTCCATGGGCCTCCACGATCTGCCGCGTCACGTTGGCCTGGCATTGCCACAGACGGTGGCGCAGGGCCGGCGCGGCGATGGAAGTCGGGCTCATCTCCACCTCGCCCGACTCGACGACCAGGCGGCGAGCTGCTTCGGGCAGCTTCGAATAGACGAACTCGTTGGACATGCAGGGTGGCGGCCCCTCCAGGTGGGCCACGCCTGCGAGCCTGTCGCGCGGCAACAGCTCGAAGAACTCCCTCAGGCTGCCCAGTTGGCGCGCCATGGCGGCCTCTATCGCATCGTAGGAAGCCCACTGCACGCCCTCGGCGACCGGCTGAGGCGTTTCACCCGGCAAGAGGAAGTCGACCGCGGGCCCGGCGCCGAAGATCGCCATCCGGTTGGCGGCATTGCCTCCGATCACGGACACCAGCCACACCTGGCGGCCGCGAGCCTCGGCGAACGCACGATCGATGGCGGCGAGCACCACCGGATTGGCAAGCCGCAACCGGTCACCGGCCTCGACCACCAGACCGCCGGGCAACGACTTGGAGCCGTATCCGATGACGCGGTACGCAACCTCGGGCGTGACGGCGGGATAGAGATTGCGGCGCATGGCCGCAACCATGCAGGTCGCGTGGCTGTGGCCGATCAACAGGGCCAGGACGCCGTTCTGGGATGGAGCGGTCATTTCCGGAGCATTGCCTTGCGGAAAGAGAAAGCCGAAGCAGCCCGGCAGGCGGAAAGCTTCATTCGGCGATGCCGTGGAGATTGCGAAGCGCGGCCGGGTCGCACAGCGTGGCGCGCTGCTCTTCGGGCGACTCGACGATGTAGCGCCTGAAGCGGTCGTCGCCCGTCAGGGACGCACATTGTTCAAGGTCCTCGGCGAAGAACTCCCTGGTGAGGGCCGCCATCTCGGCCGTATCCAGCTTCAGCGTCCACTTGTCTCGTGCGGCCAGGATGCTCGCCATCTCCTCGTCGGTCAGGCCGGAATACTCGGCCAGCTCCCCCTTGCGGGATCCGAACGCATAGAGGACGCCTCGGCGCACGGCGTAGTTCGGAATCGGGCGACGGGGGATGACCGCATTGGGGGGCCTGTCGTTGCTCAAGCCCAGCTCATCGGCCACGGCCTCGCCGAACACGCCGGTCATCCAGTCGCGGAAGCGGCGCACGTCCGATTCGAGGAAGAACAGCGAGACCCGCTCGCGCCCGAGCGCCTCATAGACGACCTTGAGATAGTCGTGGTAGCTGGTCATCAGGCGCCCGGAATGGAGCAGTGATTGACGGAAGGTCCGCACGGGCACCTTGCGGGCCAACTCCTTGCGCGAGGCCGTGAAGACGCCTTCGCCGTAGAGCGCGAAATTGTGCAGGTTGTGCACGTAGTGCGAGTAGGCGCGCACGACCGGATGCCTCAGGCAGACCACCACGCGACCATGGGGAAGGGTGTCCGCAATGCGTCCAACCAGCGCGCGAAACGCCTCGGGCGTCTGATGGCAGTACTGTGGCGAAGCCTCGAAGGTGTGCGTGACCCCCTCGCTCAGCGCCCCGCCGCCGAACTCGCCCAGGTAGCGCCGGTACACGTCGTCAGAAGGAAACTGCGGCGGGACGAAGAACTTGATTTCCTTGCGCCCGTGGGGCGTGGCGACCAGTTTGGACTCGCGCAGCACGACATCGAGCATGGTGGTGCCGCATTTCGCGTAGCCGATACAGATGATGTGTTGCATGGTTCGTCCGTCAGCTGCGGTAGGCGGCCGGCGCCGCATCGCCCAAGCCCAGTCGCGAGCGCAGGCCCGCGAAGAATTCGTTCGAGATAGACGCCGGCGCGAGGGAGCGCGAAATCTCCGCGGCGGCCGTCCGATGCGCCGACATGTCGGTGCGAACGGCCTGGACCAGAGCGTCAGTCAGCCCTTGCGCGTCCCTGGGATCATAGAGAAGAGCGGCCGCTTCGCCGATGTTGTCCACGAACCCGCCGACGCGCGGCCCGATGACGGGCAGGCCGAAGGACGTGGCCATCAGCGCGGCGCCTGAATTGAGCGTGCGCTCGTAGGGGCACACGGCGACATCGGCCGCCCGGAAGAAATACTGGATCTCGTCGCTGGCGATGGTGCGCAGGTCCAGCGTGACATCGCTGCGCCCATGCGCCCAAAGCCGCAAGGAACGGGCGAGCGACTCGTCGGCGGGTGCACCGGCGACCAGCAGGCGCAGCCGCCTGGACGTGGCGGCGCGCGCGGCGTCGAAGGCCGACATCAGGGCCGCATGGCCCTTGTAGCCCAGCACCGCCCCGAAGGACAGGAAGACGACCTCGTCCTCCGCAATGCGCCATTCCGCACGGGCCTGCGTCCGGTCCAGCCAGTCGGCGTGAGCGCCGACGTACGAAGGATGGGCCACCCGCAGCTCCTTGCCCGCATCCCAGGTGTAGTAGGGAGCGCAAAGCGCCTGGCTCTGTGCAGTCATCACATGAATCACGTCGGCGGCGTCGGCGACCATCTGGTGGATCCGCCGATCGTGATCCGGCCATCGAGTCTCGTGCGGCATCACGTTGTGGACCGTCCACACGATGCGGTGCCCCGCGATTCGGATGCGCCGCAGGATGGCGGCAAAGTCTTCGACGGCCTTCTCCGCCGCCGCCTCATCGGCCGCCTTGGCCGTGCCGCCATGAAGCCAGTGGAAATGGCAGACGACGGGGCCAACCCAGGGGATCCTGCCGAGCAACTCGGTATGGAGCAGCGGCAGCAGGCGGCAGCCATGGTGGCGAGCCTGCCCGTAGAGCATGGCCTGGAACTGGTTTCGCCGCGCGACGGGCGCATAGGCCAGCAGCAACTGCGGCGGCTGTCCATCGCCTCCGAGCAGGGATTGCTGGAAGGAGGGGTCGCTGGCCAGCCGCTCGCATTCCAGCCACAGCCCCTCGCCACGATCAACCAGGGTGAACATTCGGGCTCCTGCTCACGCCGCGTGTCTCGCGGTATCGCGAGATCACCTGTTCGTAGATCTCCCGGTAGCGCCTCGCATTGGCCCTCCAGGTGCGATGCTCGAAGACCCACTCGCGTGCCCGCGCGGCTGTCTCGTCCCGCAGCCGCGGGTTGGCGGCATATCGCAGGATCGCTTCTGCAAGGCCGTCCGCGCTGCTGGGCGGGGCGAGGAGGCCGCGCTCGCCATCGCCGACGACTTCGCGCAGGGCGGGAAGGTCGGTCACGATCAGCGGACGGCCCAGCGCCATCGCTTCATACGGCTTCAAGGGTGTCACCCAGTCCGCCGCGTAATCCGGGATGCGGGGGATCACGAAGACGTCGATCGCCATGTAGTAGGCCTTGATCTCGTGGTGATCGATCTCACCGGCGAAATGGACGACCGCGGCAAGTCCGAGCTCGTCGACGAGTTGCTCCAGCGCCTTGCGCTCGGGCCCGTCGCCGACGAACAGGCACCGGCAGTCGATCCCCCCTTCGCGAACCCGGGCCACGGCCTCGACGAGGTGGCGGTGGCCCTCGCGCTTGGACATGTTGGACACATAGCCGACCACGAGCTGGGCCCCCTCCAGCACTTCGATGCGCGCCGGCGCCGGGACTTCACGGAACTCCTCGGCGTCGATGCCGTTCGGGATCACGTCGATCCGCTGCTCGGACACGCCGCGCTCGATCAGGATACGGCGCATGCTTTCGGAGATGGTCACCACGTGATCGGCCATCTCCATGCAGCGGTTCTCCTTCCGAATGCGCAACTGGGTGCGCTCCATGTCGAAGATGCGTGGCCCAGCCGGGCCCCAGGTGTGCTCGTGGAAGGAACGCACCTCATAGATCACCGGGATGTCGAAGATGTCCCTCAACGCGAATGCCTGAAGCGCCAGCTCGTATCCCCTGACGCCCGAGGCCGCATGCACCAGCATGGCCCCGCGCCTTGCAACGATGGCGGCGGCCTGGACCGCGCCTATCCTGACGCGCGCCGGTGGGGACAGCGTACGGATGCCGGTCGTGTTGGGCCCGATCCGGAAATGGTCGCACCCGGCCACTTGGTCATGCGGCGCAACGTCGACATCAGTCACGCCATCGTAGGCCGGATACCCGGGAGGGGTGATCACGAAAGGGTCCAGTCCCTCCTGGAGCTGCGACTTGAGCGTGTTCAAGCAGCGGATCGCCCCCCCGCTGTTCTCGAACGGGTAGGCGGTCTTGTGCAGATGGCACACGGTCAGCGTCCGGCCCGCCTGCAGACTTCGCCGCGCCTCGATGCGCGGATACCAATCCGGATCGAGCTCCTCCAGTTCCGCGCGCACCGCCCGTGAGAGCTTGACGGCCTCGGGCTTGGCGCCCTGGCAACGAACCAGCAGGTCCGCCAGCCGCATCTGCAAGCTCAGCGCGCCCTCCGTCTGCGCGAGACGCAGTGCCGGCTCGATCCATGCCTCGTGGGGCCACCATGACTCGATCATCGCCGCGATCGACTCGAGCGTGAGCACCGTGAGGTCGGCCGTCCGGGCGCTGAGCGCGGGGCTGCCCGCGTGCACATGCAGCTCCACGCCGAGTTCGCTGACGCCCGGCTGGACCACGAAGCTCTTGAACTGCCAGCCTTCCGCCTGATCCCCGGCGACGGGCACGTAGACGTAGTTGCCGAATCGCGCCGAGTGCGCGAGCTCGTGCCATTTGCCCATCACCGGCAGGCCGAACTCGTCGTAGGGCAGGATCGACATGACGGCAGCCTTCGGCGCGGCACCTGCTTCGTCCTCCAGCCGGGCGCGCCACAACAGGACGTCGCCTCGCGCCACGCGCAGGTTCTGCGGACGCCTCCAGCCGTGGGGCCGGGCCAGGCCCTCGAAGCGCAGCTTCTCCTGGAGGGCGACCAGCCGCCGAGCCAACGCCGTGTCGCCTTCCTTCACGGCGAACTCGAGGGCTGGCCTGAGCCAGACCTCCTCGGGCTCCCAGGTCTCGAGCATCTGCGCGACAGTCTCGCGCGAGAGGACGACGGCGACGGATTCGACCGCCTCGGCATTGGAGAGCTCCGACTGCCGGCGAAGGTCCAGCTCGACTTCGCAAGCCCCTTCCGGCACGACGAAGGCTGCGATGGACCAGCGTTGCGCGTCCCTGGCATGCGACGCCACGTGCGCGTAGTTGGAGACCCGCTCCGAATGCGCCAGGCCATCCGCCCTGGCCACCACGGGAAGCCCGCTTTCGTCGAAAAGGGCCACGGCCAGCAAGGCCGCCTTGGGAGATCCTGCTGCTTCCTCCTCGAGCCTGGCCCGCCAGACGAGCGTCGAGCCGGCGGCGACAGGAATGCGCATGGCGCCTTTCCACCCGGGTACCGCGCGATCCGTGGACGACAGCGTCTTGGCGAGCAGGCGCATCAACTCGTCGAGCAGTCCGGCCTGGCCTGCCGCTCGCGCCAGCCGGATGGCAGGGTCGATCCACGTCCGATGCGGCGGCCAGGACCGAATCATCGCGGTCACCGAGTCCAGGCTCAAGGCGACGCAATCGGCGTCGACCATCCTCAGCGACGGGCTGCCGTTCTCGACGATGGCATCGATGGCCAGCGAGGCCACGCCATCGGGAACCTTGAATGCCTTCAGGTGCCAGCCCTGGGTTTCGGGCAGGAACGAGCGGACATAGAAGTAGTTCGGGAATCGCGCCGAATGCGACACGCCCACGGCCTGGGCGGCAACAGGTCGGCCGGAACCGTCGGCCATCGAGACCGAAACAACGGCGGCCTTGGTGTCCGAGCGCTCCGGATCCTCGATCCGTGCCCGCCAGACCATCACGTCGCCAGGCGCGACGGCGATCGGGCCCATCGTCTTCCAGCCGGCAAGCGCGCGCCGCGCAGGGCGCGTGCTCGCCGCCTGGGCCGCCGTCGCCCCGACCGCCTTGCGCTCGCCCAGGGCGCCGCCGGAGCCGTCCGCGGCACTGCGTCCTATCCGCGGCGCTTGGGCCAGCACAATGCCGGCGCTGTCCTTGTCCGCGCGCCAGCGGATCTCGAGCCGGTGTGCGCCCGCAGGAGGTCGGATCGTCCGCATCGCCGGCTCCGGCCCCTGCGCGGTGCCCACCGGGAAGGCAAGCAGGGCCAGGTCCGGCCCGACGGTCCTGCAACCGGCATACGGGGTCTGGATCGGCTGGCCGGCCGCATCGAAGTAGCGCATCGAGCCGGCGAATGCTGCCGGCACTTTCCCAGGGCCCATCCGCCAGTCAACCAGGATGTCGATCGGCGCGTCGGCTTCGACGGCAGAGCGAAGGAGAAGCACCCGGCCTTCCGTCAGGGTCACCGGCTGCCATGCCTTGCCCTGCATCACGCCGCGACGCAGGTCGACGATATGGCCGGTGGACGTTGCGGTCACCGCAGTGGAGATGCCCGTCGCCTGCCCCGGATCTTCCGGCGTGTCCGAAGCCGGTCGCTGGTTCGTCCCCAGACCTCGTTTCAGCAGTCGCAGCAGCGGGAAATTCATGGCCTGGTGGAGCGCCGCTTCAGGCCAGCACGCCGACGGCGTCTATGCAATCGTGGCGTTCGGTGAGGACGCTGCGCAAATCCGTGAACTCGCGGTGGCCGACGAGCACCACCACGATGTCGCTGTCCTGCAGCGCGACACTCAGTTCGACGAGTTCAGCCACCTCGAGCGTGCGAGGCAGCCGCTCGACATTGGGCTCCACCACCTTCAGCCGGGCCCGCGTCTCGCGGGCCAGCTGCTCCGCGATGTGCAGTGCGGGACTCTCCCGCAGGTCGTCGATGTTGGGCTTGAACGCCAGCCCCAGGACGCCCAGCGTCACCTCGGACTCGGGTTTGCCGCAGCGGGCGATCGCCTCCCGCACCTTCTCCAGGACCCAGCCCGGCTTGCCGTCGTTGACCTCGCGGGCGGTGCGGATGAGTCGAGCCTGCTCGGGCGTCTTGTCGACGATGAACCAGGGATCGACGGCGATGCAATGGCCGCCTACCCCGGCCCCGGGCTGCAGGATCTTCACGCGCGGATGGTGGTTCGCCAGCCGGATCAGTTCCCAGACGTCGATCTCCAGCTTGTCGCAGATCAGCGAGAGCTCGTTGGCAAAGGCGATGTTGACGTCGCGGAACGAGTTCTCGGTCAGCTTGCACATCTCGGCCGTGCGGGCATTGGTGACCAGCAGTTCGCCTTCGACGAAGGTCCGGTAGAGCTCGACCGCCCGCGCCGAACATGCCGGCGTGAGCCCTCCGATGATGCGGTCGTTGGCCACCAGCTCCCTGACCACATGGCCTGGCAGCACCCGCTCAGGGCAATACGCGACGTTGACGTCCACGCCGTCTTCGTGCGCACCGGCGAAGCGAAGGTCCGGACGGGCTTCCGACAGCCAGCACACCATCTGTTCGGTCGTTCCCACCGGCGAGGTCGATTCCAGGACGACCAGGTCGCCCTTCTTGAGCACAGGCGCGATCGACTCGGCCGCGGCCTTGACGTAGCTCACGTCGGGCTCGTGTTCACCCTTGAACGGCGTTGGCACGGCGATCAGGAATGCATCGGCGGCTTCCGGGCGCGTCGTGGCGCGAAGGTACCCCTCCGTGACGGCGCTGCGCACGATCATGTCGAGCTCGGGCTCGACGATGTGGATGCGACCCTGGTTGATCGTGTCGACCGCATGCTGGTTGATGTCCACCCCGACGACGGTGGTCTTGCGGGCCGCGAACATGGCAGCGGTCGGCAGGCCGATGTAGCCCAGGCCGATCATCGAGACTTTGTTGAATGCAGGAGTGTTCATGGTTGCTGGCCGGAAGGGGGCTGCAGGCGGGACGAGAGGGCGGCGACGATGCGCTCGCACGCCTGGCCGTCGCCATACGGATTGTGGGCAAAGCTCATGCGGCGGTACTGCTCGGCATCGTCGAGCAGCAGGCTGACGGACGAGACGATCTTGCCGGTGTCGGTGCCGACAAGGCGCACCGTCCCGGCGTCGACGGCCTCGGGCCGCTCGGTGGTGTCGCGCATGACGAGAACCGGCTTGCCGAGTGCGGGCGCCTCCTCCTGGACACCGCCGGAGTCCGTCAGGATCACCGTCGACCGCACCATCAGGTAGACGAAGGGGAGGTAGTCCTGGGGCTCTATCAGGTGCACGTTCCCTATGCCGCTCAGCAGGCGGTTCACGGGCTCCTGCACATTCGGATTCAGATGGACCGGGTAGACGACATCCATCTCCGGGTAGCGGCGCGCCACCCGGGCTATCGCATCGCAGATGCGCTCGAATCCGCCACCGAAGTTCTCGCGCCGGTGGCCGGTGATGAGCAGCATGCGGGCCCCGGGGCGAAGGAAGGCGAAGCGGGCTTCCATCTCCTGGGCCAGCACCGGCGACTGCTCGAGCATGTCCTTGACCGCCAGGAGGGCGTCGATCACCGTGTTCCCCGTGACGACGATATCCTGGTCGGGCACGTTCTCGCGCAGCAGGTTGGCGCGAGAAGCCGCCGTGGGCGCGAAGTGCAGCCTCGCCAGCGCGCCTGTGAGCCTTCGATTGGCCTCCTCGGGCCAAGGGGCCAGCAGGTTCCCGGTTCGCAAGCCGGCTTCCACGTGTCCGACGGCGATGCGTTGGTAGAACGCCGCCAGCGTCGCGGCGAACGTCGTGGTGGTGTCGCCGTGCACCAGCACGATGTCCGGCTTCTCCGTCTCGTACACGCCGCGGATGGACTGCAGGATGGACGAGGTGATCGAGTACAGGTCCTGGCCGGGCTTCATCAGGTCCAGGTCGTGATCGGGCCGGATCTGGAAGAGGTCCAGCACCTGGTCCAGCATCTGCCGATGCTGCGCCGTGACGCACACCCTGCACTCGAGGCCCGCAGCTTCCTGGAGCCGCTTGACCAGCGGCGCCATCTTGATGGCTTCGGGCCGCGTCCCGAAGACCGTGAGAACTTTCATGGGGATGGCTTGGACGGTAAACGGAGAATTATCGCTGATCACGCGAACTGGACCGGGCCCGATTCCCGGGCCTGCTCATAGGCGAATTCCACCTGCTCGGCCGACCGCTCCCAGGTGCGCCGGCTTCGCACCCACTGGCGGGCACTGCGCCCGAGCGCCTGCATCTGCGCCGGTCGCTCGAGCATGTGCCTGAGCTTCGCCGCCAGGTCCGCCACATCGCCCTTGGCGAACACGTGGCCGTTGACGCCGGGCTCGATGGCGTCCGCCATCGCGGACACGCTGGACACCAGCACCGCCTTGCCGAGCGCCATGGCCTCGAAGGGCTTCAAGGGCGACACGAGCTCGCACACCGGCAGGGGCTTGCGAGGGAACGGGCAGACGTCCATCAGGCCGTAGTAGCGGGCCACCTCGGCGTGAGGGACTCGGCCTGCCAGGGTCACGTGCCCTTGCAGCCCCAGGTCGGCCACGCGCTGCTCCACGACCGGCAGGGCCAGCCCGTCGCCGACGAGCAGCAGGTGACACCGCAAGCCGCCCGAACGAAGAAGGCCGACGGCCTCCACCAGGAGCTCGAGACCTTCGTAGTCCACGAAGGAACCCGCGTAGCCGATGACCGGCTCGTCCGGCGGCAGCGCCAACGACCGGGCGAGCTCCAGGTCCCGCGGCACCGGAACCAGCGCGTCGACGTCCACCGCGTTGGGAGCCACGAAGATCCGCCGCTCGTCCGCTCCTCGGCGCACCAGCTCTTGCTTCATGGCCGGCGTCAGGGTGATCACGGCGTCGGCGCGCCGAAGCAGCTCGCGCTCGAACATGCGCAGGAACCGGTATTCGCTCGTGAACGCGAATGCCGGATCGGAGGAAGCCCGGGTCACGTCCCAGAAGCCGCGCACTTCGTACACGAAGGGCAGCCCCGCTTCCTGCGCCGCCATGCAGGCGGGCATGGCGGTCATGTAGTTCGAGGCGGCGTGGACGATCCCCGGCCGCCGGGAATGCAGCATTCGCCCGATCTCGTCCGCAGCCGCCTGGATGTAGGCCATGTGCCCGAGCCGCCGCCGGGAAGCCTCCTGCAGGCGGCCATAGCGCAGGGCGCCGACCCATTCCTGGGCCGGCAGGACCTGGTCGGCCAGCGACCGATCGCTGTCGCCCGGATAGCCGGGCCGCGTGTAGGGCATGACCTCCCAGCCGCGCGCCGCGACAGCGCTCAGCAGGCCGTGCGAACGCGTGGCGTAGCCGTTCGAGGTGCAGGGCAGGCTGTACGCGAGCAGGCAGGCCACGCGACGCCGGACGCCGTCGACGGGCACCCGCCGGGGCGGTTCGCGCAGCCGATCCAGCACTGCACGGCGTTCGGCGATCGCGGCCATCAGTGCGCGATCGTCTTCGCCGGCGGGATCCAGCGCGCGCAGGTCGTCGGCCCACCGCGCGGCCTGATCGATGGCCGCCGCGTTGAACGCGATCCGGCACCCGGCACGCAGCGTCGCCACGCCAGGATGCGCCTGCACCGCGCGACGCGCGATCTCCAGGGCCAGTTCGACATGGCCGCGGGCGAGCGCCCAGTCCCCGGCACCGACCACGGCGCGGCGTCTGACCAGCTGCCGCAGGACAGCGGCCCACTGCAGCGCCGGCGGGCCTGCCGGCGCCAGCGGCTCCAGCGCGGGCCAACAGCGCGACATCAGGCGCCCGGGATCGGCCCGCCTGCGGCGCCAGGCCGCCACGAGCCGACGCAGCCGGTCTTTCAGCACGCTGCCACGCCGATCCTGGCGTAAAGGTCTCGAAGGCGGGCCATGTATTGCGCCTCGGAGAACAGCTCCGCTCGAAGCCTGCCGCGACGCACGAGCTCGAAGCAGAGGTCGTCGTCCTGGTCCAGGGAGCGCATCGCCTGGGCGATCTCATCGGTGCTGTAGGGATCGACGAGCAAGGCGGCGTCGCCGGCGACCTCCGGCACGGCGGCGGTCTTGGACGCGATCACCGGCGTGCCCAAGGCCATCGCCTCGAGCACAGGCAGCCCGAACCCCTCGTACAGGGACGGGAAGACCACCGCCCTGGCCGCGCGGATCATCTTCACCAGCATGGAGAACGGCAGGTAATCGATCCGGCGGATGCGTCGCTCGCTGGACGAAGGCCCTTCCAGCAGGCGCGTTTCCGCCACCGAGCGCCATGCCTTCGCCCCGACGATGACCAGTTCCGCGTTCGTGCCTGCCGACAGAAAGGCTTCGATGATGCGGCCTATGTTCTTCTTGGGCTCGATGGCGCCATAGAAGAGGAAGTAGCTTCGCGGCTCCAGCCCGTGCACCGCGGCGACTGTGTCCGCAACCTCGTCGTCACCCATCTCCAGGAGGTCGCGCGGTAGGTGGACCGCCTGGTAGGTGTTCGTGACGCGGTGCTCCGGCACACCCAGCAATTGCACGATGTCGCGCTTGGACGCCTCGGAAACGGTGACGATGTGGTCGGCCGTCCTGGCAATCCACTGCAGGAGCTTGAGATACCCGGCTTTCCTGTCCAGTGTCGTGTACGGCAGCCGAAGCGGAACGAGATCGTGAATCGTGTAGATGTTCGGCACGCCGGGAGACCGCACCGCGAGCGGGTAGGTCCAGTGCATCACGTCGGGAGGCTGTGGCAGCCTGACGCGCTGCAGCGATCCGAACAGGTCGAACTTCACCTGCGCGCGATCGAAGACGCGATAGGCGTTCCACAGGCGGTCGAAGGGCGGGAGGCGACCGGCAACCCCTTGCGTGACCACCGCCCCTGTGACAGGTATCCGGAAAGCGGTGTGCCGATTCCGCCAGCCGATGGCCCTGAAGGTCTTGAGCGTGCGGATGATCTTGTGGATCGACGGCGGCCTCATGTCGAAGAACATCACCTCCTTCAGGAGGTCGTCGTACTTCGCCTTGATGGCCGCCCCGTAGAGGATGTCCACCTCCGCTCCCAGGTGCTTGAGCATCTGGCAAAGGTTGCGGCCGTAGGTGGCCACGCCGGTGCCGCGTTCCAGGGAGAGATTGAAGCCGTCCACGGCCACCCGCAGCGGACGGCCACTGGCTTGCTGCAAGGCGGCGGGGATCGGCGAAGCGGCGGTGTGTTCGGTGGGCGGCATATCGGTCGCTGCTTCGATCAGAAGCGGAGTGATTCGAGGTTTCGGGTGGAGGGCACGCGTGCGGTCAACGGGTCGTAGGCCAGAGGCAACGGGAAGCTCTCCGCCAAGGCCGCGGCGTCGTACGCGAACGGCTCCCACCTTTCATCCACCGCCCTCATCACCGCCTGCCAGTCCGTGTGCTGGTCGCGCCGCTGCGCGTACATCTCGTAGTGGGCTCGCGTCCCGCCCTTGTAGAACTCCCAGATCCGCGGGTCGGTGTTGCAGTCCTCGCGCAGCGAGATCGTGATCGGCCGATTGCCGGCGCCCGACATCTGCCTGTAGTGGAGCACCGGGATGCCGAAGGCCTCTGCGATCACGACCCCGTGAAAGCTCTGCGAGACGATGCGCTTGCATGACAGGATTGCCCGCAAGGTGGCCTGGATGCCGCGCCAGGTCGGGTCATGCCAGGTGTTGATCAGGACGACCGAACCGGCGTCTTCGGGGCCGATCACGTACCGCAGTGAGTCCGCAGGTGGTCTGGCGGCAGGCCCAAAGCCCTCGACATCCTGGATATGAGGGATCACCCCGAGTTCGTACCTCTTCGGAACGGGCTCGTTGAAGATGCTCGGAAGAAACCAGACCGGATCGCCGTAGACCTCGGGCACTGGTATGCAGAAGGCGCGGAGATGGCGCGCGCTGATCGGTCCGCGCACCGCCCGGACGTCGTAGTGGGTGCGCGGCACGTTCTGAACCAGTGCGCCCCCGCGCACCGACACACCGCTGCCCCAGATCACGGCCTCGCCGCCGTGAATGGCGTGAGCGATGCTGCCGACTGCCACGAGCTTGGGCTCGGGACGCCCGAAATCGACGTGGTGGACCCGGCGCCCGGACAAGGCCGCGACTATGACGGCGCTCAGCGCGTCTCCGAGATTGGCGTAGCCGTCCGTGTCCTTGGTCGAGGCGGCCCAGCACAGTCCCACGCTGCCGCCGGCGTCGCGCTCGTTGCGCACCAGGCTGCGGGTGCGGTATTTCTGGGCCACCTCGGGCGTCGGCGGCAGCGGTACCAGCTCCGGGTCGTCGATGGCGCCGTCCGGTGCGTCGCCCGGCTCCGTCGCCTCGGCCGTCATCCAGGGGCGAAGCAGGTTGCGCACGGCCTGGACGTGCACGCCCATCCGCATGGACAAGTTGCGGGCGCGCGCCGGCGGCACCGCCGACATCTCGCCCGAAAACGCTGCGGCGATGCGCGCCACCCCGTCCCCGGCCGGGACATCGGTGGTCAGGAGGCAAGCGGACTCGGGCGCGGCCCACTTGAGCAGGCGCGCCTTCTTTCCCTCGGGGCCATCCAGCGCGAGCACGGGGATGTTGCACATCATCGCCATGACCACCCCGTGGAAGCGGGTGGTCACCAGCCCGCGGTACTGGGACAGGGCTTCGACCAGCGTCTCGAACGAGCCGCTGCGATAGTCCTGTATGGTCGCCGTTGCACCGGCTTGGGCGAGGAGCACGCGCAGCCGTTGCGCGTGCGGGATGTCGTCGTTGGACATCAGCACGAGGTCCACGTCGAGCCCGGCCAGCGCCGCGCGCGCCGGGCTGGCTGGATCCTCGAGGGCCATCGCCATGTGCGGATAATCCAGAAGTTCGCCGGCCATGGCGAGCCGAGGCGGCTTCGACACCGGCCGGACGGCACGCCGCGCGCGCAGGGTCCAGGCGAACAGCAAGTCGGGCCCTGGCCGCACGTGTGCCATGCCCAGTCGCCGGAGCAGGCCGGCGCTGTACATGTCCCGGGTGGTGGAGCGCCCGAACAGAGGCATGCAGTGGCGGACGAACTCGCGCGTGGCCTCGTCCCGATCCAGTCCCCTGGCGTGGTCCTGGTCGGACACGCCGATCATCGCCACCGGCATGCCGAGTTGATGGCACATCGGGCCGAACTTGAGGTAGTTGGCCAGGTTCTGGGTCTCGTTGCGCCCGTCGCGGCTCGCGTACACCAGGCCGCCACCGCCAACGACGACGGCATCGAATTGCTTCAGGTCGAGCAGGGCGACGTTGGAATCACACCACCAGACGCGAGCCCGCGCCTCACGCCGAAGCATCTGGGCCAGCACGTACGCCAGCAGATCGTCACCGACGTTGCCCATCCCCGATGCACCGACCACCAGGACTCTCGGGCCATGGGTGGAGGCCGAGCCCGGCGCCGGCCGCAACGCCGCCGAACGCAGCCGTGCGCCGGCGAGATGGGCACGCACCCTGTCCCGCCACGACTGCCAGTGGTGCAGGCTCAGCAGCGAAGGCCGACGCGACCACTGGAATCGGCCGCCCAGCACGAAAGCCTCATTTGCCCAGCGGCACTCCTTGCGATCCGCCCTGCCCTCGTGGACCCACGGCGCCAACCGGTAGGCGTCGTCCTTGCCGCAGCACCAGGCCACGCGCCGGCCATCCGGACCGAGTCCCCAGCTGTACTCCAGCGGCACGAAGCGCGGATGGAGTTCAAGGAACTCCGTGGTCACGAAGACCACATCAGCTTCTTCGGCGGCCTCCACGGCCGCCCGGCTGGCCGCCAGCCAGACCCTGTCACGCTTCCAGTCCTTCACGCCCTAGACCTGCAATCGTCAGTCGAGGTGATCCTCGATGGTTGCAATGAGCAGGCGGGCGACGCCGAACAGCAACGCGAAGCCGAGTGCCAGGGCGAGCAGGTCATACGCGCGCCTCGGATACGCAGGGTCCTGGGGCTTGGGCGGCGACGCCACCATGACCAGCGTCTTGATCTTGCGGGTCGATTCGAGCCGGGCGGTTTCCATCGACACCGCGGCGGACTTGTAGGCCTGCTCCGCAAAATCCACCTCGATCTGAAGCTCGCGGAAATCCGCGGCCAGCGAATTCAGGCGCGTCCCCGTCACCGTGTTCTTCGTCCCACGTGTCGCCTCGGCGGCGATCTGGTCCCGGGCGGCATCGATCTGCTCGCGCAGGGTGCGGATCTGGAAGGAGTTCTCCGACATGTACGACGACATGGCGCGCAAGTCGGCTTCCAGGCGCGACAGCCGGGCCTGCAGTTCGGTCGTGATGGCGGTATTCGCCTCCGCCTGCGCCGTCGGATCCAGAACGTGGTGGCGCTCCTGGAAGGTGAACATCTTGTCCTTCGCCGAGCGGTACCTGGCGATCGCGGTGCCGAGCTCCTTCGCCGCGAAAGCGGTCTGCTCCTGGGCGAGGCGCTGCGAGATGCGGTTGATGAACTCCTCGCAAGCGTCGACGATGGTCTTGTTGATCGCCTGCGCCTGCTCGGGCGTGAACCCCTGCGTGCGCAGGATCAGCAAGCCGTTGGTGTCATCGAAGCGAGCCTCGACGCGCGCCCGGTAGTACTCCAGGAAGTCCTCCTGGCTGGCGTTGGTGGAAAGGCGAAGCAGGACGTCCCTGCGCGGCGCCGAGAAGGCGTCGCGCAGGTGGAGCTTCGCCTCCAGGATCTGCAGCATGTCCACCGATCCGATGTAGGTCTGCAGCAGGGTGAGGTCGCTGCGCGAGTTGACCCCGGTGACCTGGAAGATCGACGCCAGCCCGGCGAGGTCGCCGGCGGCGCCTATGGCTTGCTCGCCACTTTGCTTCACGGTCAGAGCCGATTCGCTGACGTAGCGGTCAGCCGCCAGGAAGTACAGGTAGGCGCCACTGAGCAAAGTGGGCGCGAGGACAAGCCAGACCGCGAGACGTCGGGCGGTCAGATATCGGATCCAGCGCTTCAATCACGCCCTCCCATTCGTTCGTAAGCTG
Source organism: uncultured Ideonella sp. (assembly GCA_946479475.1). The sequence continues at coordinate 9,603 of CAMLGG010000005.1, read as the reverse complement.
CAATGCCGGCGTCGACGTCTTCGTAGACGGTGGCGCGGCCCTTGTCGAGATGGACCACCACCTCGCACATCGACTTGATGAGTTTCATGCTGTGTGAGACGAGGATGAGCTTGGCGGTCTTGGTCCGCTCCGCGAACAGCTCGCGGCTCTTGAGGCGAAAGCGCACATCGCCCACCCCCATGACCTCGTCGATCAGGTAGTAATCGAACTGGAACGCCATGCTCGTTCCGAATGCGACCCGCGCGCGCATGCCCGACGAGTAGGTCGCCACCGGCAGGTCGAACCATTCCCCGATCTCGGCGAAGTCGGCCACGAAGGCCTCGACGCGCTTCATGCCCTCGCCGCGGACTCCGTACAGGCGACACACGAAGCGGACGTTCTCGCGCCCCGTCGCCGACGGCACCATGCCCCCGGAAAGGCCGACCGGCCACGACAGCCGCTCGGGCGTGACGATGCGGCCCTTGTCCGGCAAGTCGACGCCGGCGAGCAGCCTCATCATCGTCGACTTGCCGGCTCCATTGCGCCCGATCAGCCCCACGCTGCGGTTCTCGGGGACTTCGAAGTTCAAGTCCTTGAAGACTGTCTTGCGTCCGTGCAGCGTCAGGTAGCTCTTGGTCAGGGATTCGACACGAATCATGTCGTCACCCGGCTCAGACGCCTCAGCCGATACAGGGCCAGGCCGAAGAACAGCGGAATGGCCGCGGAGAAGAAGACCATCTGGTAGGACAGCTGTTCGAGCGGCTGGTAGTGCGCCAGGCCGAGATGGCGGCTTGCCTCGATCCAGTGGAGCAAGGGGTTGTACGCCAGTCGGTCCACCCACTCGGCGGGGAAGCGGGACACCGGAAGCACCACGCCGGACGCGAAGTACAGTGGCAAGAAGGACACCTTGATCACCGAACGCGCATCGGGCATGAAGCTGGACAGCGCGGCGAAAAGCATCCCGACGCCGAGTCCGAAGACAGAAACGCCGAGCAACAGGCACAGCCACTCGACGGGAAAGGCCGGCATCAGCTTGTAGCCCAGCAGGGTCAGTCCGAGCCCGATGATGAAGAAGAGCATCGATTCCAGGGCCAGCGTGAAGATGGCCTTGGTGAAGATGACGTCGATCAGGTGCACCGGCCGGTACGAGAGCAGGCCCCGGCTCGCGTTGACCCCTTCCATCGTGTTCATGCAGATGGTCCGGAAGAGGAAGTACGGCAGCAGGCCGTACATCAGGTACACCGGATAGTCGTATCCGGTCACGTGCCGGTCGATGATGAAGCCGAACATGATCACCGGGAACGCCACGTGGGCGATCGGCTCGATCAGCACCCAGAAGAAGCCTACACGACTGCGACCGAAGCGCGCGGAGAACTCGCGCAGCAGCAACGCGTACAGGACGTCCTTCTGGACTTGATAGGGTGATCGAATCTGGATCGGTTCCATGCTCTTGCGGGGTCGAACACCCGCCGTGCGGTGCCGAGCGACGTCAGTGAAATCCGCCCGGGCGGTAGTCCGGCAGCCAATCGGCCAGCGCATCGCGAACCTGGGCGCCTGGCGGCGACGCTGTACCGGCACCAGCCAGCCATTGTCGCAGGCTGTCAAAGGCGGGGACCTTCTGCAGCCTGGCGACGCGCAGGCGGGGGATCCCGGTGGCGATTGTCGCATCGCCGTCCGCCAGCAATTCCTCGAACAGCTTTTCCCCCGGCCTGAGGCCGGTGAAGACGATCGGCACCTCCTGCTCGCTGCGCCCGGCCAGCCGGATCATCGTGCGCGCCAGGTCCACGATCTTCACCGGCTCGCCCATGTCGAGCACGAGCACCTGCCCGGACTCCCCGACGGCGGCCGCCTGCAGCACCAGGCGCGCCGCCTCCGGGATGGTCATGAAGTAACGGATGATCTCGGGGTGGGTCACCGTGACCGGCCCTCCCCTCGCGATCTGCTCCTTGAACTTCGGGATCACGCTGCCGGAGGAGCCGAGGACGTTGCCGAAACGCACCGCCATGAACTTCGTGCCGGGATGCTCCGCGGCCATGGCCGACACCACCAGCTCCGCCGCGCGCTTCGTCGCCCCCATCACGTTGGTCGGGTTGACGGCCTTGTCGGTGCTGATCAGCACGAAGCGTTCGGCCCCTTGCTCTGCCGCTGCCAGAGCGGCGTGGTAGGTGCCGAGCGTGTTGTTGCGCAGGGCGGCCCAGGCGTTGTGCTCCTCCTCCATGAGCGGCACGTGCTTGAAGGCGGCTGCATGGAAGACCACCTGCGGCCGCCAGCGGGCGAACACGGCGCGCAGGTGACCGAGATCCTTCACGTCGCCGACCACCCGGACCAGCTCCAGCGAGGGGAAGCGCTCGCCGAGGTCCTGCTCGATGGCGTAGAGGTTGTATTCGGACAGCTCGTACAGCACCAGCTTCGCGGGCCCGAACCGCGCGACCTGGCGGCACAACTCGCTTCCGATGGATCCGCCAGCCCCCGTGAGCAGCACCGTCTTGCCGGCCAGGGATTCGGCGATGCCGGCCTCGTCGAGCTGCACCGGCTCGCGGCCCAGCAGGTCCTCCGGCTCGATGTCCCGCACGCGATCGACCGCCCCGCCGCCGCTGCGAAGTTCCTCCGCCGAAGGGACGGTGAGCACCGGCAGGCGGACTTCGCCGGCCAGCGCCACCGCCCGCCGCCGCTGGGCCGCGCTGGCCGAGGGCATGGCGACGATCACGTGGGTGGCCCCGCCGCGCACGCCGCGGTCCTTCACCGCCTCCAGCGGCCCGATCACCGGCACGCCGGCGACCCTGGCGCCCTGCTTGGCCGGATCGTCGTCCAGCAGCCCGATCACGATCCAGCCCTGGCGGTGGATGCCGGCCAGCAGGCGCCTCGCGGCATCGCCAGCGCCGAAGACGATCGCGCGGCGAATGTCGTCGGTGCCCCCCGCGATGCGGGCCCTCGCATGTTCGTAGAGCATGCGGTAGGCGATGCGAACCATGCACAGCCCCATGAGGGACAGCACGGGGTGCAGCGCAAGCACCGCGCGCGGCACCTCGCGCAGCTGGAGCATCAGCACCACCACCGCGCTGCCCAGCCCCGCCACGCCGCAGGCGATGGTGAGCCGGCCGACCTCGTCGAAGCCGGAGAAGCGCCACATGCCGCGCGGCACGCCGACTGCGACGAAGACCGCCAGGTACAGCGCGGTCACGCCGGCCATCACCAGCGGGTCGTAGTCCGGACGCGCCGACAGCCAGCGCTCGAAGCCCAGGCGGAACAGGTAGGTCAGGTTCCAGCACACCAGGATCACGAGGCCGTCGATGACGAGCGACAGCGGCCGCCGGTACGGTCGGATGCGCGACATGGCGCGCTCGAGGCGCAACCAGACGCCGGCGGAAGAGGAAGGCCGGGGTTCAGCCATGGGAGAACAGCAGGCGCACCGTGCGCCCGATCAACTGCAGGTCGGTGGCGAGCGAGGCGTGCTCCACGTACTGCGCGGCCAGCTCCAGCTTGGCCGGCATCACGACCTCGACGTACTCGCGCTCCGGGTCGGCGGCCTGCGCCAGCAGCCCGCTTTCGTCGCGGAACTGCAGGGAGGCCGGGTCGGTGATGCCCGGCCGCACGGAGAGCACCTTTTCCCGCAGGCCCGGCGGGTACATCGCGACGTAGCGAGGCACCTCGGGCCGCGGGCCGACCAGGCTCATGTCGCCCCCGAGCACGTCGATCAGCTGCGGCAGCTCGTCGACCTTGTGCCGCCGCAGGAAGGCGCCGGCGCGGGTGATGCGCGCATCGGCGCCCACGGTGATGAGCGCGCCACCGGGCGCCTGCGAGTGGCTCATCGTGCGGAACTTGTGGATGCGAAAGGGGACCCCGAAGCGCCCCACCCTCTCCTGGCGGAAGAACACCGGTCCGGGCGAATCGAGCTTCACCCATGCCGCCACCGCGATGAACAGCGGGGCCAGTACCAGCAGGCCGAGCGCCGAGCAGACGATGTCGAACAGGCGCTTGGCCATGGGATCAGGCGGCCAGGGCGGCGCGCACGGCGCCCACCACGCGCTGCACGTCCGCTTCGGTCATGCGCGTGTACAGCGGCAGGCTGAGCGTTGCCTCGTACGCGCGCTGCGAGCAAGGGAAGTCCTCGGCCTCCAGCCCGTAGCGGTCGCGCCAGTAGGGCTGCAGGTGCAGGGGGATGTAATGCACGCTGCAACCTATGCCGGCCGCGAACAGGCGCTCGACCAGCTTGTCGCGGCCGATGGGCGCTTCGTCGGCCAGGCGAAGCACGTACAGGTGCCAGGCGTGGACGTCGCCCTCCGCCGGCCCGGGCGGCAGGATCACCGGCAGGTCGGCCAGGCCCTCGTGGAACTGCGCGGCGATCTCCTCGCGCCGCTTCTGGAAGGCCGGCAGGCGCTTGAGCTGGTGAAGGCCCAGCGCCGCGGCGATGTCGGTCAGGTTGTACTTGAAGCCCGGCGCGACGATCTCGTAGTACCAGCTCGGCACGGTGGCGGTGAAGCGGTCGAAGGCGTCGCGGTTCATGCCGTGCAGGCGCATCACCTTCATCCGCTTCGCGATCCCGGGGTCGCGCGTGACGACCATGCCGCCCTCGCCCGTCGTGATCGTCTTGTTCGCGTAGAAGCTGAACACGCAGGCGTCGGTCCCGAGCGTGCCCACGAGGCGCCCGCCGCTGGTGGTGGGCAGCGCATGGGCCGCGTCCTCGACCACCTTCAGCCCATGGCGGCGTGCGAGGGGCAGCAGGCGCGACATGTCGGCCGCACGGCCGCCGAAGTGAACCGGGATCACCGCCCTGGTCCGCGGCGTGATGGCGGCCTCGACGGCATCGACGTCGATGCAGAGCGTGGCGGGATCGATGTCCACCAGGCTCACGTCGGCGCCCAGGTAGCGCACCACTTCTGCCGTGGCGGTGAAGGTGTGGGTGGTGGTGATGACCTCGTCGCCCGGGCCTATGCCGAGCGCCTCCAGCGCCAGGTGAAGGCCGGCGGTGGCCGAGTTGACCGCCAGCGACTCGATCGCCGGATCGCCGAGGAACTCGGTGAAGGCCTGCTCGAAGCGCCTGGTCTTGGGGCCGGTCGTGACCCAGCCGGAGCGCAGGGTGTCCACGACCTCGGCGATCTCCTCTTCGCCGATCTCGGGCAGGGCGAACGGAAGAAAGGGCTGGCTCATGGCTTGTGGATCCAACAGAGGACGTGGGTGCGCAGGAACGGCAGCCGGTTGAACAGGTGGTAGGCCGCCGGATGGATGCGGCAGACCCGCCGGCTGATCGGCGGGGCGAGCGTCAGGCGCCTGATCGTCATGCGCCCCTCGGGGAACAGCTGCCGGATGCGCCGCACCGGCACGCCGCGCACATCCGGATTGGACGGGTTGCCATAGACGAAGTCGTACCAGAGCACGCCGCCGCCGGGCCGCACCCAGGACCACATCCGCTGCGCCAGCTCCTGCTGGAAGCCGTCGTCCAGGAGCGACGAGAAGACGACGGACTGGAAGACGACGTCCTGGCTGGCCGGCTGCAGGCCCGCCGAGCTGGCATCGCCTTCGTGCACCGACACGGCGGCCGGCAGCCTCGCGCGCGCGGCGGCAGCCCGCTCGGGCAGCAGCTCGATGCCCCGCAGATTGTCCGGCGCGAAGCCGAAGCGCAGGAAATCGAGCAGGTGCCCGCCGTAGCCGCAGCCGACGTCGACCAGCTCGAGCTCGCGCAGGTCGACGTCGGTGTAGCCGCACACCGAGCCGAGCAGGACGAGGATCTGCCTCTGCAGCTCCTGCGTGGAAAGCATGACTTCCGGACGCAGGATGCTGTAGAGGCCGCCGGACTGCCGGCGCGCGTAGCGCTCGACGACCGCGTCGACTTCGCGCCTGGCCTGCTGTTGCGACTGGCTTGACATCGTCTTGGCGCCGCCTGGCTAGAGCCTGCGGCGGATCATGCGGATGTAGATCGACGCCAGGAAGTGCGTGGCGGTGTAAACGTAGGCCATCGCCCCCAGGCCGCGGCCCGTCCTCGTGCGGTACTTGAGCAGCATGGCCAGGTGCCGCGAGACCATCTTCCACTTGTCGCCCGAGATCTGGTTCGACTGCAGGCGGTAGAAGACGAGGGGATGCTGGATCTTGATGCTGTGCTCCATGTACTCGTGAAGGCGGATGAAGCAATCCGTGTCCTCGCGCGCCTTGTAGCTCAGGTCCTCGTTGAAGGGGTGCGCCAGCAGCAGCTCGCGATCGGCCACGATGCTCGACGTCGGCGTGCGGTACTTGAGCAGCTGCTGGGTCAGGGTGATGGGCACGATCCGCGGCGCGTGCGGCTCGGTCATCACGATCTGCGACTCGTCGCGGAAGTCCTTCATCTGCGTGCTGCACATCTTCGCCCGGTGCTCGCGCAGGGCCTGCATCTGCAGGCGCAGCTTGTCCGGATGCCAGACGTCGTCGGCGTCCAGGAACGCCACCCACTGCCCCCGCGCGGCCGCCACGCCGGTGTTGCGCGGGGCCGCCGGCGCGCCGGCGTTGCGGGTCCTCTCGATCAGTCGGATCCGTTCGTCGCGCCGCGCATAGGCCCGAACGAGTTCGACCGTGTCGTCGGTCGACCGGTCGTCGACCACGATCAGCTCGAGCGGCGCGTAAGTCTGCGCCAGCACCGATTCGATGGTCCGCCCGATGAAGCGGGCCGCGTTGAAGCAGGGAACGACCACCGTCACCAGGTCGTTGGAAGGCGCGAGCTCAGGCACGGGCAATCTCGAGAATCAACAGTTCCGCGGCGTGGCCCGCGCTCATCAAGCTCAACTCCACCCTGGCGCCAGGACCGCCCTGCGCAGGTGCCCGAACCGGAAACTCTAACATTCCCGCGCCGGCCGGCAGGGCCTGACGCTCGCCGCCGGCGATGACCTCCACCGGCCCCGTGGCCTCGTAGCGAACGCGTACGCGACCGGCCGGAGCCTCGACGGCAGCCATCAAGGGCTCGTCGTGGGAGACGCCGATCGCCCAAGGCTGGCCGGCGCGGCGGACCGGCCTGCCGGACAGCACGTAGACGAGGTCCTCGGCCCGGTCCATCCTCAACGCCGGCGGAGGCCGCCAGTCCAGCCGCTGCCCGATGCTTCGGGCAGGCGCGCCTGCGACGACCGAGTACGGCGCGACGTCCTTCGTCACCACCGCGTTGGCCCCGACCACGCTGCCCTTTCCAACGACGACGCCCGGCATCAGCACCGCGTGGACGCCCAGCCAGCAGTCGTCCTGGATCCAGACCGGCCGATCGTCCGCCGCCTGCCCCGCCGCGCGAAGACGCCGCTCCTGATCGCGGATGGGCAGATGCTCGAGAGATGGCGTCCTGAAGGGGTGGGTGCCGGAAGAGACGAACACGTCGGGAGCCAGGATGCACCCGCGCCCTATGCGAACACTGCCGTTGAGGCTGCAACGGCGTTGGATCGTGCTGCCTTCGCCTATCGAGACCGAGGTGCTCGTCTCGATCTCGGTATCGTGCGCGAGCCAGACATCCCGCCCCGTCTCCAGACGCCCGGCCGTGCCCGGGTCGACCCGAACGCGCGCATCCAGGACGCTGCCCGAACCCAGCGTGAACTGCCCGGCCCTGCCGAGGAGCGCGGCCGAGGGGTGCAGCCTCACGCCAGCCGACAGCGCCACGGCGCTTCGCCACCACCGGCATGGCAGGCTCGCCCACAGGAGCCGGCTCAACCTCATCGCGCCCTCCTGGTGCGCCAGGCCGCGGCGGCCACGGCGGCATAGGCGAACAGGGTCAGCAGGACCGCCAGCCAGGCCACCTGCTGCGGGCTCACCGGCCCGGCGTGCCAGGGTCGCGCCAGCAGGGCCCAGGCCGCGATCGCGGTGCCGCAGGCCGCCAGGTTGGCCCGCAGCAGCCGGCCTTCCTTGCCCACGATCAGGAGGAAGCTCGACCAGAAGTCGGACATACGGAACGCCGCGATCGCGAGGAACCACGGCAACAGCCGGACCGCATCGCCGTACTGCGGATACCAGCGGCCGATGGCGCCCTCCAGCAGGTAGTAGGCAGGCAGCGCGAGAACCGCGCTGAAGACGAAGGACGCGACCGAGACCTGCACGCACACGCGGAACGCCACGTCCCGCCCGTGAGAAGCGAAGCGGCGCGCCAGCAGCGGATAGATGGACGCGTTGATCACCGCCTGGGCCGATTGCGCGACGGTCAGCACCAGGCAGGCAAACGAATACTGCGCGAAGACGCCCACCGCCAGGCGATCCGCAGCCACCCAGCGATCGACGTTGAGGACGCCGAACGTCAGCACCATGGCCGCCATCAAGGTGAGGGCCGAGCGCCAGCGCACCAGGGGCAGTCGCCGGGCGGCGAGGCGGAAGACGGTCAGCCATCCGAGGTGCGCGCGCACCAGCGAGCGGGAGAAGTAGGCGATCGACAGCACCAGCGACATCGAGGCATCGATGGCCAGGGTCGCGGAGGGTGAGCCCGTCCATGCGGCGACGGCGGCGCTCAGCACCAGGCCGCCGAGGGTGCGGACGAAGGTCTGCCACGCAAAGCGCAGCGCTTCGCCCCGGCTGCGGCTTTCCGTCGTCGCGACGAGGAAGACCTGCTGCGTCAGGCCGTGGACGAGTCCCATGGCGACCAGGAGCGCCGGCATGCCGGCCGGGGCGAACCCGGCTGCGCATGCCAGCAGCCCGGCAGCGCAGCAGGCCGCCGCGACGAGGTGGCACTGCGCAGCCCGCACCGGCCCGCTTCGCTCGCGGCCCCGCACCAGATGCACCGGCCACTCCCGCTGCAGCATGGACTGCAGGCCCAGGCAACCCAGCATGCAGAAGGTGGCGGACACCAGGATGCCGGCGCTGTACTGGCCGAACGCCTCGACGTCGAGCAGCCGGGCCATGACCAGCGAGCGCACGAACATCAGCGCCATCGCCAGCGTCAGCACCGGCGCGTACCAGAGCTGCCGCGCGCGATGCGGCGACCACGCGAACCGACGTGGCGAGGCCGGGCTGGGCATGCTTTTCACGCCAGCATGCCGAGGGTCGACAGATCGCGGCGGTCGTGCATCACGCCGTAGTCGAACAGCGCGTACTGCAGCTGCAGCAGCAGGCGCGGCGCCCGGGTCGGCGTCAGCCCCTTGTGCACGCACAGGGTGTTCTCGGCGAAGCCCGTGCCGGCGGGGCCGCAGATCTCGACGATGTCCTGCGGGCCGAAGAACCGCTCGATCTCGCCGTCCGTGTAGCGCCGGAGGTTCCAGCGGTCGGCCGCGCGCAGCACCGGGGGCTTGCGATGCGACGCGAGCACGCAGACATGGGCGCCGTCGCCGGGCTCGACGTCGGTCAGGTAGAAGAAGAACTTGAAGAACCGGAAGTCGTCGACGTCCCGGTGGAACAGGTGGGCGTGGCGATCGCGGTCCGCCTCGAGCGCCTGCACCGGGAAGGTCCACCAGAGGTTGCCGCCGACGAAGGTCGGGACCGATCGAAGGTAGGCGCCCGCGATCCACAGCAGCAGCGGATCCCGGCTCAGTCGGCCGATGGCTTCGCAGTCCTGCACCGCGTTGAAGTACTGGGCGACCAGGATGGGCTTGCCCAGTTCGGCCTGGGCATCGGCCCGCGCCTCGAGCCGGAAGCCGCAGGCCGCATGGCGATCGGCATGGCGCTGCTCCTCGCCATGGCGTTCACGCCGCAGGCCTGGCT
>CAMLGG010000004.1 GCA_946479475.1 uncultured Ideonella sp. | reverse complement strand
GAGAAGACGAAGGAGGAGTTCACCGCCGACGGCTGGTTCAAGACCGGCGACGTCGGCAAGGTGGACGCGGACGGCTACGTCACCATCGTCGGCCGAAGCAAGGACCTGGTGATCACCGGCGGCTACAACGTCTACCCGGCCGAGGTCGAGGGCTACCTCAACGAGCTGCCCGGCGTGGCCGAGAGCGCGGTGATCGGCGTGCCCCACCCCGACTTCGGCGAGGGCGTGGTGGCCGTGGTGGTGCCACGCCGCGGCGCCTCGGTGGACCCGGCCGCGCTCGTCGCCGCCTTGAAGACGAAGATCGCCGCCTTCAAGGTGCCCAAGCAGCTCTTCGTCGTCGATGAGCTGCCGAGGAACACCATGGGCAAGGTCCAGAAGAACCTGCTTCGCGAGCGGCACCAGGCGGCATTCAAGGCCTGACGGGCAGCGGCGACCGGGTCGACTCCACCTCCCCCTCGTCGCCCCGATGCGCCCAGCGGTAGAGGATGGGCAGCACCAGCAGCGTGAGCGCGGTGGACGAAAGGATGCCGCCGATGACGACGGTGGCGAGCGGCCGCTGCACTTCGGCGCCCGTGGCGGTGGCCAGCGCCATCGGCACGAAGCCGAGTGACGCGACCAGCGCGGTCATCAGGACCGGCCGCAGGCGGGTGAGCGCCCCTTCGCGGATCGCGTCGTCCAGGCCGCGGCCGTCGTCGCGCAGCTGGCGGATGAACGAAAGCATCACCAGGCCGTTCAGCACCGCCACGCCCGACAGCGCGATGAACCCCACGGCCGCCGAGATCGACGGCGGGATGCCCCGCGCCCACAAGGCCAGCACGCCGCCGGTGAGGGCGAAGGGAATGCCGGTGAAGACCAGCAGCCCGTCCTTCACGTTGCCGAACATCGCGAACAGCAGCACGAAGACCAGCAGCAGGGAAAGCGGCACCACCAGCTGCAGCCGCTGGCGCGCGGATTCGAGCTGCTCGAAGGTCCCGCCCCAGCCGGTCCAGTAGCCTGGCGGCACCTTCACCCGGCGCTCGATCGCCGCCTGCGCATCGGCCACGAAGCCTCCGAGGTCGCGGCCGGTGACGTTCGCGCTCACGACGACGCGGCGCTTGCCGTTCTCGCGCGAGACCTGGTTCGGGCCCGGGGCCAGGTCGAGGCTGGCCAGCTCGGCCAGCGGCACGTAGGCCGCCCGGCCGTCGGCGGCCGGACGCGGCAGCCGGATCGGCAGGCGCTTCAGCGCCTCGACATCCTCGCGCACCGCATCCGGCAGGCGCACCAGCACGTCGAAGCGCCGGTCGCCCTCGAAGAGGGTGCCGGCCGCGCGGCCGCCGACGGCCGTGGCGACGGTGTCCTGCACCTCTGCCATGTCGAGCCCGTAGCGGGTTGCCTTCGCCCGGTCGATGTTCACGCTCAGCATCGGCAGGCCGGTGGTCTGCTCGACCTTCACCTCGGTTGCGCCGGGCACGCCCTGAAGCACTTGAGCGATGCGTGCGGCCGTGTCTTCCAGCACCTCGTTGTCGTCGCCGAAGACCTTGACCGCCACGTCGGACCGCACGCCCGAGATGAGTTCGTTGAAGCGCAGCTGGATGGGCTGCGAGAACTCGTGGTTGCTCCCGGGCACCTGGGCCGCTTCCTCGCGCACGGCGGCGAGCAACTCGTCACGGGTCTTGCGCGGCTCGGGCCACTGGTCCATCGGCTTGAGCATGATGTAGCCGTCCGAGATGTTGGGCGGCATCGGGTCGGCCGCGATCTCGGCGGTGCCGGTGCGGGCGAAGACGCGCTCGATCTCGGGGAACCTGGCCTTCAGGTGCGCCTCGAGCTGCTGCTGCATCTGCACCGATTGCGTCAGGCTGGTGCCCGGCACCCGCAGCGCCTGGATCGCGAAATCGCCCTCGTTCAGGTTCGGCACGAATTCCGAGCCCAGCCGCGTGCCGACGGCGGCGCAGAAGGTGACGACGACCGCGGCGAAGGCCAGCACCACCGGCGCGTTGGACATCGCGGCGTCCAGCATCGGGCGGTAGCGCCGCTCGGCCCAGCGCATCGGCCGGTTCTCGCGCTCGGCCACCCGCTCGCCCATGAACAGCGCCACGGCGGCCGGCACGAAGGTGACCGACAGCAGCATCGCCCCCAGCAGCGCGAGCAGCACCGTGTACGCCATGGGATGGAACATCTTCCCTTCGACGCCCGTGAGCGCCAGGATGGGCACGTAGACCATCATGATGATCAGCTGCCCGTAGAGCAGCGGGCGCCGCGCCTCGCGGGCCGCGGCGAAGACCTCGTGCAGGCGCTCGGAGCGGTTCAGCGGCCGTCCCTTGTGCGCTTGCGAATGCGCGAGGCGCCGCACGCAGTTCTCGACGATCACCACCGCGCCGTCGACGATGATGCCGAAGTCCAGCGCGCCCAGGCTCATGAGGTTGGCGCTGATGCCGGCCTTCAGCATGCCGGTGAAGGTGAACAGCATCGCCAGCGGGATCACCATCGCGGTGATGAGCGCCGCGCGCAGGTTGCCGAGGAAGAGGAACAGCACCGCCACCACCAGCGCCGCGCCCTCGAGCAGGTTGGCCTGCACCGTCCGGATGGCCTTGTCGACCAGCACCGTGCGGTCGTAGACGGTCACGGCGCGAACGCCCGCCGGCAGCGTCTTGTTGATGGCGGCCATGCGCGCGTCGACCGCGCGCGAGACGGTGCGGCTGTTCTCGCCCATCAGCATGAAGACGGTGCCCAGCACCACCTCCTGCCCGTTCTCGGTGGCTGCGCCGGTGCGCAGCTCGCGCCCCGGCCGGACTTCGGCGATGTCGCGGATGCGCACGGGCTGGCCCGCGGCGGAGCCGACGATGATCTCGCGCAGCTCCTCGACCGACTGCACCTGCCCCGGCGCGCGGACGAGGTACTGCTCGCCGTGGCGCTCGATGTAGCCGGCGCCCTGGCTCGCGTTGTTGCGCTCGAGCGCCCGCACCACGTCGGCCAGGCCCAGGCCGTGGGCGAAGAGCCTTTCGAGGCTGGGCGCCACCACGTACTGCTTCTCGAAGCCGCCGATGGAGTTGATCTCGGTGACGCCCGGCACGCTGCGCAGCTGCGGCTTGATGACCCAGTCCTGGATCTCGCGCAGGTCGGCCGGCGTGTACGGCTGGCCATCGGGCCGGCGCGCGTCGGGCCCGGACTCCACGGTCCACAGGTAGATCTCGCCCAGGCCGGTGGAGATGGGCCCCATGGCCGGCGCGATGCCGGCGGGCAGCTTCTCGCGCGCCTCCTGCAGCCGCTGGTTGACCAGTTGCCGGGCGAAGTGGATGTCGGTCCCGTCCTCGAAGATCGCCGTCACCTGCGAAAGGCCGTAGCGGGACAGCGAGCGCGTCTGCTGCAGCCCCGGCAGGCCGGCCATCGCCGTCTCCACGGGATAGGTGATGCGCTGCTCGGTCTCCAGCGGCGAGTAGCCCGCCGCCTCGGTGTTGACGACCACCTGGACGTTGGAGATGTCGGCCACCGCGTCGACCGGCAGGCGGCCGTAGCTGTGGACGCCGAGCGCGGCGACGCCGAGCACGGCCAGCATGACGAGCCAGCGCTGCTCGATGCAGAAGCGGATGATGCGTTCGAACATGTCGGGTGCTCCCGTGGTGCGCTCAATGCTCGTGCCCGGCGCCGGCCTTGCCGAGCTCCGACTTCAGGACGAAGGCGTTGGCGGCCGCGACCGGGTCGCCCGGCTCCAGCCCGCCCAGGATCTCGACCGACCGGCCGTCGGAGCGACCCGTCTTCACGGGCACCGCCTTGAAGCCGCCCGGCACGGCCTTGAAGACGGTCGGCTGCCGGCCGATGGTCTGCACCGCATCGGCGGGGACGGCCAGGGCCACGTCCTGCTCGGCACCGCGCACGCTCACCGTGACGAAGAGCCCCGGCCGCCACGCATCCTGCGGATTGGCGAGGACCACGCGGGCGCGCGCCGTGCGGGTCTGCTCGCCCAGCAGCGCGCCCACGTAGGAGACGGTTCCCTCTGCCGTCTGCGGGAAGGCCGTCGACGAGACCCTCACTTTCTGGCCGACACGGACGACGGCCAGGTCCTGCGCAGCGACCGCGAACTCGGCCCACACCCTGCGCAGGTCCGACACGGTGAAGATGCTCGCGTCCTCCTTCACGGCCTCGCCGAGCGCGAGGTGCTTCTCGACGACAGTGCCGTCGAAGGGCGCGCGTATCTCGAAGCGGTTGAGCCCCGAAGACGAGGCCGGCGCGCCCACGGCGGAGAGCTTCTGCCGCGCGTTGGCCACGGCGATGTCGGCCTCGCGCAGCGCGGCCTGGGACTGCAGGTAGTCCTGCTCGGCCGAGATCCGGTCCTGCCACAGCTTCTTCTCCCGCTCGTGGACCACGGCCGCCGCCTCCCGCCGGCGTTCGGCCGTCAGCAGCTCGCTGCGCTGGTCGGACAGCGAGGTGCTGGCGACGACGGCGAGCACCTCGCCCTTGCGGACCGCCTGGCCCAGGCTCGCAGGCACGGCTTCGGCGACACCCGCCAGGCGCGGCACGACGTGGGCCGTGCGGTCTTCGTCGAAGCGCACCTCACCCTGGAAGGCGTGCGATGACTGCAGCTTCGCGGGACCGGCGCGCAGCACCGTGATGCCGGCGCTCTTCTGCTGCTCGGGCGTGAGGGCGAGCAGGTCCTCGCCGCCGTCCTCATCCTCATGGCCACCCTCATGGCCGCCCTCGTGTTCTTCTTCGTGGCCATGGGCTTCCCGGCCGGCCGCGTCCGGCTTCTTCGCCAGCAGCACCGCAGCGCTGCCGAGCAGCCCGATGGCGAGGATCGCGGCGATGGCGATGCCCTGCCTGTTCGTGATGGACATGTGCGTGTTCCTTCGTCTTCAGCGACCGACGATGCGGTCGATGTCGGCCGCGGCACGGTGGGCGGCGGCCAGGGTGTCGAGATGGCGCGAGCGCGCCTGCAGCAGCGAGCGCTGGGCGTCCAGCACGTCGAGCGAGCCGAACTTGCCGGCCTCGAAGCCGCGGCTGGCCGCTTCGTACGCTTGCTGCGCGGCCGGCAGCACCACCGCCTGCAGCGTCTCCAATGCAGCATGGGCGACGGCGAGGCGGCTCGACGCATCCTGCAGTTCGACCAGCAGGCGCCGGCGCGTGTCCTGCAGCTCGTCCAGGGCCTTGTCCGCCCGACGGCTCGCTTCGCGCACGGCCCCCTGGTTGCGGTCGAGAACGGGCAGCGGGATGGAGAGCCCGACGACGGCCTGCGTTCGGCCGAGCTCGTTGTCGCGCTTGCTGCCGAGGCTGAGCGTCACGTCCGGCACGGCCTTCGTGCGCTCGACCCTCGCCAGCGCCCGCTGCCGCTCGACCTCGATCCGCGCCGAGTTCATGGCGGGCGAGGCCTCCAGCTGCCCTGCGAGCTCGGGCAAGGGCGCGCGCACGGGGGCGGCGGCGAACTCGCCGGAGACCTCGTCGAACGCCGGCTCGGCATCGCCGAGCAAGCTCGCCAGGGCGAAGCGCGCACGCTGCAACGCGCCCTGGGCCTCGGCCGCTTCGAGCTGGACCTGGGTGCGGTCGACCTCGGCGCGCGTGGCCTCGACCGGCGAGAGCTTGCCGGCGACGACGCGCCGGGCCACCGCCTCGGCGGCGCGCGTCGCCAACTCGAGCGCGCTGTTCGCCAGTCGCGCGCGCTCCTGGGCCAGCTGCACGGAGAAGAAGGCCGCGATCACCTGCGAGCGGAACTCGGCGCGGGTGCGTGCCAGGTCCGCCTCGGCGCGGTCGCGTGCACGCTCCGAGGCGGTCACGCGGGCCGTCCGCTGGCCGCCGAGTTCGAGCGGGATGTCGATGGTGGCGGTGGTGCTGCGGGTGTCGCGGCGGAAGTCCTCCACCGTCAGGTTGAGGGTCGGGTTGCGCCGGGCGCCGGCCTGCTGGAGCGCGCCTTCGGCGGCCTCCACCTCGCGGCTCGCGGCGGCTACGGCCGCGCTGTTGCGAAGGGCCTGGTCGAGCGCGCCGTCAAGCGCGAGGGTGGTCTGTGCCGCGAGCGGCAAGGGGCTGAGTGCGAAGGCCGCCAGCCCGAGCGGCCAAAGGAGTTTTCTCATCGAATCTCATGGTGGGAACCTCGGATTCGGCGAGACGAAGAAGACGATGGGACTGCTTGCGTCTCGCCGGCTAGACGAGACGGCTCCACTGAGGCCGGTCGGGCGCGCGCGGTGGCGGCGAGTGATGGCGCCGCTCGACGGCGGGCGACGGGCCCGCGTCCGTCTGCAGGGCGAGCGGCGCTTGCTGGAGGGCCGGCACGACCGCCGTGGCCGCCACGTTGCAGTAGCCGCAATCGTGGTCACCCACCACCTTGCCGCCGGGCATCTTGGCGTGGCGGTGGTTGTCGTCCTTCTGCACGTCGTGCACGTGCTGGTGATGACCGAAGTGCGCCGGTCCGGCGGGCGCCTGTTCATGCTGGCAATACGCAGCGGCCGCGCCCCAGGCGAGCTGGAGGGGCAGCAACAGCGCGAGCAGGCATGCAAGAAGGCGCCTCATGGTCCGGCCGATTATCGCCATGGCGCGCTTGCCCCCGGCCGCGGTCCAGGTTCGATCACCTCTGGCGGCCTGACGAATCTTGACGATCGCCACCCCCTAGAACCGGAGGGGGAGCGCTGGTGGGCCCCTGGGGCGACCCACACAATCGTCCGCTTGCCCGGTGTGCCGTGCCGGCACCGGATGATTCGATTGCCACAGGAGACCCCCGTGAAGCGATTCCCCCTTGCCGCCGCGCTGTCGGCCGCGTTCGCCACCATCGGCCTGGCCACGAGCTCGCCGCTGGCGCTGGCGCAAGACACCTCGGCCGCCCGCTCGCCCGAGGCCGCCGAGCTCGACGACCTGGCGGCGCAGGAGATGCTGGCCGACAACTTCTACCGCGCCTACTTCCCCGATGAGGCCACCGGCCGCAAGGCGGCGGTGACCCTGCACGACGCCGTGCTCGACGCGCGCTGGCAAGAGGGCTACCTGCTGCTGCAGCTGGATGCGGAGGACGTGGAGCGGCTGCAGTCCTTCAAGTTCCGCGTCGTGAAGGACCAGGCCTTCATCGATCAGCACCGGGCCATGCTGCAGAAGCTGCGCGAGCTCGGCATGCCGACGCTGTTCGGCGCTTCCGGTGCGGCGCTGGCCCGGCGCGCCGCCGAGTCGGGCGAGTCGATCCCGAACTACCCGTGCTACGAGACGGTGGAGGAGACCTTCGCCGCGGCCCAGGGCTTCACCACGACCTATCCCAAGCTCGCCACCTGGACGCCGGTCGGCCAGAGCTGGCAGAAGCAGAACGGCCTGGGCGGCTACGACATGGCCGTGCTGAAGCTGACCAACAAGAACACCACCGGCCCCAACGGCGAGCCCAAGCCCAAGCTGTTCGTCAACTCGGCCATCCATGCCCGCGAGTACGTCACCGCGCCGCTGATGCTGGCCTTCGCGACGCAGCTGCTGACCGGCTACGGCAAGAACCCCGACGCGACCTGGATCCTCGATCACCACGAGGTCCACCTGCTGCTGCACACCAACCCCGACGGCCGCAAGAAGGCCGAGAGCGGCCTGTTGTGGCGCAAGAACACCAACCAGGCCTATTGCGGCGCCAACAGCAACGACCGCGGCGCCGACCTGAACCGCAACTTCAGCTACAGCTGGAACATCACCCACGGCGGCGGCTCCAGCGGCCGGCAGTGCGACGAGACCTACCGCGGTCCATCAGCGGCATCCGAGCCCGAAACCCAGGCGGTGGAAAGCTACGTGCGCTCGCTGTGGGCCGATCGCCGCGGCTCCGGCCAGAACGATCCGGCTCCGGCCGACACGAGCGGCATCCACCTGGACATGCACAGCTACGGCCAGCTGGTGCTCTGGCCCTGGGGCTTCACCAACAACCCGGCACCCAACGGCACCGCGCTGCAGACCCTGGGCCGCAAGTTCGCCTACTTCAACGGCCACCTGCCCGAGCAGTCCATCGGCCTGTACCCGACCGACGGCACCTCGGACAGCGTGAGCTACGGCGAGCTCGGCGTGGCCGCCTTCACCTTCGAGATGGGCACCAACTTCTTCCAGAGCTGCACCTACTACGACAGCAACATCAAGCCGGGCAACCTGGACGCCCTCTGGTATGCCGCGAAAGTCGTCCGCACGCCCTACCTCACGCCGGCCGGGCCGGATGTCACCAAGGTCAAGCTCAGCGTCAACAAGGTGCCGCCCGGCACGCCGGTGACCGTGACGGCCACGATCGACGACACTCACTACAGCACCCGCAACGGCACCGAGCCGACGCAGAACATCGCGGGCGCCGAGGCCTACGTCGACCTGCCGCCCTGGATGCCCGGCGCCACGCCGATAGCGCTGACGGCGGCCGATGGCGCCTTCGACGCGAAGTCGGAGAAGGCCACCGTCACCCTGGCCACCGGCAGCCTTACCAAGGGCAAGCACCTGGTCTTCGTGAGAGGTACCGACGCGGCCGGCAACAAGGGGCCGGTGACGGCGGTCTTCCTGAAGATTTCCTGAAGCGGCCTGACGCTGCAGCTGCATGACAATGCGGGCCCATGAGGGCTCGCGTGTCGCGCAGCGCAAGGGGCTGCAGAGCAAGTCGGCTGGTCGCCTCGGGGCTCGCTGCGGCCGTGGCGTCAGCCGGTCACGCGGTCGGGCTGGACGCGATCGCGAAATGCGGCGGTGACGCCGCCTGCCTTGCCCGGCTGGAGGCACAGGCGCTGCGAGAAAGCGGTGGCTCCGTCAGCCGCGAGGGCCAGGAGCTGGTCGTCCAGCCGGGCTCCCGCGCGCCGGCACGCTTCATCGACCAGCCGCCGGTCACCCATCGCTATCTAGGGCGGCTGGAGCGCCTGCAGCTTCACGCCATCCGGGTGGAGGCCCCCGGCCAGCGCGCGGCGTGGTGGCTCGTCGGCGAGGCGGGCCAGCCGCCGTTGAAGGTCGAGGCCCTGCCCGTCCCCGGCCCGCTCGGGCGGCACTTCATGGTGGTCGACGGGAACGGCCTTTCGCTGTACCAGCGTTCGGGCGCGCGGTGGTCGCTGGCGTTCCGTTTCGACGCCGCGCCGGGCCTGAGCTGGGCTTTCAAGGGCTGGCGTGCCGACGAGGCCGCCGTCCGGCTCGAATGGATCTGGCCCGAAGCTGCCACGGGCTGCCCCGGCCAGGCGGCGCAAGGGCAGCTGCAGCTGCGCGACGGACCCTACGGCTGGGACCTCGTGCCCGAGGCCCCGCACCGTTGCTGATCAGTCTTCCTCGGGTTCTTCGTCTTCCTGCTGCGGCTGGGCGGGCCTCGGCATGGGCTGCGCCGCGGCGCCCGGCTGGTGGATGCCCTGCGGCTGCGCAACGCCCGAAGGCAGCATGGGGACGGGCCGTGCGCCCGGGCTCGCGACCGGGCGCACCGGCACGGGGATGGGCACCGGCTCGGGCAGGGTCAGCTCGGTCGTCGCCGGGCCGCCCCGGGGGCCGAGCTGCACGGACCGATGGTTGACGGACAGCAGCACCGTGTCGCCATCGATGGCACTGCCGGTGTGCACGGCCTTGGGCGGCTCGTCGCCGACGGCGATCAGCGCCACGCCCTGGGGCGAATGACCGGCGCCGCGCGGGGCCACGACACCGAGCAGCTTGAAGCGCTCGCTCGTGTCCGCCACCTCGTTGTCCTCCTTCGGCTTCTCGGAGGTGCCGAGCAGCCGGCGCAGCTCGCCACCCATGGCCAGCGTCCGGGTGGGCATCTGCGCCTGCGGCGGGACAGCCGTGCGCGACGCGAAGATCCTCATGCCCCAGAACACGGCGCTGGCGAGCACCACCGCCCAGACGGCCAGGGTTAACAATCTCGATGCCATCCGACGATTATGATTCATGCCACTTATTGCACACAGGGCCTTGGAGCGGGCTTTCACATCATGACCGTCTCGAACCGTCTCGGATCCCTAGCCCGCCGCGGTGCGCAGGCCGGCTTCACGCTGATCGAAATCATGGTGGTCGTCGTGATCATCGGCGTGCTGGCCGCACTCATCGTGCCCGGCGTGCTCGACCGTGCGGACGACGCGCGCGTGACCGCCGCGCGTGCCGACGTCGGCAACGTCATGCAGGCGCTCAAGCTTTACAAGCTCGACAACAACCGCTTTCCGACCGCCGAGCAGGGCCTGGACGCGCTGGTCCACAAGCCCACGGTCGGCCCGACCCCGCCGAACTGGCGCGTGTATGTCGAGAAGCTGCCGAACGACCCCTGGGGCCACCCGTACCAGTACGCCAACCCCGGCGTGAAGGGCGAGATCGATGTGTTCAGCTTCGGAGCCGACGGCCAGGCCGGCGGCGAGGGGCGCGACGCCGACATCGGCTCGTGGCAGTGAAGAGCCCGGACTCCGCCGGCCCGATCCTGCCGTGACCGGAGTCGCGCCGCGCAGGCGGTTCCCGCGCGGCTTCACGCTCCTCGAGCTGATGGTCGTCACCGCCCTGATCGCGGTGGCCGTCGGCATGGCGACACTGGCCCTGCGCGACGCGGACGCCAACCGCCTCGAGGAAGAAGGCGCCCGCCTGGCCGCGCTGTTCGAAGGCGCCCGGGCTCGCGCGCGGGCCGAGGGCAGCGAAGTGCTCTGGCAGCCGAATCGCGAGACAGGCATCGGCTTCCAGTTCAGCGGACTGGCCCCCGATGCCGGCCTGCCCAGCAACTTCCTCGACGAGCGCACCCGCGCCGAGATCATCGGCGCGCCGGTGCTGCGACTGGGCCCGGAGCCGGTGATCGGCGCGCAGCGCGTGGTGCTGCGCATCGAGGAGCGCCAGCTGGTGCTGGCCACCGATGGCCTCGGCCCCTTCGTCGTCGTCGCGCCGGAGCAGGCGCCATGAAGAACAAGGCCCGCGGCTTCACTCTCGTCGAGGTTCTGGTCGCCGTGGCCATCGTCGCCATCGCGCTGGCCGCCGGCAGCCGCGCCGCCGGCACGCTGCTGGACAACTCCCAGCGCCTGTCCGACGTGACCCTCGGCCAGTGGTGCGCCGACAACCGCCTGGTCGACATGAAGCTGGCCAAGACCTTCCCGGACGTCGGCGAGACGAGCTTCGACTGCGAGGAGATGGGCCAGGTCTACAAGGTGCGGATGGTGGTCCGGGCCTCGTTCAACCCGAACTTCCGCGTGGTCGACACCTCGGTGCAGGACAGCCGCGGCCAGCCGTTGACGCACCTTTCCGTCATCCTGCCGAGGTACTGAAGCCATGGTCCCGAAGCGCCGCCCGCATGGCTTCACCCTCGTCGAGGTGATGGTCGCGCTGGTCATCATGGCCGTGCTGGCCACGATGGCCTGGCAGGGGGTCGACGGCCTGGTCCGCGCCCGCGAGGGCGCCGCCCGCAGCGGCGAGGCCGCCCTGCGCCTGGGCACGGTGCTCTCGCAATGGGAGCAGGACCTGAGCCAGATCCAGCAGAGCAACGCGGCCCCCGGGTTGAAGTTCGACGGCGCTTCCCTGCGCCTCACGCGACGTGCGCCGGGCGGCATCCAGGTCGTCGTGTGGACGCTGCAGAACGGCAGCTGGTACCGCTGGGCCGCGCCGCCGGTCACGCGCATCCAGGACCTGCAGGAATGGTGGATCCGCAGCCAGCAATGGGCGGCGATCCAGGCAGACGCGCTGCGCATGCTCGAAAACGTCGAGAGCCAGCAGGTCTACTTCTACCGCGGCAACAGCTGGAGCAACGCGCAATCCACCGGCGACATCGAGGCGCCTCCCGCGCCGCAGCCGCCCGCCTCCGGCGCCTCGCAGCCCCAGATCGGCGGCGAGAACGAGGCCCTGCCCTCCGGCGTCCGCCTCGTCCTCGCCCTGCCCGGCGGCCCGCTGATACGCGACCTGATGGTGAGGCCGTCGCAATGAGCCGTCCGCGCCGGACCCAGTCGGGAGCCGCCCTGCTCCTGGCGATGCTGATCGTGACGCTCGTCGCCACGCTGGCCGCCGGCATGGTCTGGCAGCAGTGGAAGGGCATCGAGGTCGAGACCGCCGAGCGGGCCCGCTCGCAAGCCAGCTGGCTGATCGAGGGCGCGACCGACTGGGCGCGGCTGATCCTGCGCACCGACGCCCAGGACCGCGAGCATCCCAACGTCGACACCCTCAACGAGCCCTGGAACACGCCGCTGAAGGACGTGAAGCTGTCGGACTTCCTCGCCGCCGACAAGAACAACACCGAGGACAGCGGCCTCGCGGCCTTCCTGTCCGGCCAGATCACCGACGCGCAGTCGCACTACAACCTGCGCAACCTGGTCAACGACGAGGAGGACGAAGCGGCCAAGGAGCTGGCCACGCTGCGGCGCCTGTGCGAGGCGCTGGGCATCCCGCCCGAAGCTGCCAACCGCATCGCCGACGGCATGAAGGGTGCCGACCTGGCGGAGGACCAGCTCGACGACGAAGAGAGCGTCGCCCCCGGTGCGCCCCTGCCGCCGCAGCGCGTGCAGCAGCTGACCTGGTTCGGCCTCGACAACGATGCGGTGCGGCGCCTGGCGCCCTACGTGACCATCCTGCCCTCGCCGACGCCGGTGAACCTGATGACCGCGCCGCCCGAGGTCCTCAGCGCCGTGCTCGACGGGCTGGACCGGGGCAGCGCGGAGCGTTTCGCGCAGAAGCGCCTGGCGCTGGACGTGCGATCGATCAGCGACCTGAAGCCGCTGCTGCCCGAGAAGGTGCAGGCGCAGCTCGACGAGAGCACGCGGGTGAGCATCGGTTCGAACCACTTCGAGATCGTGGGCGAACTGCGCTACGAGAACTTCCTGCTGCGCGAGCTCACGCTGGTCATGCGGCGGGGCCTGGAAGTGACCGTCCTGCGTCGCGAAAGGCTCCCCCATGAATGACAATCGCCACCCCGGGGGGCTGTCCACGGCCCACGCCACAATAGCGCTCGCCTCCCCGGGGACCGCCCTCCAGACACGTTCTTCATGTCGACACTGATCGTTGCCCTGCCCGCACCGCCCCGCTTGTCGTCCCAGGGCGCGGCCGGCGCTGCGCTCGCGCCGCCCGAGTACGACTACGTGTACAGCGTTGACGACGGGCCGCGCCTGCAGGCCGGCCGCTCGGCCCCGGCGCTGCTGCCCAAGGCCCAGCAGATCGTGGCGGTGGTGCCTCCGCATGGCGTCGCGTGGCACCGGGTCACCCTGCCCAAGGCGCCGCCGGCCAAGCTGCGGGCGGCCCTGGCCGGCGTGCTGGAAGACGTCCTCCTGGAAGACGACACCGAACTGCACCTGGCCCTGGCGCCGCATGCCAAGGCCGGCGAGTCGACCTGGATCGCTGCGCTCAACAAGCCGTGGTTGAAAGCCCAGATCGATGCGCTCGAGGCTCCCGGCCAGACGGTCGACCGCGTCGTGCCCTCGTGGGCGCCCGACGATGCTCCGGCCGGTCACTTTTTTCGCGGCGACCCCCTGCCCGACGGCAGCGAGCCGGGGCCGCAGCTGGCCTGGCGCGACGGCGCCGGCCCGCTGTCCATCCCGGCCGCCAGCGATGCCGCGCGAACGCTGCTGGCCCGCGTCTCGGCCGATGTGCCGGTCCGCTGGACGGCAGAACCCGAATGCGCTGCCGATGCCGTGCGCCTGGCCGGCGGCAACGTGGCCGCGCTGTCGTCGGGCGAGTTTCTCTACGCCGCCACCCGCAGCGAATGGAACCTGCGCCAGTTCGACCTGGTGCCGCAGCGCCGCGGCAGCCGTGCCGCAAAGGAGCTGCTGCAGCACCTGTGGAATGCGCCCGCCTGGCGCCCCGCGCGCTACGGCGTGGCGATCGTGCTGCTGCTGAACATCGTCGGCGCCAACGTCTGGGCCTGGCAGCAGCGCCAGGCGGTGACCCGGCAGAAGGCGGCGATGACCAGCCTGCTGCAGGCGACCTTCCCGCAGGTCCGCTCGATCGTCGATGCGCCCGCGCAGATGCAGAAGGAGCTCGATCTCCTGCGCGCCTCCGCCGGCAAGCCGGGCGAGAGCGACCTGGAGCCGATGATGTATGCCGCCGAGGCGGCCTGGCCGCCGTCGAGGGCGCCGGCCGACGGCCTGAAGTACGAGCCCGGGCGGCTGACCATCACCAGCGCCGGCTGGAGTCCCCAGGAGGTCGAGGCCTTCCGCTCGCGGCTGCGGCCGCTGGGCTACGACGCCGAGTCGGTGCCCGGCCGCCTGACACTGGCGCGCGCCAAGTTGCCCGAAGGCGGCCTGGCCGAGCCCCCGCCTTCGACCGCTGCGGCCAACCGGCCGGTGAATGCGGCTGCACCGCCGGCGCCGGCGCCTGCGCCGAACGTCGGGCCCGGCACTGCCCCGAACGCCGGGCCGAACGCCGCGGCAAACGCGGCGCAGAGGACACCGGTGAACGCACCTCCCGCGATGGTCCCCGGCGGCCGGCCCATGCCGCCCGGCATGGTCTCGCCGCAGGCGCCCCAACAGGTGCGCCCGTTGACGAACGGGCAGCCCCTGCCGCAGCAGCCCGGCGGCATGCCACCGGGGGCGCGACCGCCGGCCGGCGCAGACGCGGAGCAGATGCAGCGCATGCAGTCGCCTACCGGCGTCAATCCGCCGGCCCAGGAATGAGCAAGGCCCCTTCGATGAATTCGGCACAACTGCGCCAACGCTGGGCCGGCCTGGCGCCGCGCGAGCGAAACCTGGTCATCGTCGGCGGTGTCGCGCTCGGCGTGCTGCTGCTTTGGTACGTCGGACTCGCCTCGGCGTGGAACACGTGGAAGACCGCCCCGGCGCAGTTGCGCGCGGCCGAGTCCGACTGGATGCAGATGCAGCGCCTGGCCACCGAGGCGCGCGACCTCAAGGCCCAGCCGCCCGTGAGCGCGGCCCAGGCCGCCGAGGCACTGAAGTCGGCGACCGAGCGCCTGGGCGCGAACGCGAAGCTGAGCCAGCTCGGCGACCGTGCGACGCTGAGCATCAACGGTGCCTCGCCGGAGCAGCTGCGCACCTGGCTGGCCGAGGTCCGCAGCGGCGCGCGCGCGCGTCCGGTCGACGTCCAGATCAACCGGGCCGAGGGCGGGCTTTCCGGTCAGGTGGTGGTCAGCCTGGCCGCCGCGCCCTGAGCAGAGGCGGCGGCACACCATGATCCTCAAGCGATCCCCCAACGCCACCGGCTGGAGCCTGTCGACCTTCGACGACAGCATCCTGCTCGGCATGCGGCGGGCCGTCCGGGGCGGGGTACGCGCCGTCGCGCCGCCCACGCGGGTCGGCCGCTGGGCCGTCGCCGGCGCGGTGCTGGGCACGGCCGTCGCCCTGGTCGCATTCGCGCCGGCGTCCTGGCTGGCCGACTCCATCTCGCGGGCGTCCGGCGGCCGGCTCCTGCTGGCCGAGGCGCAGGGCAGCCTCTGGCACGGCAGCGCCCTGCCTGTCCTCACCGGCGGCTCCGGCAGCAAGGACGCGGCCGTGCTGCCTTCGCGCCTGGACTGGTCGATCTCGCCCTTCTTCGGCGGTCTCAGGCTCAAGCTTTCCCAGCCCTGCTGCATCGAGCCCGGGCTGGAGGTCGAATGGCGGCCAGGCTGGAACAAGGCGTCGATCGCGATCAAGCCGGCCTCGGGCAACGTCGGCCACTGGCCGGCCGCCTGGCTGGAGGGTCTCGGCGCGCCATGGAACACGCTTCGCCCCGGCGGCCAGTTGCGCCTGGCAACGCCCGGCCTCGTGCTCGAGTCCGGCGGCGGCACCTGGCAGGTGCGCGGCCGGGCCGACCTGGACTGGCTGCAGGCCTCGTCGCGCCTGTCGACGCTCGACGCGCTGGGCAGCTACCGCATCGGCCTGGTCGGGGCGCCCGAGGGCGGCGGCGCCGAAGCCGGGCAGCCCAAGGGGGCCGATGCCCCGGGCAGCCGGCCCACGCTGACCCTGCGCACGCTCGAAGGCGCGCTTCAACTCAGCGGCAACGGCCAGTGGGGCGAGCGCGGCCTGAAGTTCACCGGCGACGCGCGAGCGGCACCGGGCTTCGAGCCGGCCCTGAACAACTTGCTGAACATCATCGGACGCCGCAACGGCGCAGCGTCCGTCATTTCGATCGGGTGACCATGACTTCGAACAACCGCCCCCGCTTCGCCCCGCTCGCGCCACTGGCGCTGGCCGCCCTGCTGGCCCTGGCGCCGGTCGCGCACGGCCAGGACAGCGATCCGCCGATGCCGCACACGCGTTCGAAGGCCCCGGTGACGCTGAACTTCGTCAACGCCGACATCGAGGCCGTCTCGCGCGCCATCGGCACCATGCTCGACCGGCAGATCGTGGTGGACCCGCGAGTCAAGGGCCAGATCACCGTCACCAGCGAGAAGGCTCAGCCCCCGCAGGAGGCCTGGCGCAGCTACCTCGCCGCCCTGCGCGGCATGGGCTTCACGGTGGTGGAGAACGCAGGCCTGCTGAAGGTCGTGCCCGAGGCCGAGGCCAAGCTGCAGGCAGGCACCGTCTCCATCGGCCAGCCGGTGCTGCGGGGCGACCAGATCCTGACCCAGATCTTCCGCCTCAACCACGAGAACCCGAACAACCTGGTGGCGGTGCTGCGGCCGCTGATCAGCGCCAACAACACGATCAACGCGAACCCGGCCAACGGCACGCTGATCATCACCGACTACGCCGACAACCTGCAGCGCCTGGCCAAGATCATCGCGGCGCTGGACCAGCCGGCCGCCTCCGAAGTCGAGGTCATTCCCATCCAGCATGCGCTGGCCGCCGACCTGGCGCCGCTGCTGCAGCGCCTGACCGAGACCGGCGGCCCGATCAACGTGCCGGGCGCCGCGGCGGCGCAGGCGGCCGCCACCCAGATCGTGGTCGAGCCGCGCAGCAACTCGCTCATCGTGCGCACGGCCAACCCGGTCCGCATGAACGCGGTCAAGTCGCTGGTCGACAAGCTCGACAAGCCCATCCCGGGCGGCGGCCCGGCCGGCAACATCTGGGTGGTCTACCTGAAGAACGCCGACGCCGTGAAGCTGGCCGAGGTGCTGCGCGCCGCGATCGCGAGCGGCACGGCGTCCACCAGCGGCTCCTCGGGCACCGGCTCGAGCTTCAGCTCGGGCACCTCGGCCACGCGCACGCCGCCCACCTCGCCAGCGGCCCAGATGAGCCCCACCGGCTCGACGAGTTCATCGGCCAGCGGCATGTCGGCAGCCGCGACCACCCCGGTGGCCGCCTCTGCGAGCCCATCCACGGGCGGCCAGATCCAGGCCGACCCGGCGACCAACTCGCTCATCATCTCGGCGCCCGAGCCGGTGTACCGCCAGATGCGCCAGGTGATCGACCAGCTCGACACCCGCCGCGCCCAGGTCTACGTCGAGACGCTGATCGTCAAGGTCGACGCGACCAAGGCGGCCGAGTTCGGCATCCAGTGGCAGAGCCTGCTGGGCAACACGAACACCGACAGCAAGGTGGTCGGCGTGGCCGGCACCAACTTCGGCTCGGTGGGCAACATCATCGACCTGTCGCTCTCCGGCGGCAGCGCGGGCACCGGCACCGGCACCACCACCGGCTCGCCGAGCAGCCTGGTCGGCAACGGCCTGAACATCGGCGTCTTCCGCAAGATCGCCGGCTTCTACACGCTGGGGGCGCTGGGCCGGTTCCTCGAGACCAACACGGGCGCCAACATCCTTTCCACGCCCAACCTGGTCGCGCTGGACAACGAGGAGGCCAAGATCGTGATCGGCTCGAACGTGCCCTTCACCACCGGCTCCTTCACCAACACCGGCACCGGCAACGGCGCGATCAATCCCTTCCAGACCATCGAGCGCAAGGACGTCGGCATCACGCTGCGCATCAAGAGCCAGATCGGCGAGGGCGGGACGGTCCGCATGACGGTGTTCCAGGAGAGCAGTTCGCTGCGCAACGACGGCTCGCAGATCACCGACAAGAGCTCGATCGAGACCACGGTGGTCGTCGACGACGGCAGCATGATGGTGCTCGGGGGCCTGTTGAAGGACGAGTACAACGACAACGAAGGCCGTGTCCCGGGACTGGGCAGCCTGCCGGTGGTCGGCGCCCTGTTCCGCAACGAAGGCCGCAACCGCATCAAGAGCAACCTGATGCTCTTCCTGCGCCCGGTGGTGATCCGCTCGCCGCAGCAGGCCGAGCAGATGATGATCGACCGCTACGACGCCATCCGCGCAGTGCAGTCCGAGAAGCAGAAGGAGCCCACGACCATCCTGCCGGTCGACGGCTCTCTCGTGCTGCCGGAGCGCCAGCCGGGCAAGCTGCCCGACCAGCAGGTGGTGGTCCCGACGGCCACCGGCACGCCCAACCAGCCGCCGCCGCAGGCACCGACCGTGCCGGGCAATCCGGAGCGTTGAGACAGAAGGTCCGCGCCGCAGGAGCTTTCACACCATGGGCCAACGCCATCCCCTGCCCTACGCCTTCGCGAAGGCCAACACCCTGCTGCTGGAGGACGACGGCCGGCAGCTGGTGCTGCGCGTGGCCGATACCACGCCGCGCAGCGCGCTGACCGAGGTGCTGCGCCGCTACGCGGTCGACCGCATGGAGCCCGAGGCCGCCGACGTGCTCGACAAGCGCCTGTCGGAGGCCTACGCCGGCGGCGAAGCCAGCGCCGCGGCGGTGGTCGGCGAGGTCGAGAGCGCGGTCGACCTCTCCCGCATGATGCAGGAGCTGCCGGCGGTGGAAGACCTGCTGGAGGCCGCCAACGACGCGCCTATCATCCGCATGCTGAATGCGCTGCTCACGCAGGCCGCGAAGGACGGCGCGAGCGACATCCACATCGAGCCCTACGAGCGAAGCTCCAGCGTGCGCTTTCGCGTCGACGGCACGCTGCGCCAGGTGGTGCAGCCGAACAAGGCGCTGCACGCCGCGCTGATCTCGCGCCTGAAGATCATGGCCGAGCTCGACATCGCCGAGAAGCGCCTGCCGCAGGACGGCCGCATCTCGCTGCGCATCGGCGGGCGCGCGATCGACGTGCGGGTCTCGACGCTGCCTTCCGCCCACGGCGAGCGCGCGGTGCTGCGCCTGCTGGACAAGACGGAGGCCAAGTTCAGCCTGGAGGGCCTGGGCATGAGCGGCGACGTGCTCGGCGCCTTCCTCAAGCAGGTGCAGCAGCCGCACGGCATCGTGCTCGTCACCGGGCCGACCGGCTCGGGCAAGACGACGACGCTGTACGCCTCCATGTCCCGGCTCGACACGGCCACCACCAATGTGCTGACGGTGGAGAACCCGGTCGAGTACGAGCTGCCCGGCATCGGCCAGACCCAGGTCAACGCCGCGATCGACCTGACATTCGCCGCCGCCCTGCGCGCCATCCTGCGCCAGGACCCGGACGTGATCATGATCGGCGAGATCCGCGACTTCGAAACCGCGCAGATCGCCATCCAGGCCTCGCTCACCGGCCACCTGGTGCTGGCCACCCTGCACACCAACGATGCGTTGTCAGCGGTCACCCGCCTCACCGACATGGGCGTCGAGCCCTTCCTGCTCAGCTCCAGCCTGCTGGGCGTGCTGGCCCAGCGCCTCGTGCGCAAGCTCTGCCCGGCGTGCAAGCGGCAGGACGAGCGCGGCCGCTGGCATCCGGTCGGCTGCCCCGAGTGCGCCAACACCGGCTACAAGGGCCGCACCGGCGTCTACGAGCTGATGGTGGTGGACGACAAGCTCCGGGCGCTGATCCACAACCGCGCCGCCGAGAGCCAGCTTTATGTCGCCGCCGAGGCCGCGGGCTTCCGCACCATGCGTGAAGACGGTCAACGCCTCATCGACGCCGGCATCACCTCGCAAGAGGAAGTGCTTCGCGTGACGAGGGAGTGAAGGCCATGCTGCGTGCCCTGCTGCTGACCCTGTCGCTGGCCCTGGGCGCACTGGCTCCCGCACAAGCCGCGAAGAAGCTGCCCTACGACTACTACCTCACCGGCAGCGCCAACGACGCGGTGGTGGCGATGCCGGCCACCTCCACCACGCTGCTGATGGGCGGGGGCCCGGATGTCGATGCCGCCTTCGAGTGGATGATTGCCAAGGCCGGCGGGGGCGATTTCGTCGTCATCCGCGCAACGGGTGCCGATGGCTACAACGCCTACGTCTACGGCATGGGCGGCGTGGATTCGGTGGAGACGCTGGTCATCCCCTCGCGCGAGGCGGCCAACGATCCCTTCGTGGTCGACCGCGTCAGCAAGGCCGAGGCCTTGTTCATCGCCGGGGGAGACCAGAGCGACTACATCCTGAACTGGAAAGGCACCGCGCTCGAGACGGCAATCCAGGGCCTCCTCGCGCGCCATGCGCCGATCGGCGGGACGAGCGCGGGCCTGGCGGTGCTGGGCGAAGTCGACTTCTCGGCCCTGAACGGCAGCCTCACATCGTCCAAGGCGCTGGCCAACCCGTTCAACCGCGTGCTGACGCTGGACCGCGGCTTCCTCACCGCGCCTTATCTCGAATCGACGATCACCGATGCGCACCTCGACTCGCGCGACCGCATGGGCCGCCTGGTCACCTTCCTGGCCCGCATGGCGCAGGACGGCTGGGTCGCCTACCCGCGCGGCATCGGGGTCGACGTGGAGACCGCGCTGGCGGTCGAGAACGGCGTTGGCACGCGTCTTGGCGTGGGCTCGGTGTACTTCCTCCAGGGACCCGGCGTGCCGGAGGTCTGCCAAGCCAAGATGCCGTTGACCTACCACGGCGTGCAGGTCCGGCGCCTGTCGGATGGCGGCGCGTTCGACCTGCTCCAGTGGCAGGGCGGCGGCGCCACCACCGATTACGAACTCGACGCCGATGCCGGCGTGCTCACCTCCACCCAACCGGGCGGCGGCATCTACTGAAGCCGGCCGTTTCGGAATCCGCCTTTTCCAGTCGCCCATGCCCGCCTTCAAGTTCGAAGCCCTCGATGCCGCCGGCAAGACGACCAATGGCCTGGTCGAGGCCGACAACGCCAAGGCGGCGCGCGCCCAGGTGCGGGCCAAGGACCTCGTGCCGCTGTCGGTGACGCCGGTCGGCGTGGCCACCGAGGCCGGCCCGGCGGGCGTCGGCAGCGGCATCCGCTTCGGCCGGCGGGCGTTCAGTGCCAGCGGGTTGACGGTGTGGACGCGCCAGCTCGCCGGCCTGGTCGGCTCGGGCCTGCCCCTCGAGCGCGCCCTCACGGCGCTGGCCGATGAGTCCGAGGAGCCCAGGCAACGTGAACTCATCGCGCACCTGCGCAGCGAGGTCAACGCCGGCAGCTCCTTCGCCCGCTCGCTGGCCTCGAGCCCGCGCGAGTTCGACGACGTCTACCGAGCCGTGGTGGCCGCCGGCGAGCAGAGCGGCGCGCTGGGCGGCGTGCTGGAGAAGCTGGCCGACGACCTGGAGGACCGCCAGGCGCTCAAGGCCAAGGTCCTCGGCGCGATGCTCTATCCGGCGATCGTCTCGCTGATCGCGGTGGTCATCGTCACCTTCCTCGTCACCTACGTCGTGCCGCAGGTGGCCTCCGTCTTCACCAGCAGCAAGCGCGCGCTGCCCGGCCTGACGGTGGCGATGCTGGCCATCAGCGCCTTCGTGCGCAACTACGGCCTGATCCTGCTGGCGCTCATCGTCGGCGGCTTCGTGATGCTCAGCATCTCGCTGCGCAACGAGGCGTTCCGCGAGCGCTTCGATGCGGGCGTGCTTCGCCTGCCGCTGTTCGGGCGCCTGGCCCGCGGCTACAACGCCGCGCGCTTCGCCGGCACGCTGGCCATGCTGGCAGGTGCCGGCGTGCCCATCCTCAAGGCCCTGCAGGCGGCGGCCGAGACACTGGGCAATCGCGCGATGCGCGCCGATGCGATGGCGGCGCTGGTCCAGGTGCGCGAGGGCGCGCCGCTGGCTTCGGCGATGGCGGCCAAGAAGCGCTTCCCGGGCCTGCTGGCCATGTTCGCCCGGCTGGGCGAGCAGACCGGCAAGCTGCCGGTCATGCTGGACCGCGCGGCGCGGCAGCTGGGCAGCGAGGTCCAGCGTCGCGCCCTCGCCATCGCCACGGTGCTGGAGCCGCTGCTCATCGTCGCCATGGGCGTGATGGTGATGCTGATCGTGTTGTCGGTGCTGCTGCCGATCATTCAGCTCAATACCTGGGTGAAATAGGGCCCCCACGGGCCCTTGCCAGGGCCCTGCCCCCCGAGGGGGCTCGCGCAGCGGACCGGCAGAGCCGGATCCGCGCACGCCCTGGTGGGGGGCCGGCGCTGCGCGCGGCCGGGCTGAAGCGCTGCCGCGCTTCGGCGAAGGTAGGGAGGCGGCTCCTGGGGGGCGCCTCGACGAAGGGCAGGAATCAGCGGAGGTTGCATGAAGGCGTCTGGCACGTTCGAGGTGAAGATGGAGCCGCAGGCGGGCGGGCCGGAGACGGCGCCGGTCGAGGGCAGCGGGACGCAGTTGGGGCGCATGCTCCTGCACAAGCGGTTCAGCGGCGATCTCGAAGGGACGGGCGAGGGGCAGATGCTCACGGCCGTGTCGGATCAGCCCGGGTCGGCAGGGTATGTGGCAATCGAGCGCGTCATCGGTACGCTGCATGGGCGCCGCGGGAGCTTCGTGTTCCAGCACAGCGGGCAGATGGACAGCGGGGCGCAGTCCTTGTCGATCACGGTGGTGCCGGGCTCGGGCAGCGGGGAGCTGGCGGGCCTGTCCGGCACCTTTGCGCTGCGCATCGAGGACGGCCGGCACTTCTACGAGTTCGACTACGCGCTCTGAGTCATCATGCGGGCATGAAGTCGGTCTTCGAGGCCTCCAACACGGTGGAGGCGCACATGGTGCTGCACCTGCTGCGGCAGCACGGCCTGGCGGGCCAGGTGCAGGGCGAGTACCTCACGGGGGCCATGGGCGACCTGCCGGTGGCCGGCCTGGTGCGGGTCGTCGTGGACGAGCCGGACTACGAAGCCGCGCGAGCGGTCGTCGCCGCCTTCGAGGCGGAGCAGCCGGCCGAACCGGCGGGGCGGCCCGCGCCTCGGGGCCCTGGCCGCCTGGCCTGGGCGGGCGTGGGGCTGGCACTCGGTATCGTGGCGACCGCGGCGGCACTGCGCATCCCGGTGGTCGAAGACGGCGTCGACCATGATCGGGACGGGGTGCCGGACGAGCGGCTGTTCTACAGCGCGACGGGCCAGCTTCAGCGAGTGGAGCTAGACCGCAACCTCGACCACCGGGTGGACGCGGTCGTCCACTACGAGCGGGGCATGGCGGCGAGCGAGGAGGACGACGACGACTTCGACGGCCGCTTCGAGACCCGCCTTTTCTACCGCCACGGCAACCTGGAGCGCAGCGAAGTCGATGCCAACGGCGACGGACTCGCCGAATGGCGGGCCGCCTACGTCGACGGCGTGTTCGACACCGCGACCATCATCGAGCCCTCGACCGGCCTGCCTTTGCGCGTCGAGCACTACCACCTCGGCCGCTTGACCGAGGCCGAGCAGGACGACGACCGCGACGGCCGGCTCGACACCCGGCTGCGCTACGGGCCGCTGGGTGAAGTGACGGCGCGTGACGCCCTGCCATGAACCGGGCCGCGATCTTCAAGGGCGTGCGCGGATCCGGCTTCGCCGGTCCGCTGCGCGAGCCCCCTCGGGGGGCAGGCCCCTGGCAGGGGGCCGTGGGGGCTTCATGACGGCAGGAAGTCGACCGGGAAGTTCACGACCATGGTGTCGACGTCCTTGGCCCCGAAGTCGAACTGGCCGATGCGCGCCAGCAGCTTCTGCTCCAGCTCGGGCGTCTTGAGCTCGCTCGCGACGACGCGGCAGGAGACGACGTTGCCGCCCGGCGCGATCTTGAGCTCGAAGGTCACCTTGCCCTGCAGCGAAGGATCCTCGCGCAGCGCCCGGTTGTAGATCGCGTAGATCGCGCCCTTGTTGCGTTCGAAGACCAGGCGGATCTCCTCGATCGAGCGCGAGGCCTTGCCGCTGTTGCCCTTCTGCACGGTGCCGCCCACGGGTGAACCACCCGCGCCGGTGCCCTTGCCGCCGGTGCCGTAGCCGCCCCCGCCGCCCGGACCGCCGCCACCGCCGCCACCGGCCGTGCCTTCGACCAGCGTCGTGGAGCGACCGGCCAGGCCGCCGCCGCCGGTGTTGCGGCTGTAGCCCGCGGTGTTGATGCCGCCCGAGCCGCCGGTGGCGTTGGACGTGATCATCGAGCGCACCGGAAGGCCGGCTTCGTTGCCCGCGCCCACACCGGGGCCGACGCCCGTGCCGACGCCCAGGCCCGGCTTGATGGCCTCCTTGTTCAGCTGGACCGCGACGGGCGCGCCATGCAGTTCGGCCAGTTGCTCCTTCATCGCCAGCAGGCCGACGCCGGTGGCCTTGCGGCGCGCGGCATCCAGCGCCTCGCCTGGCGGCTTGCCCGGGACGGGGTTGCGGGCCTCGGGGACCGGCGCCTGCTTCTTGTCGCGCTCGGGCTTGGGCGCCGGCTCGGCCTTGGCCTTGGCATCGGGCGGTGGCTTCTGTGCCTCGGGCGCGGTGGGCTTGGGCAGCTCCAGCGGCTTCTTCTCGTCCAGCAGCAGCTTGGCCAAGGGCGGCGGCAGCGGCTGGACCTCGTCGCGCGGCATCACGGGGTGGGGCAGCAGCAGCAAGGCCAGGCAGAACAGGGCCACCAGCACCAGCACCACCTGGACGATGCGGCGGAAGCGGCGGGTGTCCTCTTCAGGGACCGCCCAGGCGAGAACGGGCGAGTTGAAAGAGACCGAGAGGGCACTCATGCGTCGGCCCTCTTGCGCACTGCGAAGGACACGTCGCTGAAGTTGGCGCGGGCGCAGGTCACCATCACCTTGCGCAGCAGCTGGTAGGGGATGTCCTTGTCGCCCATGATGGTGATGGCCGTCGCCTTGGCCTGGTTCTCCTGCTTGACGACCTGGCGCGTGGCCAGCAGGTCCAGCTCCGCCTTGAGCGTCGGGATCACGTCGTCGGCGGACTTCAGCACGTCGGCCACCGCGGCCACGCGACGGCCCTCGACCAGGATGTCGGTACCGCTGACCACCACCACCAGGGTCTCGTGGGGGCTCTCCTGGGCGGTCGACTCGGGCAGCTTGACGTCCTTGCTGGACGGCAGGATCTCGACCTCGGTCGAGTTCGACAGCAGGAAGAAGATGAGGATGGTGAACACGTCGATCAGCGACACCAGGTTCAAGTCCAGCTGATGCTGGTTGCGCGCCTTGTGGGCCGCGCGTTTCTGGAGCGGGGTCAGCTTCATTTGGCCGGCGCTCCGGGGGTGTCGTGGCGAACCGGCGCGTCGCCGATCGCGATGTCGGGGAAGTAGTCGGTGCGGATGATCTCGCGACCCTGCTGGACGTGGGTGCCGCGCACTGCGTCCATCACCTGCACGAGCTTGTCGTAGACGGTGTCGGGCTCGGCGAGCACGCTGGCGTCTCGCTGTTCGGGGAACTTGAGCTTGATCTGCTGGACGAGCGTGCTCAGTGCCGCCACGTCGGGCAGGCCCTGGGCGGTGTTGGGGATGCGCTGGATCAGCCCGCCGATGCGGTCACCGACCTCTATCGATTCGGGGCGGATCACCACTTCGAGCTGCAGGTGGTCGACCTTGAGCTGCTCGGCGGCGCCGCCGGAGTTCTGGGCCGGCAGCGACATGTCCATCACCGCTATCCGGGTGAACACCGCCGTCGACAGCAGGAACGGCACCAGCACCACGATCAGGTTCAGGAAAGCCGAGATCTCCAGCGCCGCGGGCGCTTTGCGTAGGCGTCGAACGCGCATGACGCGAGCCTTTCGGGTTCAGGTCAGCGGTTGGCGGGATGCTCGGGGGCGATGCGCTGCATCAGGTTGAGGAAGCTGATCTTGGCGGCTTCCAACCCGTCGACGATCTCGCTGGTGCGAGCCTGCAGGAACGCGTGGATCAGCAGGAAGGGGATGGCGACCATCAGCGCGAACGCGGTGTTGTTCATCGCGATCGAGATCGAGGCGGACAGCATCTCGGCCTTCTCGGCCGGGTTCACCTGGGCCACCGCGGTGAAGGCCTTGATCAGGCCGATGATGGTGCCCAGCAGGCCGACCAGCGTGATCACGTTGGCGAAGGTGGCCAGGTAGTGGGTGCGGCGCTCCAGGCGGGGCACGATCTCCATCATGCCCTCCTCCATCGCGGCGTCGAGGTCTTCGCGGCGGCGCGAGGTCTGCAGGCGCGTGAGGCCATGGGTGACGATGTTGGCGATGGCCGAGTCGGACTTCGACGCCGTGCCCAGCACCTCCTTCAGCTGGCCGCCTTGCAGCGCGGGCAGCATCTGCGACCACTCCTTCTTGTTCTGGCTGCGGGCGCGGCGCAGGAAGACCCAGCGTTCGAGCGCGATGGACACGCCCAGGGCCATGATCAGCAGGCTGGGGTAGATGAACAAGCCGCAGTCCTGGAAGAACTTCACGACCGTTTGGAAGGCATTCATCTCAATCTTCTCCGAGAGGCGGTAGGAAAGAAAACAGGAGTCCGTGCGGATTCAGGGTTTGGCGGGCGCCGCGGCGGCCGGGGCCGGCGTGGGCCGCAGCGCGGCGTCGTACTGCAGCTGGCGTCGGAAGACCTCGCGGTCGATCGGCGCCAGCGCCTCGTCGAGCACGCTCACCGGGGGCCGGCCCGTGGCTTCGCCGGGCAGTGGCTTTTTCCACGGCACGATGTAGAGCACCTTGGGCAGCTCGCGGTTGCCGATGATCTGCGTGCGGTCGAGGTCTGCCCGGTCTTCGGCACGGACGGCACCGGTGGCCAGCAGTGCCGCTGCAAGAAGGGGTAAGCAAAGTCTCATGGCTTGTCCTTCGGGCTGGAGGCGGCATCGGCCGGGGCCGAAGCCGCCGCGGTGGGCGCGGCCGGTGGCGGGGGCGCGCGGCGCTTCACGTCGGCCACCCACTTGGTGACGGCCGCATCGCCGCCGGGGGTGAGGGCGAGGTAGCGGTTGTAGAGCTCGAGCGCTTCGCCCGGATGATCGAGGTAAAGGTCGTGCAGCACGCCGAGGTTGAGCACCGCCGGCGCGTAGTTCGCATCGGCGGCGATCGCGGCCTCGTAGGCTTCGCGGGCCTTGGCGAACTCGCCCTTCTCGCGCAGGCCGATGGCCTGCTGGTTCAGGGCCGAGGCCGGCGAGGCGCCCGGCGCATTGCGCTCGGCCTTGTTCCAGCGGCCGGGCCGCAGCTCGCGCAGGGCGGCGTAGCTCTTCTTCACCCAGTCGTCGTAGAGGCCTTCGGCCGCACGGTGCGCGTTCAGCTCGTGCAGCTCGATGGCCTTCTCCTCGAAGGGGAAGGCCTGCTCCTCCAGCAGCACGTTGTACTGCTCGAGCTCCAGCTTGGACAGCTTCTTCGGCCGCTGCGAGCCGATCAGCGCCTTGCCGAAGTCCTGGTAGAGCGAGCCGATCTGGTAGGTGGATGCGGTGACGACCTCGGCCACGCCGTAGTCGGCAGCGACCGAGTAGGCCTTGAGCGTCTCCTCGAGCCTTTCCTTCTTGAGCTTGAGCTGCTTCTGCAGCGGCTCGACCAGCTTGACCTGAGAGTAGCTGGCCCGCACCGGCTCGGCCAGCGCGAGCGCGGCCATGGCGCCCAGCGTCTTCGTGCGCGCCGTGCGGGCGCTGCCGCCGGCCTGGTCGGCCTGGAAGATCT
The DNA here is from genome assembly GCA_946479475.1 of uncultured Ideonella sp. The sequence continues at coordinate 27,028 of CAMLGG010000004.1, read as the reverse complement.
CCTTCTGCAGCGCCATCGCGCGGTTCGCGTTGCCCTCGCTCTCGGCGATGCGGGCGAGCCGCCAGCGGGCCTCCACCGCCTGTTCGAGCGGCGCGGGGTACTGGCGGAGGTAGCGCTCGTAGGCCTTGGCCGATGCGCTGCGGGCCGACGGGCTGCCGCCCTGGGCCGCCTTGTCGTAAAGCTCGGCCGCCTGCCACTGCGCGGAGCGGGCGATCTCCGGATCCTTCTGGGTCACCGCCAGGCGCTCGTACTCGCCAGCAGCGGCGGTCCATTGACCTTGCTCGGTATAGGCCAGGGCCAGCTTGCCTGGCACCTCGTCAGCCAGGGGGTGCTTCGGGAAGCGCTGGCGGAAGTCCTCCAGCAGCCTCGTCGCACCGGCCCAGTCCTTCAGAGCGATCAGCTCCGCCGCGGCGTCGTACTGGGCGGTGGAGCGCACCGCCGAGTCGGGCGCGGCGGCGGCCACGCGCGCGAAGTGCGCCGCGGCGTCCTTCGCCTGGCCGGCCGCGCGGGCCTTCTCGCCCTGCTTGTAGATCGAGGCCGCGAGGCGCTCGTTCAGGTCGTTGCGGGTGGCATCCTTCTCGGGCGTCAGGGCCAGCACCTCGGTGTAGGCCTTCTCGGCGCTGTCGAAGGCGCCGGCCTCGAACGAGGTGTGGGCCACCACCGTCCAGGCGACACGACGAAGGTTCGGTGCCGCGGGGGGCTGCAGCGCGAGCACCTGCTGCGCGACCTGCGCGGCGCGCTCGCCCTCGCCCAGGGCGTAGAGCTTGTCGGCGGCATCGGTGAGGACCGGCGCGGCGCGCTTGTCCTGCGGGTTGGCAGCGGCGAAGCGCAGACCGCTTTCGACCGCCGTGCGCTGCAGCGCCGCCACGTCGGCTTGCCGGCCCTCTGCGCGGGCTCGCTTGTCCTGCTCGGCGTAGGCCAGCAGCGCGGCATAGCCGGCGTCGGCGCTGTTCGCGTGAGGCGGGAACTTGTAGGCCGCGATCTCGTACTCGGCCGCCGCAGGGGCGAACTGCCTGTCCTCGAACAGCAGCTCGGCCAGCAGGAAGTGGCTGCGCGCCGCGTCCGCGTCGTCCGGGAAGGCCTTGAGGAGCGCCTGGTACCAGCGCACCGCCTCCTGCACGTCGGCCGGGGCGTGTGTCTTCTGCGCGCTGGCGTGGTAGCGGGTGGCGAGCTCCGTCAGGTGGGTCTTGACCAGCGGCTGGGCACGCTCCCAGCCCTCGGGATTGGCGCGGCGGAAGTCGCTCTCGGCGCCGTAGCGCGCCACGTACTCCTTCTTCGCCTCGACGGCCAGCGAATCGAAGCCGGCCTTCTCGTGGATCTCGATCACGCGTGCCTGCATGATCGGCGCCTGCGCATGCAGCGGCTGGCGGCGGGCGAAGGCGTTGAGCGTGTCGGCGGCGTCCTTGGGCCGCTCCTGCTTCAGGTACAACGCTGCCAGCTGCTCGTAGACGCGGAACTCGTAGCCACGCCGGGCATCGCTGGTCACGTAGGCCGGAATGGACTCGGCGCCCTTGAGGTTCTCCAGCGAAAGGCTGGTGACGCGGAAGGTGTCTTCCACCAGTTCCCGGTCGGCGCGGGTCAGGCCCTCGACCTGCTCCAGCGGAGGGTCGCTCTTGAGCGCCTCGGCCTTCAGGTCCAGCACGCCGAAGAACGACGTCAGCGCCTCTTCCAGGCGCCCCTGCTTGAAGACCGACCAGCCGTGCATGTAGAGCGCCCGCTCGCGGTAGACGCTTTCCGGTTGCTTGAGGACGATGCCATACGCCTGCTCGGCGGCCGGATAGTTGCGGGCGGTGAAGAGCAGTTCGCCGCGGCGGAACTGGACCTCGTCGAGGTAGCGGGTATCGGGATAGTCCTTGACCAGCTTGTCCAGCGTCTTCAGCGCCACCTCCAACTGCCCGCCCTGCTCGTAGGCCCGGGCCAGCTGGTAGTAGACGCGGTCGTTGCGAGGGTCGTTCGGATAGGCCTTGAGGTAGTCCTGGTAGCGCTCGATCGCGGCCTTGTAGTCCGGATCGGTGCCGCCGGCGGGCGCGTTGACCGCCGGGTTGGCAGCCTTGGCGTCGGCGGCCTCCATCGCCAGGTCGCCGAGCCGGCGCATGGCCTGCGGCCGCTGGGGCGCCTTGGGGGCGGCGGCGAGGAAGCGGCGGTAGGCCTCGATCGCCTGCTCCTCGTCGGGGGCGATGTCGTTGTCCGGCGCGACCTGGTACTCGCGACCGGCCAGGGTCTTGATCGTCGGCTGGTCGTCGCCGGGCAGTGTGTCCTTGTGGGCGCAGCCGGCGAGCACGAACGCGGCGGCCAGCGCGGTCAGGCGCAGGTCAGGGCTTCGCACGAGCACCCTCCTGGCGTTGTTCCGGGCGCTGGGTCGCGCGGTCGTAGAGCTGGGCCACGGCGTAGCGGGCCTGGTCGGCATAGCCCACCAGGCGCTCCTGCTGGACCTTGAGTGCGGCGATCACCGTGTCCTGCAATGCGCCCTCCTGCTCCTTGGCGAGGGCGGCGACGCGAGGCTGCAGGGCCCGGATGCGCTGGTCGAGCTCGGCCAGGCGATCGGCAAAGCCGGCGAACTGGGCGGTCTGGTCCTTCTCGGCCGCGGTCAAGGCGGCGTCGTGCACGCGCGCCTCCTCGAGCTGGCCGTCGACGGCGCGAAGGCCCTTCTCGGCTTGCCAGCGGCCCTCCGGCCTCTGCTGCGAAAGCTGCCAGGTCAGCGCGCCCTGGAGGCGGCGCAGGCGCTCGGCGGTGGCTTCGGGATCGACCTCGGCCTTGAGCGCATCGCCCCCTTGGGCCAGCAGCTTGCGGGCGCTTTCGAGCATGGCCTGCTGCGAGGCCTGTGCGGCATTGGCGTAAGGCGCGCCGTCGGTCGTCTGCTCGGCCGCCTCGAACTCGGCTCGCAGCGCGTCGCGGCGGCGCTGCAGGGCTTCCACCCGCAGCTCGGACGCCCGCTGGCGCGCCTGCGGCAGGCGCTCGGCAAAGGCCTTGCGGCGGTTGTCCAGCATGTCGCCGTAGATGCCGATCTTGTCGTGCCACTCGGCCAGGTTGTGGTCGAGGAAGACGAGGTCGCGGTAGTTCTTGAAGGCTTCCTGGAACTCGTGGCCGGCCAGCACCGGCGCGAGGTGCCCCTGGTGCGGCATGTCGGGCAGCTGGGTGACGGGCAGGTACCAGCCCATGTCCTCGGCGGGGTTGCGCTCCATCAGGCTCGCCACCAGCTGGCCCGAGCGGATGGCCGCGATGGATTCTTCCAGCGCGCGGTTCTCCTGGTCGTAGGCCGCGAGCGCCTCCTGGTAGCGCGCCAGGGCCTGGCCGTAGGCGCCGGCCTCGGCGAGCGCATAGGGCACGGCGATGCGGGCCTCGAGCACCGCGGCGTCGCTCGGGTCGCGGCCCGCCAGTTCCATCCACGGCACCAGCGCCTGGGTCGGCTTCTTCTGCGCGGCGGCCGCCCAGCCGAAGCCCAGCAGCGCCTTGTTCGAATGCGTGCCTTGCAGGCGCACGCGCTCCAGCGCCTTGGCCGCGCCTTCCGGGTCGTCCTGCGTCAGCGCGGTGAAGCCCAGGGCCACGTTGGCCTGGTCGCGCAGCGAGCGCAGCTCCTCGGTCGGCATGGGGCTGCGGCCGACCTCCTCGAGCAGTGCGCGGCCGCCCTGGATGTCGCCGCTGCGGATGAGCGCGACGCCGAGGTTGAAGCGGGCGTACGAAGGCGTCGAGCTGACCGGCGCCTCGGCCTCGCGGGCGAAGTTGAGCGTGACGGCATCGAGCAGCCACCGCCCCAACCGGCTGAAGATCGAGCGGCGCGGGGCCTCGGCGCCGTTCGGCGTCTCGATCACCGGCGGACGGGCCAACAGCGCGCGCAGCTCTTGCGCGGCCTTCTGCGGATCCCCCAGCGCCAGGCTCACCTGGCCGGCAAGCAGGGCGCGCTCTTCGTCCAGTGCGCCGGGCAGCGGATGCTCGATGCGCGACAGCGCGTCGGCCGCCTCGGCCAGGCTGCCGCGCTGGTAGCGGATCTTGGCCAGGAAGTACCAGGCGCGGTCACGTACCTCGGGCTCCGCGCCGCGTTCGATCAGCCGGGAGAAGATCTCGCCCGCCTCCCGGTGCATGCCGTAGCCCAGCAACAGCCCGCCGCGCAGGATCTCGGCCTCGTCCTCATGCTGCGGCAGGCGGCCGAAGTGCTGCGAGACCATCAGGCTCGTCAGCGCCGGGAACGGCCGGTCCTGGAAAAAATAGAAAAGCGTGTCGCCGTAATGCGGCGCCTTGACCGAGTGATCCGCTTTCGGAGCCTCGACGGCGTGCGCCATCACGCTTGCCAGCGACAGCGCCGCGACCGCAGCACGGCGCACCCAACCCAGGGCGTGCGCGGATCCGGCTCCGCCGGTCCGCTGCGCGAGCCCCCTCGGGGGGCAGGCCCCGGAAGGGGCCGTGGGGGCCCTATGCATGCCGGTCCGCTGCGCGAGCCCCCTCGGGGGGCAGCCCCCTGGCAGGGGGGCGTGGGGGCTTCTCATTGCCAAACCCGCACGTCGAACTCCGGCTGCAAGGTCGCTGTCTTGTCGCGGATCTTCAGCTCGATGTACTTGGGCTCCGAGCCCTTGTCGAACTTCAGCGAGGTCGCGCGCTTGTAGTCGCGGGTGTGCGGGCCCTGGCCGGTGAAGAAGGCGGTGATCTCGTGCGGGCCGGTCTTGAGGTTGCCGACGTACACGCGCTGCACGCCGCCGCGGTGCAGCGCTGCGACCTCGTTCGGGGTGTAGAGGTAGTCGGCGATGACCTTGTCGTCGAGCTTGATCTGCACCGAGTCGAGCGAGAACAGCTTGCCCACGTCCATCGAGACGAACAGCGCCACCTGCGTGTTCGCGGGGAACAGCAGCTCCTCCTCCAGCACGAGCAGGTCGCGGTTCAGGCGAATCACGTCGGACTTCAGGTCCTGCACGCGGCTGTCGAGGCCGGCTTCCGGAGCGCTGGCGGCAGCCACGGGGGCGGGCCCGGGCGCATCGGCGGCCTGCACCGGCATCACGGCGAGGGCCCACCCGGCCAGGGCGGCTGCGGCGGCGCGCAGGAGGGATTGCAGCAACATGGGTTGTCGATTCAGGTCAGAAATTGGACGTCAGGTACAGCTGCAGCAGCGCGCCGTTGAAGGCGTAGGGCTTGCCGGTGCGGATGTCGGTGTAGTCCTGGTAGTCGAAGCGCACCAGCTCGAGCGAGCCGTTGAGCTTGATGTCGTAGCGGCCCGGCACCTTGGCGTACAGGTAGCTCACACGGCCGCCCAGGCTGTAGCTGTTGAAGGTGCCCAGCTGCCGGTTGCGCGACACGTACAGCGTCTCGGTCTCGGCGTTGTCGCTGTAGAACAGCGCCTTGGTCTGGTGGTTCAGGCGCAGCGAGGCGTCGGCCAGCCAGGCGTCGCCGAAGTAGCGGCTGTAGCCGAACTCGAGCGTGTGGGCCTTGATCGCCCAGTTGTCCCAGAAGTAGCGGTACTCGGCGCGCAGGGCATGACGCTGCCCCGCTCCCCAGCCGGTGAACCAGTCGCTCACGTCGCCGAGCAGGCGCAGCTTCAGCGCCCGGCTCGAACGGGTGCGGGGATCACGCTCGGGCACGAAGGCGCCGAACACGCGCGCGGCCCGGTAGGGGCTGCCGAGGAAGCCCTCGTCCGCGATGGCCTCCACGTTGGCGCTGGCCAGCCAGCGCGGGGTGAGGATCTGCGTCACGCCGAGCCGGTACTGCCAGTGGTCGGCCCGGTCGAAGAAGCCGACGTCCTTCTGGCCGACCTCGTCGTGGCCCTCGGTGAAGCCCAGGCTCACCGTGGTCATGCCGCCGAAGACCTCCTGCGACACGTCGATGCCGACGGTCTCGGCCTTGTAGTCCGGCTCGTCGCTCTTGCTGCCGGACAGGTGGATGAGCGAATCGCGCACCGCATAGTCCAGGCCGAGGTTCAGCTGCTGGCGCGTCTCGCTGTACTTGCTGGCCTGGGTGACGACGTCGATTGAGGCGTTGCTGACCGCATCGACGTAGTAGTCCGCCGACAGCGAGACCTTGTCCATCAGGCTCTTGCGGACGAGCAGCGCCGGGCCCACGGCCCTCACGCCGCCGCCGTCGTACACGTGCAGCATCGCCTCCGCGTGGTCGGGCGGGAGGTCGACCGCGTGAGCCGCGCCGGCCACGCCGCCGAAGATTCCGAGCACGCGGCCGCAGCCGGCCAGCAGGCGGCGAAGCGCGTCAATTGCAGCCACACCCGCCTCCTTGGACGCCTGTTGCTCCCCTGGCACCTTCGCGGACCGTGTAGACGTGGTCACGATGCCGCTCGGCCAGCGTGTCGCGGGACAGCTGCATGATCGGATCGGCCAGGCGCTCGCGCTCGTAGGGCTTGACCCAGGGCTCGACGGGAGCGCAGGCCTGAAGCGCCAGGGCGCAAGCGACCGGCACCATGACGCGAGGGACGCTCATGCTTCCCTCAGCAGCGTGCGGATCTGCTGCTCGTACTCGTTCTCGGTGCCGCTCTTGTAGCCGCGGTGCAGGAAGCGCACTCGGCCGTCGCGATCGATCAGGACCGTCGACGGCATGGCCGAGAGGTCATAGAGCTTGCTCACGCGCTTGTCGCTGTCCAGCAGCACCGGGAACTTCACGCCCATCTGGCCCGCGATGCCGGCGGCGTTGCGGCTGTCCTCGTCGACGTTGACGCCCAGCAGCGTGAAGCCCGAGGGGCGGTACTTCTCGTACAGCTTGTTCAGCTGGGGCATCTCCTCGCGGCAGGGGCCGCACCAGGTGGCCCAGAAGTTCAGCAGAACCACCTTGCCGCGTTGCTCGAGCAGGCGCAGGTTGGGGCCATCGAGCGTGCGCAGCGTGAAATCCGGTGCCGGCGAGGCCGTCGGGACTGCAGCCTGGGCCGCGGGCAGGCCGAGGGCCAGCGCGGTGCCGGTGGCGCCGAGCGCCAGCACCTGGCGGCGCGAGAGGTCGTTCGAGCGGGAGTCTTTCATGCGCTTCAGAAAAGGAAGGACAGGCCGGCGTTGAGCTCGACGTTCTGGGTGCGGTCACGCTTGCCCAGCAGGTCCAGGGTGTAGATGTTGTCGCGCATGTCCACGCGCACCGCGAACCAGTCCTTGACGTAGACCTTCACGCCCACGCCGACGTCGACGGTCTGCATGCGCTGGCCATTGAAGCGGGTGGTGCCGCCGCCGGCCAGGATGAAGACCTGCGAGGGCATGGCGTAGCTGCCGCCGAGGAAGACCTCGCCCGGCAGCACGTTCATGCCGACGTTCAGGTTCGAATAGACCAGCTTCTCGGTGCCGTCGGTGAAGATGCCGCCGGGCAGGATGCGCCGGAAGGCCTCGTCGCTGACCTTGGTGGTGCCGGCCGAGCCTTCGACGAAGAAATCCTCGGTGATGTGGTAGGCCAGGCGCACGCCGCCGCCCGCGCTGGAGCCGAAGTTCTGCGTCGAGTAGACGCCGCCAAAGACGCCGATCTCGAAGTCGCTGTTCGGGAACTTGGGCAGCTTGACCTCGCGCCGGTCGACTTGCGGGACGATGGCCTGGTCGGCCGAGTTGCCGTCGGCCGCGCGGGCCGATGTGCAGAGCGCCGCGCTGATGGCCAGCGCCACAGCCAGGGTCGTGAAGGCGAGTTGTCGCATGGGCATCGCTTCAGAAGTGCAGGGACAGCCCGACCGTGCCGGCCGAGTAGTTCTTGTAGTCGGAGTCGGAGACGAAGACGGCGTAGCGGGAGTAGTCCACCCGCAGTGCGACGCGGCCGCTCAGGAAGTAGCGCGCGCCCAGGGTGAACACGCCGAGGTTGCCGTCGAGCGGGGTGCTGTTGACCAGGGTCTGGTTCGGCTTGTAGTCGAAGCGGCCCACGCCCACGCCGACGAAGGGCGACAGCCGCTTGTCGGACCAGGGCTCGGCCAGCAGGCTGGCCGTCCAGACCGACGACGTGGAGGTGTTCGTCTGCACGTCGCCGTAGTTGAGGTCCAGGCTCAGGGTGTCGGTGAAACGCCAGCCCAGCCAGACCCGGGCCATGGACTTGGTCCCCTTGGGCGTCGCGCCGTAGCCCGCGCCGACGTCGAAGCGGCGGTTCAGCCAGTCCTGCAGCGTCGGATCGGCCAGTTCGAAGGGCACGCCGTCCTCGGTCACCGTCTGCTTCATCTGCTCGCGCGAGACCCAGCCGGTGGTGCCTCGCGGCGTGCGGACCTTGAACCAGTCGGTGTGGCGCAGCTCGATCACCACCCATTCGCCACGCTCGGCGGCGTAGAAGATCGGATAGCCGCGGCCGGGGCCGGAGCGCAGGTCGATGTAGGGGCCGGTCACGCGGACGCGGGCGACCTTGGCGGCCGCGCCTTCGTTGGGCGAAGGGGCCATGCCGGCCTGCGCGGGCGCGGCCTCGGCGGCGGGCGCAGGCGAGGCGGATTCCTGGGCCTGCACGGCCGTCGTTCCCAGCGCGACGGCGAGTCCGGCCAGCCCGGCAGCAACGGGTGGGGCCAGACGCATCATTCGGTCTTGCAGGTGCCGGTGTTCGGGTCGGCGGGCGTGAACATGCTGTACGTGGCCGAGCTGAACTCGTCCTGGTCCTTGGGCGCGGGGTGTTCGATCCAGTAGCGGATCAGCCTGGCGTTGGGGTCTTCTTCGCTCTCGAAGATCTGGCCGCCGCCGTGCAGCATGTTCAACAGCAAGGGCTTGGCGAGCAAGCGACTTTGCAACGCTTCGCCCGGAATCGTGACGCCCTGGGCCGAGTAATAGTTCTTGTACATGTCGCTCTCGCGAATGACTTCGGCCGTGTTGGCCGGGTCGGTCACGTCGAGCGCGGCCGCGCTGCGGATCACCCGCAGTGCACCGCCGGTGCCGGTGGTGTTGTCGTGGCAGCCGCCGCCCGCACAGGTGGCAGTGCCGCCGCCGGGCGTCGTCAGCTGGGCCAGCATCAAGGGGAAGATGCAGCGCTGGTAGTAGGCGAAGGCCAGCTTGCGGCCGGTGCTGCCGGGCGGGTTCTGGATGTCGTCCGGATTGCCGAGCGGGCTGCCGCCGCCGCAGCCGCTGGCCAGCAGGGCCAGCGCCGCAGCGAGCGTTGCGGCGGCGCGGGGGGATGGTCTTCGGGAAGGCGGCGTCATCGGGGCTTTGGGCATCAAGGCGTCGGGCAGCCGGTGGCTATCCAGCTCGAGATCGTGGTGTAGTCGGCGCTGCCCGCGGGCAGCACGGCGCTCGCCTGGCCGGTGGCGCCCGCCGGATGGGGGATGGTCGATGGCCGTTGCAGCAGGTAGTTCGAGGCCGGCGCGCAGGTGTTGGAGATCATCGTCAGGGTGACACCGAAATCGCCCTCGACGTCTCCGGTCAACACGAAGCGGTTGTTGCGGAAGGCCAGGGTCCCGTCGCTGCCGACCGCCTGGTGGCAGCCGGCGCATTTTGCTTGAAGGATCGGGTTGACCTTGGCCGCGAAGCTCTCCTGGCTGAGTGTCGTGACGGTTCGCACGCTCGCGCCGTCGAAGGGGTTGTTGTAGTACTGGCCGCCGAGATCGACCCATTCGGCCACCAGGCGCTTCTCGGCCGCGTTGAGCATTGTTGAATGGTTGGGTGCGGTGCCGGGCGGGTTCGGGTGCGCCGTGCGCGCGTCGGCCCCGGCCGAAAGCGTCTGGCCGGACAGGATCTCGACCAGCCGGCTCTGCCGCGCCAGGCCGAGGGCGCCGCCCTCGCTGGCCATGTTGAAGACGAGGGCGGGCTTGCGTTGCAGCACCGGCACGCCATCCTCGATCGCCGTCACCGGCTGCCCGTTCGCATCCAGCAGCGGGTCGCCGACGAGCAGCCTCTCGTACGAAACCAGCCGGCCGGTGCCGGCCACGCTGGCGCTCAGGTCGAGCTTGGCGTCGGAAGCGTTGTGGCAGTTGGTGCAGGTGTTGGCGCCGCGGTCGCGCGTCCAAAGCGGCTGGATGTGGTCGGGGTAGTTGATGACGCCGTTGACGGGCGCGGTCGTCGCCAGGCCGGCGTAGGTGATGGAGATCGAAGGCTTGGCGGACACGCCCTTGCTGGTGTCGGCCCAGACGTCTTCGGAGACCATGTCGGCCACCAGCTTCAGCGCGGCCGGATCGAGCCTCGTGCGGGTCGAGGCCATGGTCTCGCCGGACTGGTGCTGGCTGGCCAGCGCGGCGCGCAGCGTCGAGGGCATGGTGTCGGCCACGCTGCCGGAGTTCAGCGAGCCGCCGCGACGCGGGCTGTGGCAGCCGTCGCAGGTGCGGCGCTCGCCGGGGCGGACCTGGATCCAGTTGGTGTGCGTCTGGAAGGCGCGGCCCTGCTCGTCGACCACCGCCAGCAGCACCGGCGTGTCGGCCGGCACGTGCAGCTTGAAGGAGCCGTCGGGCTCGATCGGCGCGTAGCCGAGGATCTGCTGCGGCTCGAAGTCGGTCTCGCCGATGGCCTCGCGCAGGCCCATCATCGAGGCCGGCGGAGCCACCGCGCGCACGGCGCGGATGAAGCGCGCGGGGCTGCAGCGGTAGGCGGCGTCCGCCGGGTCCTTCATCCGCAGGATGTCGGCCACCTGCGCACGGGTGTCCTGCGCGTCGGTGGGCGTGGTCTTCGGGATGGGCGTGGTGCAGCCGTTCGCGAAGTCGGCCTCGGCCAGGGCCGGGTCGCCCATGCGGCCCAGGCCGTCGGTGTCGTAGACGCTGCGCACCTCGAGCAGGCCGAGGTTCTGCTTCGCGAGGTCCTCGTCGACCGAGGTCGGGTCCACCACGTTCGGCGCGGCGCGCGACACGATGGGCACCGGGTCGGTGTACATGAAGCCAGCCGGCGGGGCGGCCACGTTGAGCCAGGTCTGCTTGGCCGGGTCGAACATGTAGATGGCGTAGGGCGGAGGCACGTCGTCCTTCAGCTCGTCCGCCGCGACATCGGCATCGCTTCGGTTGTCGTCCGACAGGCGCGCGAGCTCGTCCTCGGTCAGCGTGGCGCAGGACACGATGTCCTTGCCGCGATGCACCTCGCAGGGGCGGTAGGCGACGAGCAGGCGATCGGTCCCGTCCCACAGCGGGTACGGCGTCGTCACGCGGCCGTAGCGGGAAAGCCCGCGATCGATGTTGAGCACCTGCTCCGTCGGATAGCTCTGGCCGCCCTCGGCCGGCACGTCCGGGCTGGCCGGCGTGTTCTGCTCGGAGTAGTGGGCGACGTCGACGAAGACCAGGCCGCCGCCTTCGTTCGTGCGCGAAAGAGGCATCAGGTCCGACGACACGAAGCCGGCGTACTTGCCGTTCGGGTCCATGTCGCGCGGATGCAGGAAGCTGTTGCCCTCGCTGTGGGCGCCGTACAGCACGAACATGTCGGTGCCGTCGGGCTTCATGCGGAAGATCTTGAAGTGGTTGCGGCCGCCGACGTGGTCCCAGCGCGAGAACATGATGTCGCCGTTGGGACGCACCACCGGATTGCGGTCGTGGCTCTGGTTGAACGACAGCTGGCGGATGTTGGTGCCGGTCGCGCTCATCGCGTGCAGGTTGAAGACCCGCTCGCGCTCGTACTCGTCCAGCGCGTAGTAGCTGTGGCCCAGCGCCTGGTTGGCCTTGCTCTTGGTCTGGCGGTTGGAGGAGAAGACGAAGCCGCGGCCGTCGGGCAGGTAGGCGGGGTCGACGTCGTCGTCCTCGGTCGAGCTGGTCAGCCGGTGGAGCTTGCCGGTGGTCAGCGTCGCGCCGGTCATGTCGTATTCCCAGATGTTCCAGCGGCCGGTGCAGGCCTTCACGCCGTCGACCTGGGAGGTGTTCGAGGTCGGGCACTTCAGCGAGAAGACGATCTTCTTGCCGTTGTACGAGACCTCGGGATCGGAGGCGTCGCCCTTGCCCTGGGTGATCTGCCCGGTCAGGTTGTGCTGGATCGCGCCCGGGGCCGACAGCTCCTGGACCATCAGGTCGCCGCCGGCCGCGAACGGCGCGCCGTTGGTGGGATTGGCGCCGAGGGTGTTCACGCGCTTGACGTAGGCGATGGGGATCGCGCCTTCCATGCTCAGCGTGTCCTCGCTGGAGGTGGAGCTGCCCGAGCCGGAGCAGCCGGGCAGCACGGCGGCAGCGAGGCCGAGCAACGCGGCGGCGGCCCAGGCGCTGCGGCGCAGGGCGGTGGGCAGGGCTGGTGATGACATGGGATCCCTCCTCTGGCGTGGTTCGGTTCAGCCCTGCTGCTGCAGCCCGGCCGAGTAATGCAGATGCCCCTGGGCGTCGACCACGACGGCGTCGACACCCGGCAGCGAATCGATCAAGGCCAGGCCGCGCTCGCGGCCCAGCACGAACACGGTCTTGGACAGGGCTTCGCTGGTGAGCCCGTCGTCGGCGACGATGGTGACGCTGCGCACGCCGCTCGGGGAGCGGCCGGTGCGAGGGTCGATCAGGTGGTGGTGGCGCACGCCGCCCTTGACGAAGAAGCGCTCGTAGTCGCCGGAGGTCGACACTGCCACGTCCTGCAGCGGCAGCACGGCGACGGCACCGGCCTCCTGCCGCGGGTCGCGCACCGCGATCATCCAGGGACGGCCGCGGTGGTCGCCGAGCAGGTGGCTGTCGCCGCCGGCGCTGACCATGGCGTGGGCGATGCCCCGCTCGCGCAGGATCGCGACCGAGCGGTCCACCGCGTGGCCCTTGGCGAAGCCGCCGAGGTCGATGCGCATGCCGGGCTGGCCGAAACGCAGCGTGCCGGCAGCGCGGTCCAGCAGCAGCTGCTGCCAGCCTATGGCCTCGCGCGCCTGGGCCACGGCCGCGTCGTCCGGCGCGATGCCGGCGCGGTAGTCGTAGAGCTGGCCGACGCTGGCGTAGCTGATGTCGAAGGCGCCGTCGGACCAGCGCGAGAACTCGATCGCCCGGCCGACGAGGGCGTACATCTCGGCCGAAAGCCGCACCGCCTGCCGGCCCGCCTCGCGGTTGATGCGCGAGAGCTCCGAGTCGGGCTTGTGCGGGCTCATCGCGCGGTCGATGCGGTGCATCTCCGCCATCACCGCGTCGATCGCGGCCTCGCCTTGCGCGCGGCTGCCGGCCCACAGCTCGACGACGATCGCGGTGCCCATGATCGCCTCCTCGCGCCTGCACCAGCCGGAGCTCGACTGCGCGGCGCGGGACGGGCCGGTGAAGCGAGAGCACAGGGTGGACAGGGCAGCAAACATGGGGCGGGCAAGGTCGCGTTCGCGCGGCCGGGATCTTCGATTCGAGGGGTTGACGGCGGCCTGGAGTCAGGCGTCGGCCGAAATGTAACTTCGGCCCTTGACGGAATCACTTGAGGCAGCGGCGCCGCCACAGCTCATGTGTATGCATTCGCAACACCACCCGCTCGAGTGGCACCTCGCTTGCCGAGAACAATGTCACGCCGCCCTGGCGCCACACCTGGGTCGCGGGCCGGGGTCGTGACGGACCGCACGGCCACCGTTCGTTACCGCATGCGCGAAGTCGACACCGGCGCGACCACGCTCCCCGACCTGGGGTTGACCCTGAGACGCGCGCCCCGCGATAACTGCCTTCCCTTCGCGCCGCTGTTCGCCGGTTCGGGCTGGCGCCGGACTTGCTTCAATGGGATCACCGGCGGTGGTGTATCTTCGATCCCGACGGCCCGCGCCGGTTTTCGATGTCGACGGAGGTTCCGCATGTCCACATCCAGCCAACGCCTGCCTGCAGTCAGCGGCATGCTGCCGATCGCGCGCATGCGCAGCCTCTTTCGCGTCGACGAGGTCGAGAAGAAGCTGCAGAAGCTGCCTCCACGCGAGCACGAGGCGCTTCGCTCCACCTACGAGCGGATGCTCGAGCGCGGCCCCGAGCGCTTCCAGGTCAAGCCCTCCGGCCTGCCGGTGATGGACAGGCTGTACGAGGAGCTGCCCAACTTCCACGAGGTGCTGGACGACCTGAAGCGCCAGCTCGCACTGTGCCAGGACAGCAAGGACGCGCTGGAGCTCACGCCCATGCTGCTGCTGGGCCCGCCCGGCGTCGGCAAGACGCACTTCGCCCGTGCAGTGGCCCACCTGCTGGGCACGGGCATGGGATTCGTCTCGATGAGCTCGCTGACCGCCGGCTGGGTGCTCTCGGGCGCCTCCAGCCAGTGGAAGGGCGCGCGACCCGGCAAGGTGTTCGAGACCCTCATCGACGGGCCGTATGCGAATCCGGTGATGGTGGTCGACGAGATCGACAAGGCCCGCGGCGAGCACGCCTACGACCCGCTGGGCTCGCTGTACAGCCTGCTCGAGCACGACACGGCCGGCTGCTTCACCGACGAATTCGCCGAGGTGCCCATCGATGCCAGCCAGGTCATCTGGGTGGCCACCGCGAACGATGAGAGGGCCATCCCCGACCCCATCCTCAACCGGGTGAACGTGTTCGAGATCCAGATGCCCGACCCGGATGCCGCGCGCCAGATCGCGCTGCGCCTGTACCAGGGCATCCGCGGCGAGCACGACTGGGGCCGCCGCTTCGAGCCCGCCCCGCGTGAAGACACGCTGGCCCGCCTGGCCGACATGCCGCCGCGCGAGATGCGCCGGGCCTGGATGACCGGCTTCGGCAATGCCCGCCTGGACGGCCGCGATGCCGTCGAGCCGCGCGACCTGCCCGCCGCCTCGTCGAAGAAGGGGGCGATCGGGTTCGTGCACTGACCCCCCTGACATAGGGAAGTGCGCTGCCGCCGGCCCCTGCGAAGTGGGGATGCCGGCCCCCTCGTCCTCTGGGGAGACTGCGTCCCGAGCCGCGCCAGGTGGGCGTCGGACGCTTGAAGGAGGACGACCTTGGACTTTCGCTTCAGAACGTGCGCCACCCTGTTCGCAGGACTCTGGGCGCTTGCCGCCGGCGCGCACACGACCTACCGGCTCACGGACGTGGCTCCGGCCAACGCCTACGAAGTCTCACCGCGGGTCAACAACCACGGCGCCGTCGGCGGCTCGATGTTCGACGGCTCCGATTTCCGCGCCTTCATCTATGACGATGCGGGACTGCACCTGCTGCCCGTTCAAGGCAACGGCTGGAACATCGTCCACGCGCTGTCGGACAAGGGCGAGCTGGGCGGCTATTGCCAGGGCCTGTCCGACTACGAGTACCGCGACCTGGGCTGCCGCTGGCGCGCCGACGGCGTGCCGCGCAGGCCCTTGCGGCTGGGCTTGCACAGCGACTTCACCGACATCAACAGCCAGGGCCTGGCGACCGCCTACTACTGGCCGAGGACGCACAACGGGCCTTCTCACACGCGCGCCATTGTCGTGACGCGGCACGGCGAGGTCACCGAACTGGGCAAGCTCGGCGGCGAGGACACCGATGCGGTGGCGACGGCCATCAACGACAGCGGCTGGGCGGTGGGCTACGCGAGCAAGGTCATGTACGGCCCCAACTACGCCTTCATCCACGACGGCAGCGGCATGCGCGAGCTGGATGCGGCGGGCCGGCCCGGGCGGGCCTTCGACGTGAACGACCTGGGCGATGCCGTGGGCGACGACGACGGGGGCGGCCGGCCGCTGCTGTTCCGCGGCGGCGCGGCCACCGACCTGGGCACCGTGACCGAGGCCGCCAAGGCGCACGCGACCTCCATCAACCTGCACGGCGACATCGTCGGCTGCGAGAAGCAGTGGGACCGACGCCGCGAGATGGCGGTGATCTGGCCGGGCGGCAAGGCCCCGCGCCGCCTCACCGGCATGCTGGACCCCGCCACCGGCGCCGGCTGGGAGCTGACCTGCGCCACGAGCATCAACAAGTCCGGCCAGATCACCGGCTACGGCCGGCGCGGCGACGGCGACTACCGCATCTTCCTGCTCACCCCCATGGAGTGACGGATCGTGCAGGGCGCCCCACGGCGCCCTCTATGATCCGCCGATGCCCGCCTCTCTCGATGGTCGACTCGTCGTCGCCCTGTCCTCCCGCGCGCTGTTCGACTTCGAGGAAGAAAACCAGGTCTTCGAAGCGAATGACGACCGCGCCTACATGCAGCTGCAGCTGCAGCGCCTGGACCAGCCCGCCCTGCCGGGGGTCGCGTTCTCGCTCGTCCAGAAGCTGCTGAGCTTCAACGTCGATCCGGCCGCACCGAACGTCGAGGTCGTCATCCTCTCGCGCAACGACCCGGTCTCCGGCATGCGCGTCTTCCGCTCGGCGCAGCACTACGGGCTGACGATAGAGCGCGGCGCCTTCACCCGCGGCCAGAGTCCCTGGCGCTACCTGCGGCCACTCGGCGCGCAGCTGTTCCTCTCGGCCAACCTCGCCGACGTGCGACAGGCGCTCGATGCGGGCGTGCCGGCGGCGCAGGTGTACCCGCATTCGGCCCGGGCCTCCGCCGCCCATCCGGATGAACTGCGCATCGCCTTCGACGGCGACGCCGTGCTGTTCTCCGACGAGGCCGAAGCCGTCTACCAGCGCGACGGGCTCGCAGCCTTCCAGCGCCACGAGGTCAGCCGCGCCACCACGCCGCTGCCGCCCGGCCCCTTCAAGCCGCTGCTGGAGGCGCTGCACCGCCTGCAGCGCAGCGCCGGCGCCGGCGGCACGCACCTGCGCACTGCGCTGGTGACCGCGCGCAGCGCGCCGGCCCACGAGCGCGCGATCCGCACATTGATGGACTGGCAGATCGAGGTCGACGAGGCCATCTTCCTGGGCGGCCTGGCCAAGGGTCCCTTCCTGCGCGAGTTCGAGCCGGATTTCTTCTTCGACGACCAGACCGGCCACGTCGCCAACGCCGCGCCGCACGTGCCCTCGGGCCACGTGGCCGCCGGCATCCGCAACGTGGATTCCTCCAGATGATTTCCAGCAGTACCACCTTGCCGGCCGAAGGCGCGCCGGCCTCCGAAGCCATGCGCCATCCCGCCGGCCTGAAGGTCATCTTCATGACCGAGATGTGGGAGCGCTTCAGCTACTACGGCATGCGGGCGCTGCTCGTGCTGTACCTGGTCAACGCGCTGGGCTACCAGCGCAGCGACGCGCTGGAGCTCTACGGCATCTACACCGGACTGGTCTACGTCACGCCGCTGATCGGCGGCGCGGCCGCCGATCGCTGGCTGGGCGCGCGGCTGGCGGCCGTCATCGGCGCGGCCATCATGATGCTGGGCCACTTCGCAATGGCCGTGCCCTCGCTGCTGCACCTGGCGATGGGCCTGCTGATCGTCGGCAACGGCTTCTTCAAGCCCAACACCACCTCGATGGTGGGCATGCTCTATCCGGACGAGGACGACCCTCGCCGCGCCGGCGGCTACACGATCTTCTACATGGGCGTGAACCTGGGGGCCTTCCTTTCGCCGCTGGTGGCCGGCACGCTCGGCGAGCGCCTGGGCTGGCACTGGGGTTTCGCGAGCGCGGGCGTGGGCATGGCGATA
Organism: uncultured Ideonella sp.; assembly: GCA_946479475.1. The sequence continues at coordinate 9,808 of CAMLGG010000004.1, read as the reverse complement.
GGCATGGCGGTGCTCTGCATGGGCCAGCGCCTGCTCGGCTCGGCGGGCCTGCGCGAGGGCCAGTCGCCGGTGGGCTGGAAGGACGCCCCGCTGGTCGTGGCCTTCTGCATCGCGAGCATCGTGGGCATGCTCGCGCTCTTGGCGGCAGCGCCCTGGCTGGGCGCGCTCTGGCACCCGCTGCCGTGGGCGTTGAAGCTCGTCATCGGCCTGGGCCTGCTCGTGTTGTGCGGATGGGCGGCATTGCGTCCGCCGGAAGGTCACGCGCAGGCGCTGACGCGCGCCGAGACGGGGCGCCTGGTGGCCATCGGCGTCGTCGCCTTCTTCGTCATCTTCTTCTGGATGGGCTTCGAGCAGGCCGGCGGGACGATGACGCTGTTCGCCGACACGCAGACCGACCGCCACGCCTTCGGCCTCGAGATCCCGGCCAGCTGGTTCCAGTCGATCAACCCGCTGGGCATCGTCCTGCTGGGGCCGCTGTTCTCGTCGCTGTGGACGTGGCTGGACCGCTCGCGCTTCGCGCTGCCCGATCCCGCCAAGCAGGGCCTCGGCATGATCGTCCTGGGGCTCGGCTTCGTGGTGATGGTGTTGGCGCAGCGGCGCGCCGAGGCGCTCGGCCCGGTCGGGCCGCACTGGCTGGCCATCGTCTACCTGCTGCACACCATCGGCGAGCTGATGCTGTCGCCGGTGGGCCTCTCGCTGGTCTCGCACGCCGCTCCGGCACGGCTGCTGGGCCTGCTGATGGGCGTGTGGCTGATGGCGATCGGCGTGGCCAACTACCTGGCGGGGGCTCTCGAAGGGCTGCTCGCCGGCAGCGGCATTCCGCTGTATGTTTTCCTGCTCGGCTCGTCGTTGGGCGCGGGGGTGCTGCTGCTGTTGCTCACACCGTGGCTGCAGAGGCTCATCCACCGGCGAGACTGAGGTCCACAACATGGAGCAGGGAGAAAGCCATGGACCTCGCGCGCTGGCTCGGCATCGCCCACCCGCTCTTGCAGGCGCCCATGGCGGGCTCGCAAGGCCACGCCCTCGCGGCCGCCGTCTGCCATGCCGGCGGCCTGGGAGCGCTCCCCAGCGGCCTGCTCTCGCCCGAGCAACTCGCCAGTGAGCTGAAATCGCTGGCGGCAGCCACGTCGGGCGCCCCGTTCAACGTCAACTTCTTCTGCCACGTGCCGCCGCGGCCGGACAGCGCCCGCGAGGCGCGATGGCGCGAGGTGCTGCGCCCGGCCTACGAAGAAGCCCGCATCGACGTGCGGCAGCTGCCTCCTGCCGCCGGCCGTTCCCCCTTCAGCCACGATCTGGCCGATGTCGTCGAGCCTTTCCGCCCGGCGGTCGCCAGCTTCCAGTTCGGGCTGCCCGCGCCGGAGGTGCTCGCGCGCGTGAAGGGCTGGGGTACGAAGGTCGTGGCAACGGCGACGACGGTCGACGAGGCGCGCTGGCTGGAGGCCCACGGCGTCGATGCGATCGTCGCGCAGGGCCTGGAGGCCGGCGGCCACCGCGGCCACTTCCTCGACCATGATCCGAGCCTGCAGCTGGGCGGCTTCGCGCTCTGGCCGCTGGTCGTGCGCGCGGTGCGTGTCCCGGTCATCGCCGCAGGCGGCATCGCGGACGCGGCGGCCGTCCGCGCCGCACGCGAGCTGGGCGTGGCGGGCGTGCAGGTCGGCACAGCCTACCTGCTGTGCGACGAGGCCACCACGCACCCGCTGCACCGGGCCGCGTTGAAGACCGATGCGCCGACGGTGCTCACCAACGTCTTCACCGGCCGGCCCGCGCGCAGCATCGTCAACCGGGCGGTGCGCGACTGGGGGCCGGTCAACACGCTGGTGCCGGCCTTTCCCCTGGCCGCGACGTCGATCGCGCCCTTGCGGGCCTGGGCCGAGGCCCGCGGCCACGCGGACTTCACGCCCCTGTGGTCGGGCCAGAACCGCAGCGGATGCCGCGAAGTCCCGGCCGCGGAACTGACGCGAGCACTGGGCGCGGCCTGGGCCGGCTGACCGGAGCCGGCCCGGTCAGGGGGTCACGCGCACGGGCCTGAGCAGCAGCACGGTGTCGTGCAGGTCACCCGCCTGGTGGCCGCTGGCCAGCAGCCAGCCCTTGTCGTTGACGGCGCTCACCCCGGTGAGCGTCCAGGTGGCGCGGGCGTGGTCGGTCAGCAGGTCTTCCACGGCGCGCAGCTCGCTGCCATCGAAGAGGAAGGGGCGCGAGCGGTCGGTCGTGTAGGCGCCAAGCACGAGGCCGGCGCGGTTGATGTCCCAGGCCGAAGCGGGAGCACCCTCGGGCGTGGGCAGCACCGTCATCGAGCGCTTCGCGTAGACGAAGGCCCGGCTGCTGCCGTCGGCCAGCTGCGCGCCGCCCACCACCTGCCCCCTGTCGTTGATCGCGCTGGCCCATGAAAGCGCGCCGCCCAGCGTGCCGAGGTCGTGCATCACGCCCTGGCGGAAGACGAAGCCGTGGTAGCTGCCGTCGGGCAGGTCCGCCGTGCCGACGGCAACGCCGTTGTTGTTGACGGCGACGGCCGAGCTCCTGGCGCCGCCGAAGGTACCGATCTCCTGCTGGACGCCGCCTTGCCACAGGTAGGCGCGCACGCGGCCGTCGAGGCTGCCGGTGGCCTGCCCGACGACATGGCCGCTGTCGCTCAGGCCGTAGGCCCAGGCGTCCGAGTAGTAGCCGTTGTACACGTCCTCGTTGAACCCGTGGATGAGCGCCCCGAAACCCTGGTCCTTCAGGACCACGCCCTGCACGACGCCCCAGTCGTGCGTGGCCGAGCCCGCCACGTCGCCCCGGTTGTTGATGCGGCCGTACCCCGCCCAGCCGTACTTGTCCGCGCCGCCCAGCCACTGCAGGTAGGCGCCGTTCTTGTCGTAGGTCTCGTACCAGCTGTATGGGTTGGCGTACTGGGTGCCCTGGACCAGGATCGTCCCGCTGTTGTTGAAGGCCACGCCGGAGAACCAGAGGATGTCCTGGTCGCCACCGCGAACCGGCCTGACCACGGGCGTCACGCGGTAGCGCGGCAGCTCCGCCATCGCCGCCGTGGACACCGCGAGCAGCACCAGAACCCAGAGCGCCCTGACGGGCGCGCTTCGCCTTGCAAGCTTCATGACCTCGCTCCTGCCTGCGCTTCATCGCGCCGAAACGGCCCGACGCCTCCCTGTGGCACGGTCACCTGGAAAAAGGTTAGCAGCGATGTCCGGGCGCGAAATCCCTAACCAGTGAAACGGGGAGACGCCCGCCTGCCCGTGCGAGGCGAACCGCTACTTCGCCTGCGACTCGGGCGCATAGCTGCGAAGGCCGTTCAGGTCGAGCACGCGGACCCCGCCGTACTCCACCGCGATGAGCCCCCGCTCCTGCAGCGCCTGCAGCGCCTCGTTGACCCGCTGGCGCGAAAGGCCCACCAGGTAGCCCAGCTCCTGCTGGGTGATGCGCAGCAGCTGGCCGACGCCGGGATACAGCACGGGGTGGAACAGCGCGGCGAGATTGCGGGCCACCCGCGCATCCGGGTCGTTCAGGCGATCGGTCTCGCGGGCGGCGATGAACTGCCCCAGCCGCTCGTTGAGCTGGTTCAGCACGAAGCGGTTGAACGGGATGCTGCGCGCGAGCAGGTCGTGGAAGGCATCGACCGGCAGGCCCGCTACCGTGCTCTTGCGAAGCGACTCGATGTTGTAGCGGTAGGGCTCGCGCTTGAGCAGCGTGCCCTCGCCGAACCAGGCGCCCGGCGGCACGCCGGTGAAGGTGACGGGCGCGCCTGCTCCCGGCTCGTTGCTCATCTTCAGCAGCCCGTCCACCACGCCGAACCAGTAGGTCGCCGACCGCCCGATGCGGCAGATCTGCTCGCCGGGGCCGGCATGGGCCAGCACGATGCTGCCACGGACCATCCGCTGGTCGTCGGGCTCCAGCACGGCCAGCCAGGGGATGCCGGCAAGCTCGGCCTCGCTGGGCGCGCGGGCACGTTCGCGCAGGGGCCGGGCGTCGTGGGCGGGCATGGGCGATGCGGGAAAGTCCGGACAGGGCAGGCGCGAAGATTGTCGTCCAACCGACAACATGGCGTCAAACTTCGGCCTAGCATCTTTTGCATCGAACATCGGCCCGGAACTCCCGGCGCCGAGGTGACAGGAGACCAAGCGCGTGCAGACGACCTTCGTGCGATTGATGCTGGAGCATGCCGCCAGGCGCCCGGATGCGCCGGCGCTGCGCGAGAAGGAGTACGGCATCTGGCAGACGACCACCTGGTCGCAGCTGGCCGGCCGCGTTCGCCACCTGGCCTGCGGCTTCGCGGCCGCCGGATTGAAGCGCGGCGAGCACGTCGTGGTGATCGGCGACAACCGGCCGCGCCTGTATGCGGCGATGCTGGCCGCGCAGGCCCTGGGCGCCGTCCCCGTCCCGCTGTACCAGGACGCGGTCGCAACCGAGTTCGTCTTCCCGATCAACAACGCCGAGGTGCGCTTCGCGGTGGTGGAGGACCAGGAGCAGGTCGACAAGCTGCTCGAGATCCGCTCGCAATGCCCCGGCCTGCAGCGCATCTGGTACGACGATCCTCGCGGCCTGCGCAACTATGCCGAGCCGGGTCTGGCACCGCTGCAGGCCCTGCTGGAGGAGGGCCAGGCGCACGACCGTGCCCATCCGGCGCTCTTCGCCCACGAGGTGGGGCTGGGCCAGGCCAGCGACGTGGCGGCGATGTTCTTCACCTCGGGCACCACCGGCCATCCGAAGGGCGTGGTGCACACGCACTTCTCGCTGCTGGACCGCGCCGCGGCCGGCAGGAGCTTCGACAAGCTGACCGAGTGCGAGGAGGTGCTGGCCTACCTGCCGCCGGCCTGGATAGGCCAGAACATCTTCAGCTTCGCGCAGTGGCTGGCCTGCGGCTACATCGTCAACTGCCCCGAGTCGGCGGCGACGGTGTCGATCGACATGAAGGAGATCGGCCCGACCTACTACTTTGCGCCACCGCGGATCTTCGAAGGCATGCTGACCGCGGTGATGATCCGGATGGAGGATGCGGCCGCCCCCAAGCGCGCGCTGTTCCATCACTTCATGGCGCTGGCGCGGCGCGTCGGCCCGGCGCTGATGGACGGCCGCCCGGTGGGCTGGCTCGACCGCCTGCACTACGCGCTGGGCAACCTGCTGATCTACGGCCCCTTGCGCAACACGCTGGGCCTGTCTCGCGTGCGGGTGGCCTACACGGCGGGCGAGGCGATAGGCCCCGACCTGTTCAGCTTCTACCGCTCCATCGGCGTGAATCTCAAGCAGCTCTACGGCTCGACCGAGACCGCCGTGTTCGTCTGCCTGCAGCCCGACCACGAGGCGCGGGCCGACACGGTGGGCGTGCCGGTCGACGGCGTGCAGATCCGCCTGTCGGACTCGGGCGAGCTGCTGGTCAAGTCGCCCGGCCTGCTCAAGGAGTACTACAAGAATCCGGCGGCGACGGCCGAGGTGCTGACGGCCGACGGCTGGTACCACACCGGGGACGCCGGCTTCCTGGATGCCGACGGGCACGTGAAGATCATCGACCGCGCCAAGGATGTCGGGCGCCTGATGGGCGGGCCCAACGACGGCGCGATGTTCGCGCCCAAGTACGTCGAGAACAAGCTGAAGTTCTTCCCGCACATCAAGGAGGCAGTGGCCTTCGGCGACAAGCGCGAGAAGGTCTGCGCCTTCATCAACATCGACTTCGAGGCGGTGGGCAACTGGGCCGAGCGGCGCAACCTCGCGTATGCGGGCTACACCGATCTGGCCGCCAAGCCGGAGGTCTACGAGCTCATCCGCGATTGCGTCGAGAAGGTCAATGCCGACCTGGCGCGCGACCAGCTGCTCGCCGGCAGCCAGATCCACCGCTTCCTCATCCTGCACAAGGAGCTCGACGCGGATGACGGCGAGCTCACGCGCACCCGCAAGGTCCGCCGCGGCTACATCGCCGAGAAGTACCAGGTGCTGGTCGATGCGATGTACGAGGGCCGGCCCGAGCAGTTCATCGAGACGGCGGTGAAGTTCGAGGACGGGCGCACCGGCTCGGTCAGCGCGACGCTGAAGATCCAGGACGTGCGCGTGACCGTCGTGACGCCCGAGGCCATGCCGGCCCCGCTGCGGGCCGATTCCAAGACGCTCGCGAAGGCCGCGTGATGAGCACTTCCCGGAACATCGGCGACGTCATCCTCGACGTCCAGAACATCAGCCTTCGCTTCGGCGGCGTGAAGGCCCTGACCGACATCAGCTTCGACGTGCGCGAGCACGAGGTGCGGGCGATCATCGGCCCCAACGGCGCCGGCAAGAGCTCGATGCTCAACTGCATCAACGGCGTCTACGTGCCGCAGGAGGGCCAGATCACCTTCCGCGGCCAGACCTTCAAGCACATGAACTCGCGCCAGGTGGCCGAGATGGGTGTCGCGCGCACCTTCCAGAACCTGGCGCTGTTCAAGGGCATGAGCGTGGTCGACAACCTCATGACCGGCCGCAACCTGAAGATGAAGACCAACCTCTTCCAGCAGGCCATCCGTTGGGGCGCGGCCGAGCGCGAGGAGGTGGCGCACCGCGAGTTCGTCGAACGCATCATCGACTTCCTCGAGATCCAGGCCTGGCGCAAGACCCCCGTCGGCCGCCTGCCCTACGGCCTGCAGAAGCGCGTCGACCTCGGCCGCGCACTCGCGATGGAGCCCTCGGTGCTGCTGCTCGACGAGCCCATGGCCGGCATGAACGTGGAGGAGAAGCAGGACATGTGCCGCTTCATCCTCGACGTGAACGACGAGTTCGGCACCACCATCGTGCTGATCGAGCACGACATGGGCGTGGTGATGGACATCTCCGACCGCGTCGTCGTGCTCGACTACGGCAAGAAGATCGGCGACGGGCCGCCCGAAGAGGTTCGCGGCAATCCCGACGTCATCGCCGCCTACCTCGGCACCACCCACTGAGGTCGTCCATGGGATTCTTTCTAGAGACACTCTTCGGCGGCCTGATGGCGGGCATGCTCTATTCGCTCATCGCGCTGGGCTTCGTGCTGATCTTCAAGGCCTCGGGCGTCTTCAACTTCGCCCAGGGCGCGATGGTTCTCTTCGCGGCGCTGGCGATGGCGCGCTTCTCGGAGTGGTACCCGAAGTGGCTGCACTTCGACAATGCGATCCTGGCCAACCTGATGGCCTTCGCGACGGCCATGCTGCTGATGGTCGGAGTCGCCTGGGTCGTCGAGCGCTTCGTGCTCGGCAAGCTGGTCAACCAGGAAGGCATCACGCTGCTGATGGCCACCCTCGGCATCAGCTACTTCATGGACGGCTTCGGCCAGACGCTGTTCGGCTCGGACATCTACAAGATCGACATCGGCATGCCGAAGGATCCGATCTTCCTGTTCGAGAACACCTTCCAGGGTGGCGTGCTGGTCAACAAGGAGGACCTCTACGCCGCGCTGATCTCCGCCGCGCTCGTCGCGGGCCTCAGCCTGTTCTTCCAGAAGACGGCCACCGGCCGGGCGCTGCGCGCCGTGGCGGACGACCACCAGGCCGCGCTGTCCATCGGCATCCCGCTTTCGCGCATCTGGGTCATCGTGTGGTCGGTCGCCGGCTTCGCCGCGCTGGTCGCCGGGATCATCTGGGGCAGCAAGCTGGGCGTGCAGTTCTCGCTGTCGCAGGTGGCCCTGAAGGCCCTGCCCGTGGTCATCCTCGGCGGGCTGACCTCTGTGCCCGGCGCGATCGTCGGCGGCCTGATCATCGGCGTGGGCGAGAAGCTGTCGGAGGTCTACATCGGGCCCTCGCTGGGCGGCGGGATCGAGATCTGGTTTGCGTACGTCCTGGCCCTGCTGTTCCTCCTGTTCAGGCCGCAAGGGCTGTTCGGCGAGAAGATCATCGATCGCGTCTGAGCCGACCGTGACAGTGCTTTTTCAACCAAGTGGCGTGCGCGGATCCGGCTCTGCCGGTCCGCTGCGCGAGCCCCCTCGGGGGGCAGCGACCAGAGGGAGCGTGGGGGCATGATTTACCGCGAAAACGGCCAGTTCAAGACCTCGTACCGCGCCGACCAGCAGATCTTCCCGGTCGTGCAGGACCGCGCGGTCATCCTCGCGCTTCTGGCGCTGGCCTTCGTCGCCGTGCCCTTCGTGGCCAGCGAGTACGCGCTGCGCGCCATCCTGATCCCCTTCCTCATCCTGTCGCTCGCCGCGCTGGGCCTGAACATCCTCGTCGGCTACTGCGGCCAGATCTCGCTGGGCACGGGGGCCTTCATGGCCATCGGGGCCTACGGCGCCTACAACTTCTTCGTCCGCATCGAAGGCATGCCGCTCATCGCCGCGCTGCTGCTCGGCGGCGCGTGCTCGACGGTGGTGGGTGTTCTCTTCGGCGTCCCTTCGCTGCGCATCCGGGGGCTGTACCTCGCGGTGGCCACGCTGGCGGCGCAGTTCTTCACCGACTGGGCCTTCCTGCGCATCCGCTGGTTCACCAACGATTCGTCTTCGGGCTCGGTCAGCGTCGCGGGCTTGAACGTCTTCGGGCTGCCCATCGAATCGCCGGCGCAGAAGTACCTGTTCTGCCTGGCCTTCGTGACCCTGTTCGCGCTGATGGCTAAGAACCTGGTGCGCGGCCACATCGGCCGCGAATGGATGGCCATGCGCGACATGGACGTGGCGGCGGCGGTGATCGGCATCCGGCCGGTCTACGCCAAGCTCTCGGCCTTCGCGGTCAGCTCCTTCATCGTCGGCGTGGCCGGCGGGCTGTGGGCCTTCGTGCACCTGGGCTCGTGGGAGCCGGCGGCCTTCTCGGTGGACCGCTCCTTCCAGCTGCTGTTCATGGTCATCATCGGCGGCCTGGGCTCGATCGCCGGCGCGTTCTTCGGCGCCGCGTTCATCGTTCTGCTGCCGATCTTCCTCGACGCCCTGCCCTCTGCGCTGGGCATCCCGATCGACACCGCGCTGGCCTCGCACCTGACCTCGATGATCTTCGGCGCGCTGATCGTGTTCTTCCTGATCGTCGAGCCGCACGGCATCGCGCGGCTGTGGTCCACCGCGCGCGAGAAGCTGAGGCTCTGGCCTTTCCCCCATTGAATTCCCGTCGAAGCAGGGCGAACCTGCCGCTTTCCATCCACCCCCCGGAGGTAGACATGTCGAACAAGTTCAAGACCCTGGCCAGTGCAGCGCTGCTCGCGGCTGCCGGCCTGGCGGCGCTCACGCCGGCCGCGAGCTTCGCCCAGGCCAAGGAGCAGTTCTTTCCGCTGCTCGTCTACCGCACCGGGCCCTACGCGCCCAACGGCACGCCGTGGGCCAACGGCAAGCAGGACTACATCAAGATGATCAACGCCCGCGACGGCGGCATCAACGGCGTCAAGCTCACCTTCGAGGAGTGCGAGACCGGCTATGCCACGGACAAGGGCGTCGAATGCTACGAGCGCCTGAAGGGCAAGGGCGCGAGCGTGATCGACCCGCAGGCCACGGGCATCACCTTCGCGCTGACCGACAAGGTGCCCGCCGACAAGATCCCGCTGATCACCCTCGGCTACGGCCTCGCGGCCTCGCAGGATGGCGGCGTGTTCAAGTGGAACTTCCCGCTCATGGGCAGCTACTGGACGGCGGCCGACATCCTCATCCAGCACATCGCCAAGAAGGAAGGCGGGCTGGACAAGCTCAAGGGCAAGAAGATCGCGCTGGTCTACCACGACAGCCCGTTCGGCAAGGAGCCGATGCCCCTGCTCGAGGAGCGCGCCCGCATGCACGGCTTCGAGCTGCTGAAGATCCCCGTCACGGCGCCCGGCGTCGAGCAGAAGTCGGCCTGGCTGCAGGTGCGCCAGCAGCGCCCCGACTACGTGCTGCTGTGGGGCTGGGGCGTGATGAACTCCACCGCGCTGAAGG
>CAMLGG010000003.1 GCA_946479475.1 uncultured Ideonella sp. | reverse complement strand
TCGAAGGCGAGAGACCTCGACACGGGGCCCTTCGACAAGCTCAGGGTGAACGGAACGGTGGTGCCCGACCCGCACCCCTCCACCGTTCGGCCTGAGCCTGTCGAAGGCGAGGGACCTCGCAACACGCCCGTCGACAAGTACAAGGTGAACGGTGGGCAGGCGAGGCTACTTCGCCAGCCCCTCCGCGACCAGCGCCTCCTTCACCGCGGGCCGTGCCGCCACGCGCGCCAGCCACGCCTGAAGGCTCGGGTAAGGCTTGAGCGAGATGCCGAGGAAGTTGGACCAGTTGACGATGGTGAAGCCGTAGGCATCGGCGATGCTGAACTCGCCCGCCAGCCAGTCCTGCAGCGCCAGCCGCGCATCGAGCTCGGCGAAGCGCACAGCCAGCTTGTCGCGGACGGCCTGGCGGGTGGAATCGGCCGTCTCCTTGTGCCAGAGCCAGGGGCTGAAGGTCTTGTGCAGTTCGGTGGCGACGAAGCTCACCCACTCCGTCACCGCCAGGCGGTGGGCCGTGCCGGGCTCGCCGATCAGCGCGCGGGCCGGCCCCTGGTCGGCCAGGTATTGCAGCAACGCGCCCGCCTCGGTGTGGCGGGAGCCGTCGTCCAGTTGCAGCAGGGGCACGTAGCCGCGCGGCGAGATCTCGCGGTAGTCGCGGCCGTCGGCCGTGGTGTGCGTCGCGAGGTCGACCTTCACCGTGTCGAAGGGCAGGCCGAGCTCGCGCAAGGCGATGTGGACGGCCAGCGAGCAGGCGCCGGGGGCGTAGTAGAGCGTCGTCATCGAAAGACTCCTTGTTGGTTTGGGCAGGCCGACTGTAGGATTGCACCGCGGAAACCGCCATACGCAACGGTGAATGGATTGATTGCACGAACGCAATACGAGATCGGCGCCGCGGATCTTGAGACGGTGCTGGCCCTGTCGCGCGGCGGAACGCTCGCGGCGGCGGGCGAGCGGCTGGGTGTCGATGCCTCCACCGTCTTCCGCGCGCTGCAGCGGCTGGAGCGCGGCCTCGGGCAGCCGTTGTTCGAGCGCTCGCGCTCCGGCTACCTGCCGAACGAGCTGGCCCAGACACTGGCCACGCAGGCTGAGCAGGTCGAGGCCGCCATCGAGGCCGCCCGCGCGGCCACGGCCAGCGAGCCGGCGCAGCTCGCCGGCGCCGTGAGGCTGACGACCACCGACAGCGTGTTGAACGGCCTTGTCGCGCCGGCATTGAAGGCCCTTCAACTGCAGCACCCCTTGCTCGAGTTCGAGCTGCAGGCGGGCAACGAGCTTGCCAGCCTCACGCGGCGCGATGCCGACATCGCGGTGCGCGCCACCAAGCGCCCGCCGCAGCACCTGGTGGGCCGGGCACTGGGCTTGCTGCGCGTGGCGCTGTATGGCGCGAAGCGCGGCGGGCCGCGCAGTCTGGCCGACGTCGACGCCGGCCGCGCCGCGTGGATCGCGGTGGACGATGCCCTGCCCGAGCACCCATCGGTCGTCTGGCGCAAGCGCCACTATCCCAAGGTGACGCCGCGACTTCGCACCAACAGCATCGTCACCGTCGCCGAGCTGCTCTCGCTCGGCCTGGGCGTGGGCATCCTGCCGCTTTTCCTCGGCGAGGCGCGCCGCGACCTCAAGCGCCTGAGCGAGCCGCTGGAAGGCGCCGAGACCGAGCTCTGGCTGCTCACGCATCCCGAGGCCCGGCACCTGCGCCGCATCTCGGCCGTCTACTCCCACCTCTCGCAGGCCATCGTGCTACCTTGAGCCCAGGAGGCCTTGCCCATGAAGATCGCGACCTACAACATCAACGGCGTCAACGGCCGCCTGCCCGTGCTCAAGAACTGGCTGGCCGAGGCGGCGCCCGACGTCGTCTGCCTGCAGGAGCTCAAGACCTCGCAGGCCACCTTCCCGGCCGAGGCCCTGCTGGAGGTGGGCTACGGCGCGGTCTGGTGCGGCGAGAAGGCCTACAACGGCGTGGCCATCCTCGCGCGTGAAGGCACGCCGCTCGAGGTGATGCGGGGCCTGCCCGGCGACGCGAAGGACACGCAGAGCCGCTACATCGAGGCGGCGGTCGAAGGCGTGCTGGTGGCCTGCCTCTACCTTCCCAACGGCAACCCGCAGCCCGGCCCCAAGTTCGACTACAAGCTCGCCTGGTTCGAGCGGCTGCACCGGCGCGCGGCCGAGTTGGTCAAGCTGCCGGAGCCGGTGATCCTCGCGGGCGACTTCAACGTGGTGCCCACCGACGAGGTCGCCGACGTCTACAACCCGAAGTCCTGGCTCGACGACGCGCTGCTGCAGCCGCAGTCGCGCGCCGCCTGGCGCACCCTGCTGGCCCAGGGCTGGACGGACGCGGTGGGCCACCTGCATCCGGGCCAGCCGATGTACACCTTCTGGGACTACTTCCGCCAGCGCTGGCCGCGCAATGCCGGCCTGCGGATCGACTTCCTGCTGCTCAACCCGGCGGCAGCGAAGCGCCTGAAGGCGGCGGGCGTGTACCGAGAGATGCGCGGCGTCGAGAAGGCAAGCGACCACGCTCCCGTCTGGGCCGAACTGGGCTGACCGGATCCTCCTACAAGACTTGTTCCCCCGGTCCGATGGCCGGGCCGCCGGATCTGCGCGAAAACAAGGCATGGCGCCGCGAACGCACAAGGCATGTCGTCCGCGCGCGACGCCGCTGGAGGATCCACGATGAGCAACCCCGTCATTTCGTCCAAGCGGGTGGAAGGCACCGCCGTCTACAACCCCAACGGAGACAAGCTAGGCTCGATCGACGAGATCGTGATCGACAAGCGCTCGGGCCAGGTGCGCTACGCCACGCTCGAGTTCGGCGGCTTCCTCGGCCTGGGGACCGATCGCTACCCCGTGCCCTGGAACCTGCTGACCTACGACACCGACAAGGACGGCTACGTCGTCCCGCTCGAAGCCGGCCAGCTCGACAAGGCGCCGCGCTACGCGCCGGACAAGTCGCCGGTCCACAACGAGGACTACGGCCGCAGCGTCTACGACTACTACGGCCTGGGCTGGTAGCCGATAACTCAAGTCACTACTGACCGAGTCCCTGCGGCGGTTGCCACTGGACGGGTTTCGCAGCGTCGGCGTAGCATCGGACGAGCGCGGTGAGAGCCGCGCTGCCGATACAACAGCAGCAGGGATTCGGCATGCGCGTTGGGCGCAGACTGTTCATCCGTTCGACTTTGGGTTCTTGTGGTTTCGTTGCCGCCGTCGTGCAGGCAGCGCCGGATCCATCGTTGTCCATGCTCAGCCTGGAGGAGCTGAGCAACATCGAGATCACGTCCGTGTCCAAGCGGACGGAGCGACTTTCCGACGCGCCGACCTCGGTCTTCGTGATCACCGCGGCGGACATCCGCCGCTCGGGTGCCACCCGCCTGGTGGAGGCATTGCGCCTCGCGCCGAACCTCCACGTGGCGCAGGTCAGCGCCAGCGACTACACGGTCACGGCGCGGGGCTTCGCCAGCTCGTCGGCCAACAAGCTGCTCGTACTCGTCGACGGCCGGTCGGTCTACTCGCCGCTTTTCTCCGGCGTGTTCTGGGACGTTCAAGAGGTGGTGCTCGAGGACGTGGAGCGCATCGAGGTGATCAGCGGCCCGGGCAGCACGCTGTGGGGCGTGAATGCCGTCAACGGCGTCATCAACGTCATCACGCGCGAGGCCGCCGACGAAGGCTCGCTGGTATCGGCCAGCGTGGGTGAGGCGGGCTCGCACCTGTCGATGCGCCACGGCCGGGCCGCCGGCGAAGGCTGGGCATGGCGCCTGTACGCCACCCGCTCGGACGATCGCCGCACGCAGACTCGAGCCGGCGAGGAGAAGGACGACGCCGGCCACCTGACGCAGGCCGGCGTGCGCGCCGATGGCGGCCTCGGCGGAGGTCGGTTCACCGTTCAAGGCGACGTCTACGCGGGCCGCCAGGGTCAACCCGCGCCCGGCACCATCGTCACCGGCGTGCCCTTCGAACTCGGGCCGATCACCGTCTCGGGCTCGCACCTGCTGGGCCGCTGGGAGCGCGGGCTGGCTGGAGGCGGCCGCCTGCAGGTACAGGCCTATGTCGACCAGACGCGGCGCGAGGTGGTCCCGACCTTCGACGATCGCCAGACCACGCTCGACCTGCAGTTGCAGCATGCCCTCGCGCCCGTCGGCCCGCACGCGCTCGTCTGGGGCCTGCAATGGCGCCGCGGCTGGGACCACATCGACAACAGCACCTACGTCGCCTTCCTGCCGGCCCGCCTCGTCGACGACCGGGCCAGCCTGTTCGCGCAGGACGAGCTGACCCTCTCCCCGACGCTGCGGCTCACGCTCGGAGCGAGGGCGGAGCGCAACGACTACACCGGCACCGAGTTCCTGCCGACGGCGCGGCTGGCGTGGAAGGCGTCGCCCCAGCAATTGCTGTGGGCCGCCGTCACCCGCACCGTCCGCGCGCCCTCGCGCCTGGATCACGACGCCTACGTGCCGGGCGAGCCGCCCTTCCTGCTGCGGGGCGGGCCCGATGTCCAGTCCGAGATCGCCCAGGTCTACGAGATCGGCTATCGCGGGCAGCCGGCCCCCAGGACCAGCCTCTCGGCCACGGTCTGGCATGCCGACTACCAGCGCCTGCGTACCCAGGAGATCGTCTACTCGGTGCCCTATGTCTACTACGCGAACGGCATGCGCGGCAGCACGCATGGCCTGGAGCTGTGGGGCAGCGCGCAGTTGACGCCGCTGTGGCGACTGCATGCCGGCTACACCCGCCTGTGGCAGGACATGCGGCTGGAGCCGGGCAGCAACGATGCCGCGGGCCTGGCCGCTGCGCTGGGCGCCAACCCGCCCGACTGGTGGATCCTGCGCTCGTCCTTCGACCTGCCCGGGCCGACCGAGCTCGACCTGGCGCTGCGCCACGTCGGCGCGCTCGCCACGCCCGCGGTGCCGGCCTACACCGTGGTCGACCTGCGATGGGGCTGGCGCCCGCTGCCCGGGATGGACCTGGCGGTGACAGGGCACAACCTCACCGGCCACGGGCACGGCGAGTTCACCGAAGTGGCCACGCGCACGCAGTTGCGCCGCGCCTGGTCCATCCAGGCCGCGTGGCGGTTCTGACACCTGGACCCATGAAGCCGCCGCGGCCCGTGCCGAGCCCACGCATCCGTGCCCTGAGGCCGGCATGGCAGGCGCTGCGCTGGGCCGCCCTGTGCATGCTGATGCTTTCGGGCTCGATGCAGCGCGCGTGGGCCAACGAGGAGGCCGAGTACCGCATCAAGGCCGCCTTCCTCTGCAAGTTCGGCAACTACGTGGACTGGCCCGAGGCGGTGCCGGCCCTGGCCGACCCGAGCTTCGTCATCGGCGTGATGGGCAATGCGGGCGTGGCCGAGGCCGTCACGGCGGCCGCCGGCGGCCAGGCGGTGAACGGCCGCCCGATCACCGTGCGGCGCGTCGAGCGCAGCGACGCGGTCCAGGGGCTGAACATCCTTTTCGTCGCCCGTTCGCATGCAGCGCGGCTGTCGGAGGCGCTGGCAGCCCTGAAGGACCAGCCGGTGCTCGTCGTCACCGAGCAGGAGGCCGGCCTGCCCGCAGGCAGCATGGTCAACTTCGTGATCGTCGACGACAAGGTGAAGTTCGACCTGGCCCCGGCCTCGGCCGAGCGCAGCCACCTTCGCATCAGCGCGCGCCTGCTCGGCGTGGCCCGCAACGTCGCCGGGAGGGTGCCATGACGCCGGCCGCTCGCGCGCCTGCACGGCGTGGCCGCTCGCTGCGGCGCAAGGTGCTGCTGGCCATCCTGCTGACGACGCTGGGCGGCGTGCTGCTGGCGTTGGGCGCGATGGTCGCCTACGACCTGCGGGCGTATCACAAGAGCTGGCTGGCGGACGTCGACGCCCAGGCCGCACTCATCGCGCGCACCGTGGCGCCGGCCCTGTCCTTCGACGACGCCCGGGTGGCGAAGGAGAACCTGGGCATGCTGCGCCTGCAGCCCAAGGTCCGCGCCGCGGCCGTCTACACCACGCGCGGCGCCCTGTTCGCCCGCTACCTGGCCGAGGGGGCGACGGACGCCTTCCCCGATCTGCCGGGCAGCGAGGGGGCGACCGTCGACGGACGCCAGCTGGTGGTCTTCCGCCGCATCGTCGAGCATGGGCAGATCCTGGGCACGGTCTACCTGCGCGCCGATTACGAGATCTACGACCGGCTGCTCAACTACGCCGTCATCGGCCTGGGCGTGGCGGCCCTGACGATGCTCATCGCAGCCCTGCTCTCGGGCCGCCTTGCCCGGCTGGTGCTCAGGCCGGTGTTCGCGGTGGGAGCGGCGGCGCGCGACGTCGTCGAGCGGCAGGATTATTCCGGCCGCGTCGAGCAGCACGACGACGGCGAGCTCGGCGCCCTGGTCGAAGCCTTCAACGACATGATGAGCGAGGTCGAGCGGCGCACCGCCGAGCTGGAGGTCTCCAACCGCGAGAAGGCCCGCGAGGTGGAGGAGCGCCGCGCCGCGCAGCAGGACGTGATCCGGCTGAACGAGCAGCTGGAGGAGCGCGTGCGCGAGCGCACCGCCGAGCTGGAGCGCTCCAACGCGGAGCTCGCGCTCGCCTCGCATGCGGCCGAGGCGGCCAACCGTGCGAAGTCCGAGTTCCTGTCGAACATGAGCCACGAGCTGCGCACCCCGCTGAACGCCATCATCGGGTTCGGGCAGATGCTCTCGGTGTCCGACCTCGCCACGCTGCCCGCCGACCGGCACAAGGCCTTCCTCGACCACATCGTCAAGGCCGGCCATCACCTGCTGAGCCTGATCAACGACATCCTCAACCTGGCGCAGATCGAGGCCGGCAAGATGACGCTGTCGATCGAGCCGATCCGCCTGGCCGAGGTGCTGGAGGAGTGCCGCTCGCTGATCCAGCCCCTGGCCGAGCGGCGCGGCATCCGGCTGCTCTTCCCCGACGCCGGTCACATGATGGTCCGGGCGGACCGCACGAGGCTCAAGCAGGTGCTGCTGAACCTGCTGTCGAATGCCGTCAAGTACAACCGCGAATCCGGCTCGGTCGTCCTCGACACCATCCCCATGCCGCCCGACAAGCTGCGGCTGTCGGTGCAGGACACCGGCATCGGCATGCGCCCCGAGCAGCTCAAGTCGCTCTTCCAGCCCTTCAACCGCCTGGGGCAGGAGGGGGGTCCGGAAGAAGGCACCGGCATAGGCCTGGTGGTCACCCGGCGGCTGGCGCAGATGATGGGCGGCAGCCTGGGCGTGAGCAGCACGCCGGGCGCGGGCAGCGTGTTCTGGGTCGACCTGCCTGCGCTGCCGGCCGACGATCCGGTCACCGTCCCGCAAGCCCTGCTGGCCGACGAGCGCCCGCAGCCGGCGCGCCGCCAGACCACCGTGCTCTGCGTGGAGGACAACCCGGCCAGCGTCGATCTCATCCAGGCCCTGCTCATGGCCCGCCCGGACGTGCGTTTGCTGACCGCAGACAACGGCCAGCGCGGCGTCGACCTGGCTCGCCAGCAGCTGCCGGACGTGATCCTCATGGACAACAACATGCCGGTGCTGAGCGGCACCGAGGCCCAGGCGATGCTGCGGCGGGACCCGCGCACGTCGCACATCCCGGTCATCGCCATCAGCGCCAATGCCATGCCCGACGCGGTGGAGAAGGGCCTCGCGGCCGGCTTCTTCCGCTACCTCACCAAGCCGCTGGACCTGCATGCGCTCGGCCAGGCCCTGGACGAGGCCCTGGACCTCGCTGCACGGCAGAAGCGAGGCGATGCGGGCGGGAGGTGAGAGGCAGGCACCGTCGGGCCGGGCTTGTCGAAGCCTTGGCGCACACGGGCCTTCGACAGGCTCAGGTGAACGGTGACGGGCCGGCAAGGCAACCGGGCGAAAGGCTCAGCAAGCCACCTCGCCGCGCGCCGGCAGGTGCCTGACGAACCAGTCGCAGGCCAGCTTGGCCACGGTGTCCAGGGCGCCAGGCTCCTCGAACAGATGGCTGGCGCCCGGGATGACGATGAGCTCCTTCTCGCCGCCGAGCATCGCCAGTGCGCGGCGGTTCAGCGCGATCACCTCGGTGTCCTCCCCGCCCGCGATGAGCAAGGTGGGCGCCATGACTTCGCCGAGGCGGTCCGCCGCCAGGTCCGGGCGGCCGCCCCGCGAGACCACCGTGCGCACGGCCACCGGCCGGCGGGCCGCGGCCACGAGCGCAGCGGCGGCGCCGGTGCTCGCGCCGAACAGGTTCAGCGCCAGGCCGGCCGTGGCCTCGTTGGATTGCAGCCAGTCGATCGCCCCGATCAGGCGCTCGGACAGCAGGCCCACGTCGAAGCGCAGGGCCGCCGTGTCGCGGTCCACTGCCTCCTCGTCGCGGGTCAGCAGGTCAGCCAGCAAGGTGCCCAGGCCCGCGGCCTTCAGGTGCTCGGCGACCTGGCGGTTGCGCGGGCTGAAGCGGCTGGAGCCGCTGCCGTGGGCGAAGAGCACGAGGCCCGTCGCGCCTTCGGGCAGGCCCAGCTCGCCTTCGAGGCGGGCCCTTCCCACGCCGATGCGCACGGCAGCGGCCGGGATGGGGCGGGCAATCGTCACGTCCTTGTTGTTGTTCATGAGTCGATCAGCTTGTCGAGGGTGATGGGCAACTCGCGCACGCGCCGGCCGGTGGCGTGGTGCACCGCGTTCGCGACCGCCGCCGCCACGCCGGTCATCGACACCTCGCCCAGGCCCTTGGCGCCCAGCGGGTTGACATGCTCGTCGCGCTCGGGCACGACGACGATCTCGATGCGGCCGATGTCGGCATTGACCGGCACGTGGTACTCGGCCAGGTTGGCATTGGTGAACCGGCCCTGGCGCGGGTCCAGCTCCGTCGCCTCGACCAGTGCCTGGCTCAGCCCCCACACGATGCCGCCCATCAGCTGGCTGTGGGCCGTCTTGGCGTTGATGACCTGGCCGACACCGTAGGCGCCGACCACCCGCGGCACGCGCACGATGCCGAGCTCCCGGTCGACCCGCGCTTCGGCGAACATCGCGCCGAAGGCATGCATCGCGAACTGCTTGTCCTCGGGCCCGGGGGCACTGCGGCCTTCGGCCTCGATGGGCGGGCCGGCGCGGCGAGCCAGCAGCGTGGCGGCACGCTCGCGCCGCCCAGGCTCGGCCGCGTGGACGATCCAGCCGTCTTCCACGCGCAGTTCGGCGGGCGGCGCCCCGGCCAGCGGCGAAGCCGCGTCCGACCGGGCCTGCGCCAGCAGTTGCTCGCGAGCGCGAAGGCACGCGTCGTGCACCGCCGAGCCGACGCTCTCCACGGTCATCGAGCCGGCGGAGATCGGTGCCTCCGGCATCACCGTGTCACCCAGCTCGAATCGAACCTCGGAAGGCGCATAGCCGAGAGCATCGGCGGCTATCTGCGCCATCACGGTGTAGGTGCCGGTGCCCAGGTCCTCGGTGCTCGATTGAACCAGCGCGCTGCCATTGGGCAGCAGGCGCACGCGCGCGGCCGCGGGGCTGCGCTTGGCGGGCCTCGTCGCGCTCGCCATGCCATAGCCGACGAGCCAGCGGCCCTGCTGCATCGAGGCAGGCCTGGGCGCCCGCCGGGCCCAGCCGAAGCGCTCGGCGCCTGCGCGGTAGCACTCGCGCAGCGAGTTGCTCGAGAACGGCCGGCCGCGCTCCGGATCGCGCTCGGCGAAGTTGCGCAGGCGCAGCTCGATGGGGTCCAGCCCCAGTTCCTCGGCGAGTTCGTCCAGGGCGCATTCGAGGGCGAAGCTGCCGGTGGCCTCGCCCGGCGCGCGCTGGAAGGTCGGCGTGCCGACGTTGAGCTTGACCAGCCGGTGCGAAGTGAGGACGTTGGGGCAGGCGTAAAGCATGCGGGTGACGAGGGCCGAGCTCTCGGTCCAGTTCTCTATCGTGGAGGTGCTGGACCACACCCGGTGCTCGATCGAGGTCAGCCGGCCCTCCTGATCCGCGGCCAGCGACACCAGCTGCTCGGTGCAAGGGCGTCCGCCGACCGGGCCGAACTGCTGGGGACGCTGCAGCAGCAGCCGGACCGGGCGACCCGCCTGCCGAGCTGCCATCGCGGCCAGCATGACGTGCGACCAGGCCGAGCCCTTGCTGCCGAAGGCCCCGCCGACGAACTCGCAGCGCACGCGCACGCGCTCTGGCGCGATGCCGAAGGTCTTGGCGATCGTGCGGCGCGCGCCGGCGGCGTACTGGGTGGAGTCGTAGACCGTCAGGCGCTCGCCTTCCCAGACGGCCAGCGTGCCGTGCGGCTCCATCGGGTTGTGGTGCTGCATCGGCGTGCGGTAGGTCTGGCGACGCCTGTGCGCGGCCTGCGCCTGGCCGGCGGCCGGATCGCCGCGCAGAGAATCGGCCTCGGTGTCCAGGATCTTGCCGGGCGAATGCGCCCCGGCCTTGCCCGCCTGGAAGTCCAGCACCGGCGGGGCCGGCTCGTAATGGATGCGAACGGCATCGGCGGCGGCCTGCGCCTGCTCCAGCGAATCGGCCACGACCACGGCGACGGGCTGGCCGCTGTAGTGCACACGGTCATCCTGCAGCAGCGAGAGGACGCGCCCTTGTGGCGGCTGGACCGCAGCGCGACCCCCTTGCGGCAGGCGCATCGCGTTCTCGTGGGTGAGCACCATCACCACGCCAGGCAGGCGCTGCGCGGCCGCCGTGTCGATCCGGCGCACGCGGCCGGCGGCGATGGTGCTCGTCACCATCAGCGCGTGGGCCATGCGTGGCAGCGCCAGGTCGCCGGTGTAGCGCGCGAGGCCGCAGACCTTGAGCGGGCCGTCGACGCGGTCCAGCGGGGCGCCGATGCTGCTCACGCGTCGCCCCCTGCCGCTCGCTGCAAGGCGCGCACGATGGCGCGACGCGCCAGCGCGGGCTTGAAGCGGTTGTCGCGCAAGGGTTCGGAGCCGCGCAACGCGGCATCGGCGGCGGCCTGCATCGTGGCGGGCGTGAGCGGCTCGCCGATGAGCGCGCGCTCGGCCTCGACGACCCGCCACGGCTTGTGCGCCACGCCGCCGAGCGCGAGAGCGGCGTCGTGCACCGTGCCGCCGCTGGCGAGGTCGAGCGCGGCGGCCACCGAGACCAGCGCGAAGGCATAGCTCGCCCGGTCGCGGACCTTCAGGTAATGCGCATGGTCGGCGAACGGCGACATCGGCAGGTCCACCGAGGTGATGAGCTCGCCGTGCTCGAGCACGGTGTCTCGCTGCGGCGTGTCGTCGGGCAGGCGATGGAAGTCGGCCATCTCGATGGCCCGGTCGCCCCGGGGGCCGGTGGTCCTCACCACGGCGCGCAGCGCGGCCAGGGCGACCGCCATGTCCGAGGGATGGGTGGCGATGCACGAAGGGCTCGTGCCGAGCACGGCATGGTTGCGATGCAGGCCCTCGCGTGCACCGCAGCCGCTGCCCGGGTTGCGCTTGTTGCAGCGCTCGAAGCCCAAGTCGTAGAAATAGGGGCAGCGCGTTCGCTGCAGGAGGTTGCCGCCGACGGTGGCCATGTTGCGCAGTTGCGCCGAGGCGCCAGCCAGCAGCGCCTGGCTCAGCAGCGGGTAGCGCTCGCGCACCAGCGGGTGGTTGGCGGCGTCGCTGTTGCGTGCGGTCGCGCCTATCCGCAGCCCGCCGTCGGGCAGGAGCGAGATGCCGGCCAGCGGCAGGCGTCCGACGTCGACCAGCAGCAGCGGCCGCTCCACGCCGCCTTTCATCAGGTCGAGCAGGTTGGTGCCGCCGCCGATGAAGCGAGCGTTCGGCTGCTTCCCGAGGCGCAGCGCATCGTCGACCCGCTCCGGCCGTTCGTAGGCGAACGGCGTCATGTGCTGCCTTCTGCGTGCGGCGCGCCGGTCACCGTCTGCACGGCCTTGACGATGTTGATGTAGGCGCCGCAGCGGCAGAGGTTGCCGCTCATGCGCTCACGGATCTCGTCCTCGCCCAGGGGCAGCACGGGCGCTTGTCGGACGTCGTCGCTGGCGGCGCTGGCATCGCCATGCCGGGCCTCTTCCAGCATCGCCACCGCCGAGCAGATCTGGCCGGGTGTGCAGTAGCCGCACTGGAAGGCATCGTGCTGGACGAACGCCGCCTGCAGCGGATGAAGCTGGCCGGGCCGGCCCAGGCCCTCGATCGTCGTGACCTCGTGGCCCTCGTGCGCCACCGCGAGCGCAAGGCAGCTGTTGATCCGGCGGCCGCCGACGAGCACCGTGCAGGCGCCGCATTGGCCCCGGTCGCAACCCTTCTTGGTGCCGGTCAGGCCCAGGTGCTCGCGCAGCGCGTCGAGCAGCGTCACCCATGGCTCGACCACCAGCTCGCGAGCCTGCCCATTGACGACGAGGTGCACCGGGCGAGCCGCCGGACCCGCGACGTGCCCGACAGACGCCGGCGTCGCGCCATGCGCGAGCAGGGGCGTGCCGGCCAGGGCACCGGCCGACTGCAAGAACTGCCGCCGTGCGGGATCGGCCGCGGAAGAATCGGGCACTGTCATGGGCAGGATGGGCAGAGGTGTCAGGGAGGCAATCGACATGCCCCGTGCCGCCACAGGCCCGCCCGGCTGCCTTCAGGAACGCACCTTGCCGACCCGAGGCATGGACAAAGCCCGCCAAGCCGCCGAAGACCCGCAATCCCACGCCGAGGTCGACCTCAGTTCGCCGTCCGCCATCGAGCGTTGGAGCCGGGCGCTCGGCACCACCGACGAAGCGCTGCAGCAGGCCGTGCGCGCCGTGGGCCCGCGCGTCGACAAGGTCAAGGACTACCTGGGCGCCGGTGCCGCCGCCGCCGACCAGTCCGGCGCCTGAGGCCCCTCAGGGAATCGACAGCACCACGTTGCCCGGCGCCTCGCCGCGCTCGACGATTTCATGCGCCCGCGCCACCTGCGCAAGAGGCAGGCGCTGCGAGATCTGGTGCTGCAGGCCGCCATGCGCGAGCAGACCCGTGAGCGTGTCCACGGCACGCCGGCGGTCGGCCGGCGACAGGTTGTAGACGATGAAGCAGCGGACCGTGACGTTGCGGACGATCAGCGGGAAGAACGGCAGCTCGAACTGCGCCGCGCCGCTGCCGTAGACCACCAGTTCGCCCTCGGCCCTCAGCAGCTCGGGATCGAGCTTGCCGTTGGCCGCGACGTCCACCTCGACGATGCGGTCCACGCCCTCGCCGCCCGTGGCCTGGCGAACGCGCTGCGCGACGTCCTCACGCCGATAGTCGATGACCGTGTCCGCTCCCGCCGCCTCGGCGAGCGCCCCCTTGGCGGGGCTGCTGACGGTGGCCAGGACCTGCCGCGCGCCGAGCGCGCGAGCGAACTGCACCGCATAGTGCCCCACGGCCCCGGCCCCGCCCTGCACCAGCACCGAGCGGCCCGCCACGCCGCTGCCTGACAGGCAGGCGTGCAGCGCCGTCAGTGCCGGGATGCCTAAGCAGGCGCCGGCCTCGTCGGGAACGCCGGCCGGCAGCGCCACGGCCTGTGTCGAGGGCAGGACGATGAACTGCGCGGCGGTGCCGAAGGGGCGGCCCCACGCCCCGTTCCACACCCACACGCGCTCGCCGACGCGCTCGGCGGCCACCCCCTCGCCCACCGATTCGATCTCGCCCATGCCATCGCTGTGCGGCACGATCCTGGGGAAGGCCATCACCGACGAGCGCAGGCCCGCCCGGCTCTTCACGTCTGAGGGATTCACGCCGGACCAGCGCAAGCGCACCCGGACTTCTCCAGGGCCTGGCTGCGGATCCGGGACTTCGCCAATCTGCAGGACCTCGGCGGCTGGGCCGGTGCGTTCGTAGAAAGCGGCTTGCATGCTGCGGCTCCTCGGGCCGTTGGGGTGCCCGCGATGATGCCCCGGGGCCGGCCGGCGGGCATCCGGCCGGTGCGAATTCATTGCGCCCCGCGGGCTGCCTGCAGCCGGCCCGGCGAGAGCATCGCTGCTTCGAGTCCCTGGTCCTGCAACGCCGCAGGCAAGCCGCGGCCGAGCGCCAGCGCGGCGCAGGCCTCGCCCATCGCCGGGCAGGTCTGGATGCCGTAGCCGCCCTGCGCGGCCACCCAGAAGAAGCCGGGCGCGTCCGGCGCGAAGCCGCCGACGAGGTCGCCATCGGCCACGAAGGAGCGCAGCCCCGCCCAGGTGTGGGTGGGCCGCCGGATGCGAAGGGTCGTTGCTTCCTCGATGCGATGGATGCCCAGCGCGATGTCCAGCTCCTCCGGCTGCACATCCTGCGGCTCCGCCGGGTCGGCGTTGGCCGGCGAGCCGAGCAGCATGCCGGCATCGGGCTTGAAGTAGAAGTCCTCGTCGGCGCCTATCACCAGCGGCCAGTCCGCCGTGGCCAGGCCCGGGGGCGGCGAGAAGAGGAAGGCCGAGCGCCTGCGGGGTTGGATGCCGATGGGCGCCACGCCCGCCATGGCGGCGACCTGGTCGACCCAGGCGCCCGCGGCGTTCAGCAGCAGCGGCGCGCGAAAGCGCCGCTCCCCCGCGCAAAGCTGCCAGCTGCCGCCAGGCAGCCGCTCGATCGCCTCCAGCCGGACATCGAACAGCACCTGCCCGCCCTGCCGGCGCAGATCGCGCAGGAAGCCCTGGTGAAGCTCGTGCACCTCGATGTCGGCCGCGCCAGGGTCGAGCAGCCCGACCTGGGCCGCCTCCGGCTGCAGCACCGGCACCATCGCGCAGGCCTCTTCGGCCCCGAGCAGGCGCGCCTGGGGCACGAAGCGAAGCAGCTCTTCATGCTGGGCCCGCACCGAATCGGCCTGCGAGGAATTGCCCAGGGTCAGCATGCCGCGCGGCCTCAGCAGGGCCGCCTGCGCAAAGCCCGGCGGCGGCCCGGCGAGGAACGCGCGGCTGGCACGGGTGAGCGCCCGCACCTGCGGCGAGCCGTAGCCCTCGCAGAACATGGCCGCCGAGCGGCCGGTGGAATGCATGCCGGCATGGGCCTCGCGCTCGATCACGAGCACCCGGGCGTGCCGGGCCAGGAAGGAGGCCACCGAGGCCCCGGCGATGCCGGCCCCGATGACGATGGCATCCGCGTCGTTCATCACGCCGATTCTGGCCCGGCGCGCCGGCGCCACGGAACGAATCGGCCGGGAGCTTGTCCGACAGCCGGGCGCGCACCCGGCCGACCAGGGATTCGCGGCCGCCTGCCTATGCTGGGCGCACGAGCGTCGGGGTCTGAACATGATGAAACCGCGGTACATCGCCTTCCTGAAAGCCCTGGCCCTGGCCACCGGCCTGGCCGGATCCCTCGGGCCCGCCGGAGCCCTCGCGCAGGACGCGCAGGGCCTGCGCGCGCGGCACGCCAGCCTGCAACCCGCCCTGGCCGAAAGTCCCTTCCGCCGGCCGCTGCTGCTGCAGGCCACCAACTCCTCCGACACGCCGCACGGCGATGTCTACTCCGTCATCGACCACCCGTTCCCGGCGGTGAGCAAGGCGCTGCGGGCAGCCGACAACTGGTGCGACATGCTGCTGCTGCAGTTCAACGTCAAGCGCTGCACGCCCAGTGGCCGCACGCCGAACGAGACCCTGCACGTGGCCATCGGCCGCAAGGCCGAGCAGCCCGCCAAGGACGCCTACCCGGTCGACTTCAGCTACCGCGTGGCCGCGGTGCAGGCCGACTACCTCTCGGTGCAGATGAGGGCCGAGGACGGCCCCTTCGGCACCCGCGACTACCGGCTCACCCTCGAAGCCGTTCCGCTGGACGGCGGCCACAGCTTCATCCACCTTTCCTACTCGTACACCAACGGCCTGGCGGCGCGCCTGGCGACCCAGGCCTACCTGGCGACCGCCGGCCGGCACAAGGTCGGCTTCACCGTGGTCGGCCACGACGACGAAGGCCGGCCGCAGTACGTCAAGGGCATGCAGGGCATCGCCGAGCGCAACACCATGCGCTACTTTCTTGCCGTCGACGCCTTCCTGGACACCCTCCAGCTGCCCGAGCCGCGGCAGTCCGAGCAGCGCCTGAAACAGTGGTTCACCGCCACCGAGCGCTACCCGCAGCAGTTGCACGAACTGGACTGGAGCGAGTACCTGGCGATGAAGCGCCGCGAGATGAACCTGGCGCAGTCCGAGCTCACGACCGCCGGGTTGTGAGGCGGCTTCAGCGGATCGCGGCCGCGAGGAGCGTCTCGCGCCGCGCGGCGATCTCGCGCGACCAGCCGTCGATCATGCAGGCGAAGGACTCGCCTTCATAGGCTTCGAGTGCCCGTTCGCCCTCGGCACTCAGCGCGGTCAGTTCGTAGCTCACCTCGACCTCGGTTCGCCCGCCGTCCAGCGCCCGGCAGCTCACCTCCACCGTGCCGGTGCGAGAGCCCGGCGTGCAGCGAACGTAGCGTGAGCGATGCGAGTCGCGGTCGAGATCCGCCAGCAGCCAGATCGTGGCCTCGGCGCCGTGGCCGGTCGTGAAGACCATCCCGGCTTCGGTGCGGCCGTCGACCGGATGCAGGTAGGCGGGCTGCCAGCCCTCGACCCACAGCTCCTCGCCGGCCGGGGTGAAGAACATGAAGCAGCGATCGAGGGGAGCCTCGACGACGATGCGGTGGCTGCTGCGGACGTGGACGGGCATGGCTTGCCGCTCCCGGTGATCAATGGGTGGCGAGCTGCAGCAACTGCCACAGCGCGAGGCCGGCCAGCAGCGCAGCCGAGAGCAGGTTCACGGCCCGTTGCCAGCGCTCGTCGAAGCGGTCGCGCAGCAGGCCCACCACGCCGGCCAGGATCAGCCACCACAGGGCCGAGCCGACGAGCACGCCCGTGACCATCGCCCACGGCGAAGCCGCCGGCGCGCGTCCGGCCAAGGCCCCGAACACCGCCATGAACGACAGGATGGTCGTGGGGTTGGACAAGGTCAGCACGAAGGTGCCTGAAACGAACTTCAGCAAAGTGCCCGGCGGCGCGTGACCGGGGCTGCGGCGCTGCACCGGCCTCGTCGCGATGCGCCAGGCCAGCCACAGCAGGAAGGCCGCGCCGAACACGGCCAGCCAGGCCTTGATGCCCAGCAGCCAGGTGATGAGCGTCGTGACGCCGAAGGCGCCGATCGCGCCATACACGGCGTCGGCGAAGGCGGCGCCCAGCCCGGTGGCCAGACCCGCCGCGCGGCCGTGGTCCAGCGTGCGCTGGATCGCCAGCACGCCGATCTGGCCGACGGGCGCGGCGATCGACAGACCGATCAGCAGCGACTGCCCGAACAGCGCCAGGGCGGGGGAGATCGAGGTTTCCATGGCGGGGAATTCTGGGCGGCCTGGCTGCCGGCGGCCAGCCGCCATCTGAGGCCAGAATCGACTTCGCTTTGCTTTTTTCAGGTCAGGGGCCCACATGGCAGAAACACTCCAGCTCGACACCAAGGCCTGGCAGCTGCTGCTGGCGCTGCAGGAAGATGGCCGGGCGCCGCTGAAGGCGCTGGCGGCCGCGGCCGAACTTTCGGTGCCGGCGACGGCCGAGCGGCTGAAGCGGCTGAAGGACGCGGGCATCCTGCGCTCGGTCAGCGCCGAGCTCGACGCGGAGAAGGCCGGCTACCCGGTGCGCGCGATCGTCGGCATCACCGTGCTGCAACCGGGCAAGAAGGCCTTTCTCGACAAGCTGCGCCGGGCCGCCGAGGTGATCGAGTGCCATCACGTCGCGGGGGCGGATTCGTACCTGATGACCGTCGTCACCCGCAGCCTGGAGGACCTGGAGCGATTCCTCGCCTCGATCAACGGCTATGGCGAGACGCGCACCTCCATCGTCTTTTCCACGCCCATCCCGCGTCGCGGGCTGGTGCCGCCCGGCACCGGCCGCTGAGGGGCGCGGCGCTGTAGGGCAAGCCTTACGCGAAGACCCGCCCTCCCGGGACGCACGCCCCGCCCCGGCGGGCCGATCATGGGCTCATCGGCCCCATCCAAGGAGTCCCCCATGAGCCGCGACAAGACCTCGTCCAACCCTTCCACTACCGTCCCGAGCACCGAGGACGAACTGGCGCCGCGAGGCACCGAACAAGGCGTGGACCGCATCGACGGCCCCATCGACGCCGACTGGCCGGACCGCGAGCAGGCGGCCAAGGGCCATCCGCCGCCCGACGACGGCGACAACGACGCCACGCCCTACGGCTACGGCGATCCCGACGAGGTCCGCGACGAAGGCGTGCTCGAGTCGCTCGGCAAGGCCGTTTCATCGCCTGTGCGCGACGAAGCCAACGAGCGCCTGCCGCAGGACAACCAGGGCCCGCGTGACCAGCGTTAGCGCGCCTGGCCGCTGATCCACGCGGCACGGATCTCGCGCCCGCAATAGACCGACTTCGCGCCGGGATGCTGGTGCGGGTCGTCGCTGTCCAGGCCGTCTGCGCTGATGCGAGCCAGCACGCCCCACCATCGCTTGCCCGCGTCGATCCAGGGATAGAAGCCGAATGCGCCGGCGCTGCTGAAGGCGCCGTCGCCCACCGCCGGATCGTCTTCCACCCAGTGGCCCATCGAGTAATGCCAGCTCTCGTCGGCGGGCACGGGCGTGTAGATCGCCGTCGGGCAGGTGGCGGGGTTGGTGCAGACGGCGTGGCTGCCGAGCAGGCCGCGCATCTTCAGATCCCCCGAGACGATGCGCTGCAAAAGGCGGCCATAGGCGGCTGCGCTGGTGCGCATGCCGCCCGCCAGTTGCGGCTGCACATACTCGAAGCCGTCGATGCCGAGCACGCCGCCGATGTCCGCTGCGAGTGCAGCGTTGTCGTCGGGCCCGAGGCCGATGGTCGTCCCGTGCTTCTGCATGTGGCCGCCGCTGTAGAAGAAGCCGCCGTCGTCGGCGGCCACGTAGCCGCCGTTCCGGATGCGGCGGTTGTGCAGGCTCTGGCACTGCGCCACCGTCTGGTCCTTCAGGCAGCGATCGAATTCGGTGTAGCCGCTGGTGAAGTGAAGGAAGGCGACGTCGTCCCGCGTGAGCTCGCCGCCGCGCTTTTCCACCACCCAGCTCCCGTAGACGAGCTTGGAGGCCGAAGCGATGGCCATGCGCGTGTCGGCCCGCGGCGCGGCGAGGCCGACCCTTGCGTCGGCGCGCAGGCCCGTGGCATCGCCGATGGACCAGTAGAACGGGCGAATGGCGCGGCAGGCCGGGTTCTCCTCGGCCGTCTGGCGGGCAGCGGCCGTGCGCCTGGCGATCGTCAGTTCGGCGGATTCCGCGCGGGCCGATGGCGAAAGGGCGATGATCCCCACCGCCACCGCCACGCAGGCGGCCAGGGTGACGAGAGGGGATCGGGCAAGGCGAGCGGGCATCCGGTTCTCCGAAGTGGTGGCGGGCCCACTTTCGCGCGGCGCCGCGGCAACAGCTGAAAGTGTCCATGGCAAGCGATGACAGGCCGCGTGCGCCTGTCATGGTTTGTCATCGATTGGCGATTCGCCGGCCGGAGACATGCCGGGCCGGCGCCTAACATCGCGCCGATGAGCACCTCCACCGGCCGCATCCTCATCGCCGACGACGAGCCGGAGCTGAGGGCGCTGCTGCAACGCTACCTCGGCGAGAACGGCCTCGGCGCCCGGGCCGTCCCCGATGCAGCCTCGGCCGAGCGGCTGCTGGCCCGCGAGCGCTTCGACGTGCTGGTGCTCGACGTGATGATGCCGGGCGAAGACGGCCTGGCCTTCTGCCGGCGCCTGCGCAGCCTGGGCGAGACCGTGCCCATCCTCATGCTGACGGCGCGCGGGGACCCGATCGACCGGGTGCTGGGCCTGGAGATGGGCGCCGACGATTACCTCGCCAAGCCGTTCAACCCGCGCGAGCTGCTGGCCCGCGTGCAGGCCATGATCCGGCGCCAGGCCATGCTGGGCGCCCACCACGGCCCGGCCGGCGATGCACCGATCGCCTTCGGCCGCCACGTGCTGCGGCCGGGCCAGCGCGAGCTGCTGCGCGAAGGGCAGCCCGTGGCCCTCACCACCGGCGAGTTCGGGCTGCTGCTTGCGCTGGCGAGCCATCCGAACCGGCCGCTCGGCCGCGATCGCCTGATCGAGCTGGCCCGCGGCCCCGGCCACGAGGCCACCGACCGCAGCATCGACGCGCAGGTGATGCGCCTGCGCCGCGTCATCGAGGAAGACCCCTCCTCGCCGCGCCACATCCAGACGGTGTGGGGCGTGGGCTACGTGTTCGTGCCATGAAGCGCTGGCCCCGCACGCTCTTCCATCGCCACCTGCTGCTCTTCGCCGCCCTGATCGTGGCCGGCCAGCTGGTCAACGCCCTGCTGTTCCGGCAGATGGTGCTCAAGCCGCGCGTCGACGAGGCCGCCGAGGCGATCGGCCAGGACATGCGCGGGCTCGCCGCCGGCCTGCGCGCCCTGCCGCCCGACGCGCGGCAGGGCTTCATCGATCGTTTCAACGCGAGCGCCTCGCAAGCGGACCCCGCCGCGGCGAACGCGCCATCACCCGAGAAGCGGCTGAACCGGCTGGAGCGCCGCTTCCTCGCGCAAGTGAGCGAGCGTCTCGCAGGCACGAGCGAAGCGCAGCCGTGGCGCTTCGGCAGCGGGCGGCTGCTCGAGTTGCGAGTCGTCGTCGATGGCGCAGCCTACTGGGTGGCGCTGCCCGGGCTCAGGCCGGCGCGCGAGTTCACCGGCACCTGGCTCGTGGCGAGCCTGGCCTCGGCCCTGCTCGCCATCGTCGGCGCCTGGCTGATCCAGCGCCGCCTGAACCGGCCGCTGCAGGCCCTCGTCGCCTCGGCGCAGGCGCTGGGACGGGGCGAGCAGCCGCCCGCCCTGCCGCAGGACGGCCCCGAGGAGATCGCGACCGTCTCGCGCAGCTTCAACGAGATGGCAGCCGGCCTGCAGCGCACGGAGCACGAGCGCAACCTCATGCTGGCCGGCCTCTCGCACGACCTGCGCACGCCGCTGGCCAAGATGCGCCTGGCCACCGAGATGCTGCGCGGCCAGGCCGATGGCGAACTGCTCGCCACGCTCGACCGCAACATCGAAGGCGTCGATCGGCTGCTCGCGCAGTTCCTGGACTTCACGCGCGCAGGCCACGAGGCGGATGAGGCGCCCGCCGAGGCCCGGCTCGACGCCATCGTCGAGCAGGCCCTCACGCTGTGGGCACAAGGCGTGGCCCGCATCCTCATGAACCTCGTGACCAACGCCCAGCGGCACGGCGCGCCGCCGATCGAAGTCGCGACCGGCGAAAGCCCGGCCGAAGGCCTGTGGCTGGAGGTGCGTGACCACGGCCCCGGCATCCCGCCCGCACTCGCCGAGGCGCTCAAGCAGCCCTTTGCCCGCGGCGATACCGCGCGCGGCGGGCCGCCCGGCGCCGGGCTGGGGCTCGCGATCGTGGAGCGCATCGCAAGGGCCCAGGGCGCGCGCTTCACGCTCGCGCCGCGCGAGGGCGGCGGGCTCGTCGCACGCGTGCGGTGGCCGCTTCGCTGAAGCGCGCGGCAGTCACCACGCGCATTCAGTGCCTGTCCACAGGCATCCAGCGAGGGACGAAGGCGCCCCGCGTGACCGAACATCCCTGGGCCCGGCATGCAGACGCGATATCGGTTGTGCTCTGCCTGCGCGCAGCGCATGATGCTGCGATGCGAGCGAGAGCGTCGACGCGCTTTTGCAGCAGGCCTCGTCCGGTTTGTCGCTAGCTGGTGCGAAATTCTTCGCGCGGGCTTCTTGCTAGCGCCAATCTGACAGGGGCTCCCATGCTCACCTCTGCACCCGTCCGGAGGGAGACCTCCGCTTCACATGAGTCGTGGCCGGTCGATGCCAGCGCGGCCAGCGAACAGCACATCCAGACCATGCGGTGCTTGATCGCCCGTGCACGCGCGGCAGGCCATCCCGCCGAGGAGGCCGTGGCACTTCTCGATTCGATGATCGAGCTGCAGCGATCGCTCCGGGAGGTGCGTCAGAAGGTGCAGGCCCGGCCCGGCTCGCCGCCAGCAAGCCCTTGATCAGCTCGAACGAATCTGGACTGGTCGTGACCGGCCTGTGCCGCGAGTGGCCGCATGGAGATGAGGTTTCGACCGTCCGCTCCCGGTCGGGTCGAGCCGATCGGGTCTCCGAAAGGACCGCCCGCCCTGCTCCAAGCGCAGCGGTGGCACCTGAGACGATGGCTCAGGCTCCGTCAGGTCCCGCTCCGGTGACCGACGGGAGGGAGCGTTTGGGCTGCCCGGCGCCATGCCGCAAGGGCCGGGCCGATCTCTCGCAGCTCACGGATCGGCATCACGCCTGCAGGCGGGCGCTTGCGCACCGCGCTGCAGGCCCCCCCGGCCCACACCGCCACGGTCGGCGGCAGCTGTGAACGCAGTTCCGCCAGGGCCGCGAGCGCCTTCCGGCCATTGAACGCCAGCGAAAAGGACAAGGCGACGACGTCGGCCTGCTGGCGTCGCGCTGCCTGCGCGATGTCGGCCAGTGGCACCTGCGCGCCGAGCGACACGGCGGCGCATCCCTGCAGCGCCAGCAGCACCTGCGCCATCAGCAGGCCGAGCGTGTGCAGTTCGCCCGGCAGCGTGGCCAGCAGGACCCGCGGCGCCCGGCGCTCGCTGGCGGCCAGCAACTGCAGCGACGGGCGCAGCAGGGCCTGCACGCCCTCCGTATACAAATGCTCGTCGGCGATGCTCAGTTGCCCGGCGGCCCAGGCGTCGCCCACCGCGACGGTCAGCGGAGCCAGCACGTCGGTCACGAAGGCCGCCAACCCGAGCCGCAGCTGGCTCTCACCCAGGGCGGCGCGCAAGGCGTCGACCTGCTGCCCGGCCACCAGCGCCAGCAGTGGCACGAGGGCGTCCCCGGCAGACGATGTCGCTTGCGCGGGCGTGGTCGGCCGCCGCGTCGATAGCTTCGCGAGGGCCGAGTCTTCCAGCGCCATCAGCTTGCCCGGGCGGTGGCCCTGGTCCATCAAGCGCTTGAGCAAGCGCAGCCGTGCCACCTGTTCTGCCGGATAGAGGCGATCGCCTTGCGGGTCGCGGGCGGGCGACGGGAACCCGTAGCGGCGCTCCCAGATGCGCAGGGCTTCTTTCGACAAGCCGGTCTCGCGCTCCACGGCGGCGATGGCCAGTGGCGCGGTCGGCGGGTGAGATTTCCGTTTGTACTGCACAAACCACCTTCAGTTCCATTGAGCACAGTATCAAGGAATCCGTACGCTTGTCGACTGCTGTATAGGACAAACGAGAGGGCGAGATGAAAGTATTCACGACAATGCGAATCGGCCGCCGCCTGGGTCTGGGCTTCGGCCTCGTGCTGCTGCTCATGGCCGGCGTCGCGCTGCTGGGCCTGGGTCGCATGGCGGCAATGCACGACCGGCTGGAGGAGATCACCCAGGTCAACAACGCCGAGGGCCGGCTCGCGATGGCCATGCGGATCGCGGTCAACCAGGTGAACATCCAGGCGCGCAACGTGGTGCTCGACAACGATGCGGCTCGCCGCAGCGAGGAACTGAAGCAGCTGGATCTTTCGCGCGCACGCTACAACGCCGCCGAGCAGAAGCTCGATGCAATGCTCGCGCAGCAGACGGGCACCAGCGAGAAGGCGAAGGCGCTGTTCGCCCGCGTGGTCGCGCTGAAGGAGGCCGGGCGGCCGGCGCTGAACAAGGCGCTGGAGCTGGCCCGGGCGGGCGACCGCGAGGCCGCCATCCGGCAGATGATCGACGAGGCGCAACCCCGGCAGACCGCCTGGCTGCACGCGCTGGGCGATCTGGCAGACCACGAGGAGGAGCTGTCGCTGGAGGCAGAGGCGGCTGCGAATGCCGCCTACGAGAGCGGCCGCGCGCTGGTCGTTGCGCTGAGCGCGGCCGCAGTGGTGGCCGGCGTCCTTGCGGCCTGGGCCATCAGCCGCTCGATCACGGGGCCGATTGCGCAAGCCGTGAAGATCGCCCGCACGGTGGCCGCCGGCGACCTCGGTTCGCGCATCGAGGTCCGGCGTGGCGACGAGGCGGGCCAGTTGCTGCAGTCCCTGAAGGACATGAACGACAGCCTCGTGCAGGTGGTGGGACAGGTGCGCTCCAGCAGCGACAGCATCGCCACCGCGGCCGGGCAGATCGCCTCCGGCAACGCCGACCTGAGCCAGCGCACGGAGGAACAGGCGAGCAACCTGCAGCAGACCGCCGCCTCGATGGAGCAGATGACCGGCGCGGTCGCGCAGAACGCCGAGACCGCGCGCACCGTGGCGCAACTGGCCGGCGGCGCGCGGGGCGTGGCCAACGACGGCGGCGCCGCGGTGCGGCGACTGGTGCAAACGATGGAAGAGATCAGCGCGGCCAGCCGCAGGATCACCGAGATCATCGGCGTGATCGACGGCATCGCCTTCCAGACCAACATCCTCGCGCTGAACGCGGCGGTGGAGGCTGCACGCGCCGGCGAACACGGCAAGGGATTCGCGGTGGTGGCCGCCGAAGTGCGCACGCTGGCGCAGCGCAGCGCCCAGGCCGCGCGGGAGATCAAGGGCCTGATCGCGGCGAGCGTCGAGAAGGTGGACGCGGGGGGCACGCTGGCGGCCGACGCCGGCCGCACCATCGGCGATGTCGTGGGGCAGGTCAACCGCATCGCCGACCTGGTGGGCGAGATCAGCGCGGCCACCGACGAGCAGAGCACCGGCATCGGCCAGGTGGGCGCCGCAGTGAGCCAGCTCGACCAGGTGACACAGCAGAACGCCGCGCTGGTGGAGGAGGCCGCGGCGGCGGCCGACAGCCTGAGCCAGCAGGCCGCTCAGCTGGTGCAGGCGGTCGGGCGGTTCCGGCTCTAGCAGGACGGCCCCGAGGAGATCGCGAACGTCTCGCGCAGGGCGCCGCTTCACGCTCGCGCCGCGCGAGGGCGGCGGGCTCGTCGCGCCCGTGCGGTGGCCGCTTCGCTGAACGTCAAGGCGCGACCGGGGTGGCGATGACGGCGCAGTCGCCTTGTTGGCTGATTCGGCCCTTGCCCACGATCACGCCGTGCCGATTGATGGCATAGGCATAGCTCATGCGCAAGTCGCCGCTGGCGGCATCGGCCAGTTTCGCCAGGTTGTAGGTGTTCGTGCCATCGAAGTAGACAGGCGGGCCGCCGCCGCTGCCACCCACAACCTGCCCGCTCTCGTTCATGTCCCGCGGAGTCCAGTAGGCGCCGTCCAGACCCGGGATGTCCCGCTGGCTTCCATCGGCTTCCTCCAGATACGCCACCGTGCCCGTCGGCGTGTCGGCAGTGCACAGCCTGCGCCCCGTCGAACTGATACGGGTCGCCTCGGTTGCGGTCGCGCCCTCACGGTGACAGATCTCCTTCATCGTGCCGTCCTGCCACTCGAACGCCCGCCATTGGCCGGCCGCGTCGAGCGAGCCGCCCACGACGACGCCGGCGTCGTTCAAGCCCAGAGCCGCGCTGCTGTTGCCTCCGAGCGTTCCGAGCTTCGTCCGGTCAGTGCGGGTGTACAGGTATGCCGTGTGCGGGCCGGTCTCGCGGTTGGTGTAGACCGCGACTTGTCCGTTGTTGTTGATGTCCTGTGCGGTGGTATTGGCCTTCACCCGCCAACGACTCCCATTGGCCTGCCAGACCACGGCGTGCTCGATGGAATCCATCAGATTGCTGGTGCCGGCAATGTCGCCCGCGTTGTTGATGGCGGCGCAGTTCGTGTCGGCGCTGTCGCGCAACTCCGTCAGCACTCCGTCGGCGTACTTGAAGCAGCTTCGCTCGTTGTTGCGCATCAGGCCCGCAACCACGCCGTTGTCGTTGATGGCGAAGGCGAAATCAGCCGCGAGCTTCTTGGTCGGCGGGATGCATTCCAGATGGAACAGTGGTTTGGCAAGGGCCCCGGCACAGATGCCCAGACCGACGAGGCCAGGCAATGCGAAGCGGCATGCCGTCGCTGCAGTGTGTCCACGCATGGAAACCTCCGGTATGGGGTGTCGTTGCTCTTGCCCGGCAGCCAGCAGCAACGGCTGCCGGCTCGCCGAAACGGGCGCGGCGATCGTCCCTCTGCAGGGATCGGCGCCACCATCCCTCGTTCGTACCCCCTAGGCCCGGCTTTCGGCCGGAGCTCGCTCGGCGCATGCACGTTGCCGGCAAGACCCCGCTCAACGCACGACTGGCGGCGCAGCACTCCCCCACGCATGCCCGGCCAGCGAGTCGATGACCGACTGCTGCGCCGGCGTGACCGGCCGTTCGGCCTGCGCCAGCACCCGCACCTCGCGCACGATCGGGCAGTCGGCCGTGCGCACGTGCGCGAGGCCGGCCGCATCGGCGATGGAGCGCGGCATGAAGGCGATGCCGAAGTTCGAGCGCACGAAGGCCTGGATCCAGTCCTCGCGGTGCGATTGCTGCACGACCTCCAGCCTCACGCCCCGCTCGTCGAGCAGGCGCTCGATGTAGCTGGAGAACTCGCAGTAGATCCGCTCGCAGTAGCGCTCGCGGTCGAGCTCGGCCATCTCGACGGCGGCGCGGCCGTTGAAGCGGTGGTCGTCGCCTATCGCCACCACGTAGTCCTCGCGGAACAGCGGCGTCGCGGCAAAGCGCCGCGGCGTCTCGTGGGGCGAGCACATGATGCCGAGGTCGACCTCGCCGCGGTCGAGCTCGTCGGTCAGCGCCTCCAGGTTGCCCTCGCGGAACTGCAGCTCGATGCCGTGCCGGTCCTGGCTCTCGACGAAGCCGGGCAGCACCTGCTGGAAGTCGATCGTGCACATGACGCCCACGCGCACGACCTCGCTGCGCGGCCGCGTCAGGCGCCTGGCCTGCTCGCGCGCCGCCTGGGCGGTCTCGAAGATCTCGCGCAGGCTGGGCAGC
This sequence comes from uncultured Ideonella sp., assembly GCA_946479475.1. The sequence goes on along the minus strand of CAMLGG010000003.1, from coordinate 28,051 downwards.
ATCGCGCGGCCCAGCTCGGTCAGCTGCACCGAGCTCTTGGTGCGGTCGAACAGGCGCCCGCCCATCGCCTCCTCCAGCCTCTGGATGGCCTTGGTGAGCGCCGGCTGCGAGACGAAGGCCCGCTCCGACGCGCGGGTGAAGTTCAGCGTCTCGGCCACGGCCAGGAAGTAGCGGATCTGGTAGAGCTCCATGCGTGCGCACAGTCGCGCCAGGCGGGCCGGACCTTACAGCCGCGCCGATAACCGCGGCACATGGGCCGATGAATTGATGCGATTTCACGGCGCGGCGGCCGCTCAGGACACTGGCGGCCATTCCACACCGCTGCCGCCATGTCCACCACCACCGCCCCCCGCACCATCGCCATCGTCGGCGGCGGCTTCGCCGGCACCACGCTGGCCAAGGCCCTGGCCGGCAGGCTGCCCGAAGGCTGGCAGCTGCTGCTGATCAGCCAGGAGAGCTACACCACCTTCAACCCGATGCTGCCCGAGGTCGTGGGGGCCGGCGTGTTCCCCGAGCACGTGGTGGCGCCGCTCCGCGAGATGCTGCCCGGCGTGCGCTTCGTGATGGGCAGCGTCACCGCCATCGACCGCGGCGCGCGCCGGCTGGTCTGCAGCACCCTGCAAGGCCCGATCGAGTTCGCGTGGGACCAGCTGGTGCTCGCCTTCGGCCAGCGCGCCCGGCTCGACCTGCTGCCGGGCAGCGCCGAGCATGCGCTGCCACTCAAGCTCGTCGGCGATGCGCTGCACATCCGCAACCGGGTGCTGCAGGCCCTGGCGCGCATCGAGCTGGCGTACGACCTGGCCGAGCGCCGGGCTCTTGCGCAGTTCGTGGTCATCGGCGGCGGCTTCTCGGGCGTCGAGGTGGCCGGCGCGCTGGCCGACTTCGTGCGCAGCGCCGCGCGTCACTACCCGAAGGCCCGCGAGGCCGGCATCGGCGTCCACCTGCTGCACGACGGTGAGCACCTGCTGCCCGAGCTGCCCGCGCCGCTCGGCCACGCCGCCGCCCGCTCGCTCGCCCGGCGTGGCGTGCAGGTGCGCTGCGGCGCGGCGGTCACCCGGGTGACGCCCTCGGGCGTCCAGCTGGCCGACAGCGGTGCGATCGACAGCGCCACGGTCGTCTGCACCATCGGCACCGCGCCACAGCCCCTGGCGCAGGGACTCGGCCTGCCGCTGCTGCGCGGGCGCATCGTCACCGCAGGCGACGGCCGTGTCGCCGGTTCGCCCGGGCTGTGGGCGGTGGGCGACTGCGCCGCGCAGCCCAACGCCCGCGATGGCGGCATCAGCCCGCCGACCGCCCAGTTCGCCGTCGCCCAGGCCCGGCAGCTCGCGGCCAACCTGCTGCGCTCGCTGCGGGGCGAGTCGACCAGGCCCTTCGGCCACACCGCCCGCGGAATGATGGCCACCACCGGCCACCTGCGCGGCGTGGCCACCGTCTTCGGCCTTCGCCTCTCGGGCCTGCCGGCCTGGCTGCTCTGGCGCGGCTACTACCTGCTGCGCATGCCCACGCTCGGCCGGAAGCTGCGCATCTGGGTCGAGTGGACCTGGGGCCTGTTCTTCCCTCTCGACATCACCCACCTGCGCTTCACCCGCACGGTCGACCTGGACCGGGCCGGGCGCGCCCAACCCCATCGCTAGGAGAACCCCATGTTCATCGGCAAGACCGCCCTGGTCACCGGCTCCACCTCGGGCATAGGCCTGGGCATCGCTCGCACCCTCGCCGCACAGGGCGCCAACGTCGTGCTCAACGGCTTCGGCGAGGCGGGCGAGATCGAACGGCTGCGGGCCGAGCTGGCCGAGACGCACGATGTGCAGGTGAGGCACGACGGCGCCGACATGAGCCGGGCGGAAGACGTCGAGCGCATGATGGCCCGCGCCATCGCGGAGTTCGGTGCCGTCGACCTGCTGGTCAACAACGCCGGCATCCAGCACGTGGCGCCGGTGGAGGACTTCGCCCCCGAGCGCTGGTACGCGATCCTCGCCGTCAACCTCTCGGCGGTCTTCCACACCACGAGGCTGGCCGTGCCGGCGATGCGGCGCAAGGGCTGGGGCCGCATCGTGAACATCGCCTCGGCGCATGCGCTGGTGGCCAGCAAGTACAAGTCGGCCTACGTGGCCGCCAAGCACGGCGTGGCCGGCTTCACCAAGACCGTCGCGCTGGAGCTGGCCGAGGCCGGCATCACCGTCAACGCCGTCTGCCCCGGCTACGTGCTGACGCCGCTGGTCGAGCGCCAGATCCCCGACACCGCCCGAGCCCGCGGCATCAGCGAGCAGGAGGTCGTGCGCGACGTGCTGCTCGCCGCCCAGCCGACCAAGAAGTTCGTCACCGTCGAGCAGGTGGCCGCCCTCACGGCCTTCCTCTGTTCCGACGATGCGGCCTCGATCACCGGCGCCGTGCTGCCCATCGAGGGCGGCTGGACGGCGCAGTGATCTCTTCATCCCCGACCTCAAGACAAGGAGCCCTCCATCATGAACAAGTCCGTCATCCGCACCCGTTCGTCCCGCTTCGCCCGCATCGTCGCGGCCCTGGCGGCCTTCGCCGCCGGCTATGCCTCGAACGTCGCCAATGCCGGCGAATGCCCGCCCGACCAGCTGAGGCCCAACGCGCTGGCCGGCGCGGCCACCATGCCGGCGGGCGTGGTCGATACCGAGCTGTCCTCGATCGACCTGGCGCGCGAGAACGTCCACCTCGACAGCCGCCGCCTGCGCCTGCGCCACATGACGATCGAACCCGGCGGCGTGGTGCCCTTCCACAGCCACGAGGACCGGCCCGCCCTGATCATGGTCAACAGCGGCGAGATCCACGAGCACTCCAGCAAGTGCGCCGTGCCCATCCTGCACAAGGCCGGGGACATCTCGCGCGAGTTCCTCGGCACGAAGCACTGGTGGAAGAACAGCACGGCGGCCCCGGTGGAGCTGACCATCGCCGACATCGTCAACGACGGCAAGCCCGCCACGATGATGGAGCACATGTAAGCCCCAAGCCGCCCCGCACGACCCACTTCATCCGCCCCGAGGAGCCGCCGCCATGCCCCGCCGCCCGCGAACTTCCACCGATCCCCACGGCCTGCCCGGACAGGTCGTGCTGGTGCTCCAGGGCGGCGGCGCCCTGGGCGCCTACCAGGTCGGCGTCTACCAGGCCTTGCACGAGGCCGGCATAGAGCCCGACTGGGTCATCGGCACTTCCATCGGCGCGATCAACGCGGCACTGATCGCCGGCAACCCGCCCGAGCGGCGCCTGCAGCGGCTGGAGGAGTTCTGGCGCCACGTCGAGCTGCAGAACTCGCTGCCCGGCCCGCTCGACTGGCTGGGCATGGGCAACTGGGTGGCCAACATGACGACCGTCATGCGCGGCATCCCCGCGTTCTTCGAGCCCAACCTGGGCGCACTGCGCGGCGTGCAGGCGGCGCTCGGCGTGGAAAGCGCCGCCTGGTACCACACCGGGCCGCTGCGGCGCACGCTCGGCGAGCTGGTCGACTTCGAGCAGCTGCAGCATGGCGGCATGCGCCTCACCGTGGGCGCGGTCAACGTCTGCAGCGGCCACATGCGCTACTTCGACACCCGGCAGGAGGAGGTCTGCCTCGACCACGTGATGGCCTCGGGCGCGCTGCCTCCGGCCTTCCCCGCCGTGCGCATCGACGGCGAGGCCTACTGGGATGGCGGCCTGTACTCGAACACGCCCATCGAGGCCGTGCTGGACGACAACCCGCGGCGCGACTCGCTGATCTTCGCCGTCAACGTTTGGCACCAGACCGCGCCGCTGCCCGAATCGATCTGGCAGGTGATGGGCCGGCAGAAGGACATCCAGTACGCCAGCCGGGCCGACAGCCACATCGCGCGCCAGAAGCAGATCCACCGGCTGCGGCACGTCATCCGCGAGCTGCACCGGCAGCTGCCCGCCTCGCTGCAGAAGGAGGCCGCGGACCTGGCCGCCTGGGGCTGCGGCACCACCATGCACGTGGCGCACCTGCTGGCGCCGCGGCTGGAGGGCGAGGACCACATGAAGGACATCGACTTCTCGGCCGCCGGCGTCCACGCCCGCCGCTCGGCCGGCCTGGCCGATGCGCGGCGCATGATCGAGCGCTCGCCCTGGCGCGCGCCGGTCGATCCGATCGAGGGCGTCATCGAGCACGGGCTGGACAGCCTGGAGCCGGCGTGAATCCCTGGCTCTTCGCCGCCGCCCTCGCCTGCGCCGTGTGGATGGGCGTGGCGATCCAGCGGGGCGCCACCTGCACGGTCGCGGCCGTGCACGAGCTGGTCGACCAGCATCGCGCCACGCGGCTGGCGGCCCTGCTCGAAGCCGCGCTGTGGGTTGGCGGCGGCCTGCTCGTCTGGCGGGCGCTGCCCCTGGCACCGCCCATCCTGCCCGCGCCCTACGCCCTCGATGGCTGGACGCTGCTGGGGGCGGCCCTGCTGGGCCTGGGCGCGTCGGTCAACCAGGCGTGCGTGTTCGGCGCGATCGCGCGCCTGGGCAACGGCGAATGGGCCTACCTGATGACGCCGCTGGGCTTCTATGCCGGCTGCCTGGGCCAGGCCTGGCTCTTCGCGGATGCCCGGCGCCAGCCGCTGCAGGCCGGCTCGGCGTTGTGGGCCTTGCCGGCCGCGGCCGGACTGGTCTTCGCGGGCTTCGCGCTCTGGCGGGCGAGCACGCCCTGGAGGCGCGACCGGCGTGCGACCGGCTCGGGCTGGTGGACCCCGCACGTGGCCACCGTGACCATCGGCCTGGCCTTCCTGGCGCTGCTGATGCTCGAAGGGGCCTGGGCCTACACCGACGTGCTGGCCGAAGCCGCGCGGGGCATGCTGGGCGCCCGCGGGGCACGACTGGCCTTGTTCGGCGGCCTGCTGGCGGGCGCCCTTCTCGGCGGCTGGCGCGCGGGCCTGTGGAAGGCCCGGCGGCCGGGCACAGCCGCCTTGCTGCGGTGCTTCGCCGGCGGCCTGCTGATGGGCTGGGGCAGCCTGCTCATCCCCGGCGGCAACGACGGCCTCATCCTGCTCGGCCTGCCGATGCTGTGGCCCTACGCCTGGGCCGCCATCGCGACCATGGCCGGCACGATCGCGCTGGCGCGCCTGGCCCAGCGCCGCCGGTGGACGCTGCGGCCCTCCTCCGGCGCCGCAGGCTGAGCGCGATCGCCAGGCTCCGTCGCGCCCTCGCCCACAATGCGGCGATGACCCCTCCCCGGCTGCCCTACCTCGCCGGCTACCCGCCCGAACTGATCGCCCAGGTCCAGCGCCTCGTCAGCGAGGACCGCCTGGCCGCGCACATCCAGGCGCGCTACCCCGACACGCACGACGTGCGCACCGACGGTGCGCTCTACGAGTATGTGTCGGCGCTCAAGAGCCGCTTCATGCGCAACGCCGGGCCGCTCGCCAAGGTCGTCTACGACAACCGCCTGCACCTGCTTCACAACGCGCTGGGCACCCACACCCAGATCTCGCGCGTCCAGGGCGGCCAGCTGAAGGCCAAGCGCGAGATCCGCATCGCCGGGCTGTTCAGGGTTTCGCCGCCGGAGTTCCTTAGGACCATCGTGGTGCACGAGCTCGCGCACCTGAAGGTGCAGGCGCACGACAAGGCCTTCTACGCGCTGTGCACGCACATGGAGCCGCAGTACCACCAGCTCGAGTTCGACCTGCGGTTGTGGCTGACCGCGCAAGAAGCGGCCTGCGCAAGGCAATGACGGTGCAAGGACGGCCCTACACGCTGACGACGACCGCCTCGAACGGCGGCCGCTTCACCGGCTTCGCGCCTTACGTGCCCTCGATCAACGACAAGGGCATCGTCGCGTTCCAGGCCACGCTGGAGGGAGGCCACAGCGGGGTGTTCACGAGCGACGGCGCGTCGGTCACCGACATCGCCGTGACCAGCTCCGCCCACTGTCTTGCGCAACGGTTCTCCAGCCACCCGGACATCAACCGGTCCGGCGCGCTCGCCGTCTACGCCACGTTGAGAAACGGAGAAGACGCGCTGCTGATCTACACCGGTGGCAGTCCGGCGCAGGTCGGCCGGCAGGAAGGATTCACCGGGATCGCACCGCTGGGCCCCACCATCAACGAAGGCGGCGACGTCGCCTTCCGCGCCGTGCTGGCGGATGGACGCGCCTGTGCGTGCCTGCGGCGCAGCGCCGGCTCCATCGACCTCGTGCCCGCCGGCCAGGGCTACAGCGGATTCGAAGGCCTGCCGGTGGTCGACGCCCATGGGCGCCTGTACTTCCGCGCCGACCTGCACGACGGCCGACAAGGCATCTTCATGCACCACGAGGGACACACCCGGGCCATCGCGACGACAGGCGAGGCCCTGGCCGAGATCGGCCGCTTTCCGAGCGTGAACGACCACGGCATGGTGGCCTTCGCCGGCAGGCATCGGTCGGGCCTGGCAGGGATCTTCGCAGCGACTTCGAGCGGCCTGGATTGCCTCATCGATGCCCACGCAGGTTTCGAGAGCTTTCGCGGCGTGCTGCTCAACAACGCCGGACCGGTGGTCTTCTACGGCACGCCCGTGGGCGGCCGCCTCGGCATCCACACCGGCGGGGATCCTCTTCGGCACAGGCTCTTCGGCCTGGGCGACACCTTGTTCGGCGCGGCCGTCGTCGACTTCGCCCTCAATCCGGTCTCGGTCAACGAGCGCGGGCAGCTTGCCATCCGTGTCGCGCTCGACGACGGGCGCCAGCTGGTCCTGCGCGCCGATCCGCGGAACTGAAGCCTGCCGGCCGGCCTTGTGAAGCATGCGGCGACGATCTATCCTCGCCCGACATGCCGCGGAGTCGACCTTGCCGTACCGACTCGACTGGGAACCTCAAGGCGTCTGCCGGACGTACTTCGGCAACGTCAGCATCGCCGAGCGCAAGGAGTCGCACGAGCGGATCTGCGGCGACCCGCGCTTCGATGAGATCCGCTGGGCGATCACCGACTACCTGACGGTGCAGGCCTACGAGGTCACGCCGGAGGCCACGGCCGAGATCGCCGCGCTGCACATCGGACCGCTCCTGACGAACCCCAGGATCGTGATCGCGGCGGTCGCCGTCCGGCCCGACATCGTGGCGGCGATCGACGACTTCATTCGCCTGGGCTACACCGCCGTGCCCTACCGCGTCTTCGCGACGATGGGCGAAGCGCGCGCGTGGGTCGGCCTGCTGTCGGCCTGAAGCGCCGCGGCTCCCCGGACTTCGAAAGCCACCGCCTCCCGCACCGCGCCGGCGCCGTCGAGCAGCTCGATCCGATGCGCGCCCGGCCAGGGCAGGACGTGCCGGGGCGTGGCGCTGCCGAGCACGCGGCCGTCGAGGCGCCAGCGCCAGGCGGCCGGAAGCGGCCGGGCCGCGGCGATGCGCAGGCGCTGGGCCGAGGGCGGAATGTCCGGGTCGAGCGCGAGCACGGTGCGGTCCAGCGGCGCGGCAATGAGCCGGGCCGGCGGAGCCGCCGGGGCGCGGACGATTCGCGATTGCTGCGTGCCGGCCAGGAACCATTCGCTGCGCGCGGGCTCCAGGGCCGGCTCGTAGCGAACCGCCTGGCGCACCAGGCCCACGGGCGCGGGCGGGGCCGCTCCTGCGGGCCCCTGTTCGCCGAGCATCAGTTCGTCGACCACTGCACGCCACACCGGCGCGGCGCCGCTGGTGCCCGAGACATCGGCCATCGGCTGGCCGCTCGCGTTGCCCATCCACACGCCCACGGTGTAGCGGCGGGTGAAGCCGATGCACCAGTTGTCGCGCATGTCCTTGCTGGTGCCGGTCTTGACCGCGGCCCAGCGGCGCGCGGCCAGGGCGTTGTCGAGGCCGAAGGTCAGCGCCCGGGCCTCGCGGTCGGAAAGGATGTCGGCCACGATGAAGCTGGCGGCCGTCTCCATCACCGGCGTGGCGGAACCCTTGCCGGGTTGCAGCCGCCACGGGCCGGCGCGGCCGCCGTTGGCCAGCGCGCGGTAGGCGTTGGTCAGAGCCGCAAGCGTCACCTCGGCGGAGCCCAGCGCGAGGCTGTAGCCGTAGGTGCCACCGCTGGCACGCAGCTCCAGCCCCAGCGCCTGGAGCCGCTGGTGGAACGCCTCGGGCGACACGGCCACGAGCGTGCGCACCGCGGGCACGTTGAGCGAGCTCGCCAGCGCTGTCCGCACGGACACCGGGCCCTTGAAGCCGTGGTCGTAGTTCTCGGGGACGTACAAGCCCCCCATCGTCTCCAGGCCCAGGGGCGAATCGTCGAGCAGCGAGGCGGCCGTCAGCCAGCGCTGCTCGATCGCCAGCTCGTAGAGGAAAGGCTTGAGCATGCTGCCGGCCTGGCGGCGCGCGAGCACGCCGTCCACCTGCGGCGCGCGCGACCACTCGGCGCCACTCGATCCGACCCAGGCCAGCACCTCGCCGCTGGCGTTGTCGAGGACCAGCACTGCGCCGTCCTCCACCTGGCGGCCGCTGAGCTCGGCAAGTTGCTGGCGCAGCGCGTCACGCGCGGTGCGCTGCAGGTGCGCATCGAGCGTGCTGGGCACGCGGGCGCGCGCGTCCGCGGGCAGCAGCCGTTGAGCGACGTGCGGCGCGATCTGCGCATCCGGGTCCAGGCGCGCGGCCGTCCTGCGCGCCAACGACAGCGCGGCGAGGCCGTCCACCCCTTCGCAGCCCAGGCGCTGGGCCTTGAGGACGCCGCAGGCCCGCTGCGCGACCGCCGCCACCGGCGCATTGGGCGCACGCAGCAGCGCCGTGGCGAGCGCCGCCTCCTGCGCATCGAGGCCGCTGGGGTGCTTGGCGAAGAGGGTCGCCGAAAGCGCGCCTATGCCCACCAGCTCGCCGCGGAAGGGCACGAGGTTGAGGTAGGCCTCGAGGATCTGGTCCTTGCGCCATTGGCGCTCCAGCTGCCAGGCGCTGCTCGCCTGCGTCAGCTTGGCGGCGAAGCTGCGGCCGCCGGCCCGGCTGGCGGCGTCTTCATCGAGCAGCCCGGCCAGTTGCATGGTCAGGGTCGACGCGCCTCGCGTGCGGCTGTTCCAGAGGTTGCCGAAGGCCGCCGCGCCGACCGCTGACCAGTCGACGCCGCTGTGCTCGTAGAAGCGCTTGTCCTCCGAGAGCACGAGCGCCGTGCGCAGCGCGGGCGAGACCTCGGCCAGCGGCACCCAGTCGAGCCGGCGCACGGTGGCATCGGTGCGCAGGGTGTGGATGGGCTGGCCGTGCCTGTCCAGCAGCACGCTGTCGGAAGGCCTGTACGCCGCCTTCACCTGCTCGTAGCGCGGCAGTCCGGCCGCGCAGGCCGTACCGGCCCCGGACGCCAGCGCGGCGGCGAGCAGCAGCGCGCTCCTCACGGCTTGACCACCAGCCGGGCGTTGGGCGATTCGCCGAACATCTCCGGCGCGTACATCGCCTCCACGCGGGTCTGCGGCAGTCCGAAGTCGCCGGGGTTGTTCAGCCGCACGGTGTACTCCAGCGTGAGCGCACCCTTGGGCAGGTAGCGGTAGTAGGCGCGGAAGGCCTCGAAGCTGCGCTCCTCGTACGCCAGCCAGCCCCGGTCGTCGCGCCGCTCGCCTTCGCGCTCCAGCGAGCTGTCGCGGCCCAGGCCACTGCCGAGCAGCGTGGCACCGGCCGGGATGGGATCGCTCACCACCACCCAGGTCATGTCGGCCTGCGCGTCGATCTGCAGGGTGACGCGCACCACGTCGCCGCGGCTGGAGCTGCCCTTGGCCTTCTGCTCCAGCGGCGTCACCGTCTTGGTGATGCGGAAGCCCGACGAGAAAGGCTGCACGACCGGGACGGCGGCCTTGGACACCACCGTCATCCAGGGCTTGCCGGAGCCCTCATGGGCCACCTTCAGGTCACCCGACGACAGCGCAGCGGAGGCGGCGCCGATCCTGGGCAGCGGCCAGCCCAGGGCAAGCGTGCCGCCCAGCGGCTGCGCGCTCCAGTCCAGCGATTGCGGCTTGCCGCCGTCGAACCCGGCGGTCGTGCGGCCGCCCACCGGCTCGCTTTCGAAGCGGCGCGAGAAAGCCTCGACCGCGAGCACGCCCCAGGCGTTGGCCGGCGTGGTCGACCAGTGGCCGAACTGCTGGCGCTGCAGGGCGCCGGCCACGAGGCGAGGCACGTCGTCCTTCCAGCCCGGGCGCGCGTTCACCGCCAGCAGCAGGCGCACGGCGTTCACGTCGCCGTTGGCCATCAGCCACCACCAGTTGTCGTCGCGCTCGGTCGAGAAGCCCATGCGCGTGCCCTGCAGGTTCAGCCGGGCCCGCAGGATGTTCTCGGCCTCGGAGATGTGCCTGTCGCGCTCGGGCAGGCCCGGCGTGCGGTCCAGCAGCATCAGCCAGTCGATGACCGCGCCGGTGGGCCACTGGTTGGGCAGGACCTGCAGCGATTGCAGTTGCCGCGGCTGCACCTTGCCGCTGCGCGACAAGGCTTCGAGCGCGGCGAGCTTGCGCACGTCGAGGTCACCGTTGCGCAGCGCGGCCGGCACCCAGAAGCTGCGCTTGATCCGCCCCTCGACGAAGGCCGCGAGGCCGGCCTCCATGCGGCTCTTCGCCTCGTCGGGGATGGCGAACTCGCTGCCCGCCTCGGCGCTGAGCGAGAGCAGGTAGGCGGTGAGCGTGTCGCTGCCGTCGTGGTTGGCGCCGGCCCGCGGCGGGAAGTAGTGGGCCAGGCCGTCCTCGTCGAGGTACAGCGGCAGCCTGTCCATCAGGCCGCGCCAGCGCTCGGCGTCGCGCAGGCCGATGGCCACCGAGGCCTGCTGCTCCAGGCAGCTCCACGGGTAGCGCGAGAAGTACTCGCGGACGCCGGGCAGGCCGTCGGCGAGCTTCGGCTTCAAACCTACGCTCACGCCGCCACGCATCGCGCCCTTGTCGTCGCGCAGCGCCGACTGCGGCGGCGCCACCGCCATCGAGGCGGACTTGTTCTCCAGCTGCGTCAGAGTCGCCTGCTGCACCGTCACCGGCACCGCCTCGGCCACCTTCTGGCTGAGCTTCATCCGATCACGCGCGGCCGGACCTTCGGCGCTGATCGTCCAGTCCACGCTCTTCGCGTTGTAGGGCACGAGCACGTCCCAGGCCGCCTCCTCGGCGCCGTTGGCCGCGATGCGCAGCTTCTGCGGCGCCAGGGCCTGCGTGCCCTCGCTGCTGGCGAGGTGGGCCGCAACGTCGACCTCCATCGCCTGCGCGGTCGTGTTGCGCACCGTGACGCTCGCGCGGTAGCGATCGCCCTCGCGCACCAGCGGCGGCAGGCCGGAGACGATCTGCAGGTCCTGCGTGCTGCGGATGCTGGCCTGGCCGGTACCGAAGAGCGAGGCATTGCCGCCCTGCACCACGTCGGCCACCGCGACGATGCGAAAGCTCGTGAGCGCATCGTTGAGCGGCACGGCGAGCGTGGCCTGGCCATTCGCATCCAGCACCACGCGCGGGTTCCACAGCAGCAGCGTGTCGAAGAGCTCGCGCGTCGGGAACGCACCGCCGCCCCCGCCCGCTGGCGCCGCCTTCTTGCCGAAGTGCCGCTTGCCGACGATCTGCATCTGCGCGGTCGAGGTCTCGACGTCGTAGTTGCGGTGCCGAACCATCGCCGAAAGCAGGTCCCAGCTGTCGTTGGGCATGAGCTCGAGCAAGGCCTCGTCGACGGCCGCCACCGCGACCTCGGTGCCGGCGGGCGCAGGCTGGCCGTTGGGCAGGCTAACCTTGATCTTCACCTGGGCGTTGGCGCGGATCGGGTAGGCCGGCTTGTCGGTGCCGACCTCCACCTTGAGCCTGTGCCCCGCGATGCCGACCGCGATCTCGGCGATGCCGTACTTGAAGGCCGGCTTGGACAGGTCGACCATCGCCGTCGGTGCCTGGTAGACCTGCCCGTCGCCACGCCACTGCGCCCACCATTCGCCAGGCGTCTTCCAGCCCCATTGGAAGAACGAATACCAGGGCACCTCGCGCAGGCGCCCGCGCACGGCGAGCACCGAGACGTAGACGTTCGGCCCCCACTCGGCCTTGACCGGCAACTCGATGGTCGGGTCGCGGCCGTTGAGCTGCACCGTGCGCGTCTCGAGGATGCCGTTGCGCTCGATCGCGACCAGCGCCGTCGCGCTGCGGAAGGGCATGCGCACCTGCAGCCGCGCGGTCTGCCCGGGCTCGTAGGAGCGCTGCTCCGGGATCACGTCCATGCGGTCGTCGTTCTCACCGCCGAACCACAGCTCGCCCTGCCGCGTGACCCAGGCACCGGCGGCCGCGCGGGCCGTGTGGCCCGCCGCATCGGTGGCGCTCGCGATGAGCTCGATGTCCCCGGCCTCCTTCAGCGACACCTCGCAGATCAGCAGGCCGCGCGCGTCGGTGCTGCCGCGGCAGACCTCGCCCAGATCCTCGTCGGCGCGCTCGTTGTCGTAGGCGTAGAAGCCGCCGACCAGCCGGCGGCGCGTCGACTGGGTCTTGTGCACGACCGCCCGCAGCGAGACGGCCTGGTGGGCGACGGGCTTGCCGGCCGTGTCGAGCGCGAGCACCTGCGTCGGCAGCTTCTGCTGCACCGACACCCAGCGATCGGTCTTCACGCCCAGCACCACCGAGGCGGGCCACACCGGCAGCGTCTGGGTCAGGCTCTGGATCTCGCCGTTGGGATCGGCGTAGGTGGCCTGCAGCAGCAGCTCGGAAGGCTTCTGCACGGCGGGCAGGCCGGAGAGCTTGACGCTGCCGGCGCCGTTCTTGTCCAGCGTGACGGCGAGCTTGTCGGCCACCAGCTTCGAATCCGCGCCGGCGCGCGGGCGGATGCTGCGCTCGTCGTCGTCCTCGTCGAGGTAGTCCTCCTCGAGGAAGGGCTGTTCGCCGGCCTGCTTGGGCTCGCGCGGGGGATCGAAGCGGAAGCCCGGCCAGGCCAGCGCCCGCTGCGCGGAGTCGCCTTCGGCCGGGCGCAGTTGCGCCGAGACCTTCACCTCCAGGCCCGCGGCGCCGCCGCCGTTGCCATAGCTGACCTGCACGTTCAGAGGCAGCTCGGGCGGGCTGACGAGCGCGCCCTTGGGCGGCACCAGCCGGCCCACCATCACCGGCAGGCGGAACTCCTCGACGCGGAAGGCGCCGGTACGCACCTGCAGTCCACGGGGCCCCGTGAGCGACACGGAGTAGACCCCGAGGCGCGCGTCCTTGGGCAGCTCGAAGCGGCTCTCGGCGTAGCGGCCGTCCCGCCATTCGAGCGGCAAGTCGAAATGCTGGCCCGAGCCCTCGTGCTCGATGCGCAGCTGCGTGGGCAGCGTGCCGGCCAGCGGCAGGCCCAGGCCCACGAGCAGCTCGTGGCCGGCGTAGTGCTTCATCGACACCGTCTGGCCGGCGCGCAGCAGGGTGCGGTCGAGCACGGTGTGAAGCCGCTGCGCCTTGGTCTCCTCGTCGCCGTAGCGGCCGCCGTAGCCGAGGTGGAAGCGCCAGGCCTCCAGGCCCTGGTTCCAGGTCGACCAGACGAAGGCCATGTCGGGCTTGCCCGTCGCCGGGTCCTGCTGCCTCGCGCTGACGAAGTAGCCGACCTCTCCCGCGTCTTCGCCGCGGCAGCGCTCCCAGTTCAGCTGGGGCAAGGCCTGCTCGATCCGCGCGAAGCCCTGCGCGTCCGTCACGCCCTTCCACTTCAGCTCGCCCAGGCAATCCGAGACTTGCACCTGTGCGCCGGCGACCGGCTTCGCCTTGTCGAGCGTGGTCACCCAGACGCCGGAGTTGACCGCTCCCCACTTGAAGTGGACGCCCAGGTTGGTCACGAGCGCGGCGGTGCGCACGTACATCGGCGCATCGCGGTCGAGCAGCGAGCGGCCCAGGCGCGGTGACTCGATCTCCACCACGTGCAGGCCCGGGTCGGGCAGCGGGATGCCGATCACCTCGAAGGGCCGCTGGTCCTTCGCGTCGGTGGGCGGCAGGGCCAGGCGGCGGGCGGACTTGTCGCTGGCCAGCAGGCTCACGGCGCGGGTCTGGACGTCACGGCTCTCGTCGATGCCGCCTTCGCCTTCTTCGCCCTCGCCTTCGTCCTCGCCGTAGCGCTTGGCAGGCCGCGCGGGCTTCTGCTTCGGCGGTGGCGGCGGCAGCTTGATGCCCAGCTCGGACTCGACCTCCGTTCGCGGCAGCACGCTCTCGTGATAGCGGCGGACCTTGGCCAGCCACGCAATGACCTGCTGGTCCTCGGTGAGCTTGAGGTCGCGCACCTGGCCTGCATGGGCGGAGACGTTCGCGCCCTTGACCACCAGGTCGGGCTCGACGTGGCGCACGGTCACCGGCAGCATCGGCTCGTCGTGCAGCTCCAGCACGCCGAAGGGCGAAGCGGCGAACTTGGCCAGCGGCGGCGCGGCGGCGGTGCGCACGGTGAGCGGGAACAGGCTTGCGTTGACGAGCGCGCGGCCGGCGTCGTCCTTCAGCTCGGCAGGCAACTCGATGCGCAAGGCCACGCTCTCGGGCAGCAGCGTCTTCCACTGCACCGCGCTCACGCCCTCTTCGGCACGCAGCTTCTCCGCATCCCTGGCTTCGCCCTTGCTGCGGCCTATGAGCAGCAGGAAGCGGCGCACGCCGCGGTCCCAGAACGACAGCAGCTGCTCGGTCTGCTCGCCGCGGCCGGTCTCCACCTGGGGCGCGAGCCGTTCGCCGGAGGGCGTGACCAGCACGATGCGCTCGGCCAGCCGCCGCGGCACCGGCGAAGAGAACTCCAGCCGCAGCGGGCGGATGGGCATGCAGTCGGCCCGCGCGTTCTCGCGCTCGCAGGTGAAGCTCGCCGTGAACGGCGGGCGAACGGTGTAGCCCAGCCGCTTGTCGGCCGAGTTCGGGACGCCCGAGGGCGTGGCGATGCCCTTGGCCCAGACGACGTCGACCTTGGCCCCCGGCGGCAGGGGCCGCGCGCATCTGACCGTGGCCACCCGCTCGCGCTGCGCCTGCAGCTTGACGGCCTTGAGGATCTCTTCGCGCACGGTGCCTTCGATGACCTGCAGCGGCAGCTTCTCGCCGACCGCCGACGACTGGCAATGCCCGAAGCGCTGGATGCTCTCGGCGGTCGCGGGGCCGTTGAGCAGCAGCGCGAAGACCTGCTCCTCCTCGATGCGGCTGCTGCCGTCGTCGCTGGCGTAGGGATAGGTGCGCACCACCGAGGGACCGCCGGTGCTGAAGTCGAAGCGCGTCTTGCCGCTGGCCGCCGATCCCGCCAACGCCTGCAGGCCCGGCTTGAGGGTGATGTTGCACTGGGTGCCGGCCGGCACGTCCTGCTTGAAATCGAAGACCCAGGTCTTGTCGTCCACCCAGCGGCCGCTGCCCGGCGTGGGGCAGCGCAGGTCGAACGGCGCCGGCAGCTTCGGGTCGCCGAAGCGGACCATGGGCTCCGAGAAGCTCGCCCGCACCTGGCGGATCTGCGCGACCTCGCCCTGCGGCGAGAAGGTCTGGACGGTGTAGGCCCGGGCCGGCGTGGCGAAGGCGAAGGCCCCCAGGGCCAGCGCCAGGGCGGCGCGAGGATGAATGGCGATCAAGGTGGTCTCCCCCTTTTGTCGCCCGGGATGATGCCCGACGCCCGAGGCGCCAGGCAGCCGCCGCTCCCCCTACTTCGCGGTGCGCGCCAGCAGCTCGGCGAGCCTGTCCTGCCAGAGCGCGGCGATGGTGTGCGAGCCGTGGCCGCGGGTGGCCGGGCTCATCGGCAGCACGACCGCCTGGCCCTGCGGCACGCGTTTGGTCTCGCGCTCGAGGATGCCGAGCTCGGGCGGGTTGATCAGGTCGTCCGCCGTGTTGATCGCCAACAGCGGCGCCCTGATCTTCTCCAGGCCGGGGCCGGGGTCGTAGTCGTGCGAGGCCTCCAGCGCGTAGAGCAGGTCGTTCGCATCGGTGTGGCGCTCGCCGCTCGTGATGGCGGCATCGATCACCGCGTCCGCATCGTCGATGGTCGGCATCTGCTGCTGGCGCAGCACCGGGTTGCTCGACATGAACATCAGCATCTCGCTGGCGGTGCGCAGGCTCGGCGGCTGGCGCTTGTAGTGGCCGCCATCCCAGGCGGGGTCGTGGCGGATGGCATCGGTGACCACGCGGCGCCAGATCCGATTGCGGCCGCTGATCTGCGTGGGCAGGCTGGCCAGCGGCATCAGCGCGTCCATGAAGTCCGGGTAGCGCTGGCCCCACAGCCAGGTGTGCATGCCGCCCATCGAGGTGCCCATCACCAGGCGCAGGTGGTCGACCTTCAGGCCTTCGGCGAGCAGCCGGTGCTGCGCCCGCACCATGTCCTCGTAGCCGTAGGTCGGGAACTTCGCGCGCAGGCCGTCGCTGGGCTTGGACGAGCCGCCGTGGCCGATGCCGTCGGGCAGCACGATGAAGTAGCGGCTCGCATCCAGCACGCCGCCGGGGCGGAACAGCTCGCCCGAGAACTCCGGCCGGATGAACTGCGCGCCCGTGCCGCCGGTGCCGTGCAGCACCAGCACGGCGTTGCGCACGTGGCCTTCGGCATCGCGAACGGGCGTGCCGACCGTCCGGTAGTGCAGCTTCAACTCCGGCAACACCTGGCCGCTGTCGAAGCGGAAGTCGTGGAGGACGAAGTCGCCTTCGACGGCGGCCGGCTCGCCGGCGGCCCACGCATGCGGCAGCATGGCCAGGGCGAGCAGGGCCGCGCCCACCGATCGGCGCGAGACGGAGGGGATGGAAGACTGCATCGATATCCTTTTGGTCATTCCCGACGGTAGCCCGCCTCGCGCTGGCTCCTGACGGCCAGCACCACGACAGTGTCGATCTCCTGCACGTGTCGGTACAACGCGATGAATCCACGCGAGCGACGGCCGATGACCAGTTCCCTCAACCCGTGGACCCGTGGCGAGCCGGCGGCCAGCGGCCGGCCGATGCGGGGATTGGAGGCCAGGACATCGATCGCATCGACGATCTCGGCGATCCGGTCAGCGGCGCCTTCGGACTCATGCTGGATCAAGTGATCGAGAATGCGCTCGAGATCCTGGGCCACTTCAGGGGCCAGCTCGATCCGGGTCATTTACCGCGGCCAGCCTTCTTCGCCTTCGGCCGACGAGCCGGCTGGCCGGCGACCCGCTGAACCAGGTATTGCCGCATATCCTCCCATGCGATGGTCTTGCCGCTGGCCACGATCTCGGCGTAGCGCTGCTCGGCCACCTGCTGGAACTCGTGGCGCCGCTCCTCGTCCTGGGCCTTCTCCGTGATCGCCTCGATGATGAAGCTGTGCGGCGTTGTCCCCGCCCGCTCCGCCGCTGCAGCGACTCGGGCCTTGAGTTCCTCGGGCAGGCGAATGGTGGTCGTGGACATGGGGGTGTGAGGTGTCGAACCAATGTAGCACACGTGTGCTACAGCGCGGCCATCGGTTGACTTTCAATTAACCGAATCGTTAAATGACGACATGCCCGACAGCAGCGATCCCCTGAGCGCCGCCTTCGCCGCCCTGGCCGACCCGACCCGCCGGGCCATCCTGGCGCGGCTGGCGCAAGGCCACACCCACGTGGGCGAGCTGGCCCAGCCTTTCGCCATCTCCGCGCCGGCCATCTCGCGGCACCTGAAGGTGCTGCAGGAGGCGGGCCTCATCGAGCGCGAGGTCGATGCCCGGTGGCGCATCTGCCACCTCAGGCCCGAGGGCCTGCAGGCCGCCCACGACTGGCTGGCCCAGTACCGCGCCTACTGGGAGGCCAGCCTGGACCGGCTGGCCGAGCTGCTCGAGGACAAGTCCGCCCCCCCGCCGCCACGCGGCGCGACCACCCCCCCCCCCCCCCCGCCCCTCCCCAGGCGGCCCCCGAAGAGGACACCCCGATGAAGACCCAGACCATCCAACTCCAGCTCACCCCCTTCTTCCGCGCCCCACGCGAGCGCGTGTACGACGCCTTCGTCAACCCCGAGCTGATGAGTGCCTGGCAATGCCCGCGAGGCATGGCCGTGATCGAGGCCAGCGCCGATGCGCGGGTGGGGGGCAGCTACAGCCTGCAGATGCGCGCCCGAGACGGCACGACCTTCGGCGTGGGCGGCCAGTACGTCGAGCTGAACCGACCGGCCCGGCTGTCGTACACCTGGGCCTGGAAGGCCGGCAGCCCGATGCCCGAAGGCATGCAGACCCTGATCGAGATCGACCTGGTCGAGCGCGACGGCGGCACCGAGCTGCGCATGCTGCACACCGGCTTCCCGAGCGCGGAACTGCGCGACAACCACGTCCACGGCTGGAGCTCCTGCTTCAACCGCCTCAACGACGCGCTGGACCCGAAGGGCACCGCCGGCACGCTCACCCTGCTCGGCCATCCGATCAGCACCTATGTGCGCACCGCCCGAATGGGCTTTGCCGAAAAGGGCGTCGCGATCACACTCCAACCGGTCAACCCGCGCTCGCCGGAGTTGCTGGCGGTGCACCCCTTCGGCCGCATGCCCGCACTGCTGGATGGCGAGACGGCGATCTGGGAAACCAGCGCCATCCTCCGCTTCGCCGACGAATGCTTCGGCGACAGCCTGCTGCTCACGCCGGGCCGGATCACCGACCGGGTGCAGTGCGAGCAGTGGGTGAGCGCGGTGAACTGTTATCTCTACGACACCATGGTGCGCCGCTACGTGTTGCCCTACCTCTTCCCCGAAGGCGAAGGGAACCAGCCCGACCGTGCCGTGATCGATAAAGCCGTGGCCGAGATGCCGGCTCAGCTCGCGGCGCTCGAGAAGGCGTACGGCTCACGTGACTGGCTGGCCGGCGCGCGCCTGTCGTTCGCCGATCTCTTCGTCGCCCCCATCCTGTACGCCATCGAGCAGTTCCCCGAAGGCCGGCGCCTGCTGACCGACATGCCGGCCATCCGCCGGGCGCAGGCCGTGATCCGGCAGCGCCCGAGCTTCGTCTCAACGGCCCCGCAACCCGCCTGACGGCTTCACGAAAGGATACGCATGGACAAGACCCCGCACATCCCCGGCAAGTTCATCTGGTTCGAGTACGCGTCGCCCGACATCCAGAAGGCGCGCGCCTTCTACGAGCCCCTGTTCGGCTGGCACGCCGAGACCATGCCGCTGGGCGAAGAGCCCTACCACATGCTGCTCAACGGCCAGCAGGGCATAGGCGGCCTGACCAAGGCGCAGGCCGGCGAGCCGACCCGCTGGATCAGCTACCTGTCGGTCGCCAATGTCGACGACGGCGTGAAGGCCGCGACCGCCGCTGGAGCCAAGGTCACGATGCCCCCGACGGACTTCACGCCCGTCGGCCGCGGCGCCGGCCTGACCGACCCGACCGGAGGCGATTTCTGCCTGTGGACCAGCGCCCAGGGCGACCAGCCCGATGCCGACGTGCCGGTCGGCGGCTTTGTCTGGAACGAGCTTTCCACCACCGACGCGAAGAAGGCGCTGGCCTTCTACGAGAAGGCCTTCGGCTTCGGCCACGACACGATGGAAATCGGCGGCGACGTCGGCCAATACCACATCCTCAAGACGCCCGATGGCAAGGGCCGCGCGGGCCTGTTCCAGCCTTCGACGCCCATGCCCACGATGTGGCTGCCCTACGTGCACGTGGCCGATTGCGACGCCAGCGTCGCCAAGGCGAAGAGCCTGGGCGCGCAGCAGGTGGTGGTGCCGCCGACCGACATCCCCGGCGTGGGCCGCTTCGCCATCATCGGCGACACGCAAGGCGCCGGGATAGCGATGCTCAAGCCGATCCCGATGGCTTGAGTCGGTCCCCGCCCGTGCCGGTGGCAGGGCCGGCGGCACGGGTGTACGCTGCCCCGCACGGGCCAGCCATCGGCCCGCGAGGAGCGCAGCATGGCCAACCACGTCTACAAGCTCGTCGACATCGTCGGGACCTCCACCACCAGCTCCGACGACGCCATCCGCAACGCCATCGAGACCGCCGCGAAGACCATCCGCCGGATCGACTGGTTCGAGGTGCGCGAGAGCCGGGGCCACGTGGTGGACGGCAAGGTGGATCACTTCCAGGTGACGCTGAAACTCGGCTTCCGAGTCGAAGACTAGGAGCGGCCATGCGCCTGCGGGCAGCCTGGGCAGCGGCGCTCGCGCTGCTGGCGAGCTGCCTTTGGCCGGTGCACCCGGCGGCAGCGCCCGCGGACCCGCCGGTGGTCCTGCTGCGCATCGACGGCCCCATCGGCCCGGCCACGGCCGACTACGTGCACCGCGGCATGGCGCACGCTGCGCAGGCGCACGCCCAACTCGTCGTGCTGCAGCTCGACACGCCGGGCGGCCTCGACACCGCCATGCGCGGCATCATCAAGGACATCCTCGGCGCGCCGATGCCGGTGGCCGCCTTCGTCGCGCCGCGCGGCGCCCGGGCGGCCAGCGCCGGCACCTACATCGTCTACGCCTCGCACATCGCGGCGATGGCACCGGCCACCAACCTGGGCGCCGCGACCCCGATCGCGGTCGGCATGCCTTCGCCCGGGCCGGAGCCGCCGGCGCGCGCGGCCAGCGCCGCCTCGGGCAGCGAGCACGACCGCGATGCGCTCTCGGCCAAGCGCGTGAACGATGCCGCCGCGTACATCAGGGCGCTGGCGCAGCTTCGCGGCCGCGACGCGGCCTGGGCAGAGCAGGCGGTGCGAGAGGCGGTCAGCCTGCCGGCACACGACGCCGCGGCGCGCCGCGTCATCGACGTGGTGGCCGAAGACGTCGACACCCTGCTGCGCCAGCTCGACGGCCGCCGCGTGGCGCTGGGCAGCACCACGGTCGCGGCCGGCGGCGCTTCGGTCACGCTCGCCACGGCCGGGGCCCGCACCATCCCGATCGAGCCCGACGCTCGCGAGCGCGCGCTGGCTGCCCTCAGCGACCCCAGCGTCGCGCTGATCCTGCTGATGATCGGCTTCTACGGCCTGCTGTTCGAGTTCATGAACCCCGGCATGGTCGCGCCCGGCGTGATCGGCGCGCTCAGCCTGGTGCTGGCCATGTGGGGCCTGCAGATGCTGCCGATCAACCTGGCCGGGCTGGCGCTCATCGTGCTGGGCCTCGCGTTCTTCGTCGCCGAGGCCTTCGTGCCGAGCTTCGGCGCTCTGGGGCTGGGCGGCATCGCGGCCTTCGCGCTGGGCGCGCTGATGCTCGTCGACAGCGAGGCGCCCGGCTTCGGCGTGCCGCCGGCCCTCGTCGGCACGCTGGCGCTGCTGTCAGGAGCGTTCGTGCTCGCCATCGCGACGATGGCGGCTCGGGCGCGGCGGCGGCCGCTGGCGGCCGGGCCGGCGCTCCTCCTCGGCGCCACCGCCGAGGTCGTCGATGCGGACGCGGCCGAGGCCTGGGTCGCCATCGAGGGCGAGCGCTGGCGCGCCCGCTCTGCCGCCGGCCTGCGGCGCGGGCAGCGCGTGCGCGTCACGAGCGTCGACGGCCTGACGCTGCAGGTCGACCCCATCGGCTCCGCCGAGCCTTCGCCAGGAGCACCTGCACCATGATCTTCGACTACCCCATCGGCCTGTCGGCCCTCGTCGTGCTCCTGCTGGTGCTGGTTTCCAGCTCGCTGCGCATCCTGCGCGAATACGAGCGCGCGGTGGTCTTCCAGCTCGGCCGCTTCTGGCGCGTCAAGGGGCCGGGGCTGGTGATCCTGATCCCCGGCATCCAGCAGATGGTGCGCGTCGACCTGCGGGTGGTGGTGATGGACGTCCCCAGCCAGGACGTGATCTCGCGCGACAACGTCACGCTCAAGGTCAACGCGGTGCTGTACTTCCGCGTCGTCGACCCGCAGAAGGCGGTGATCCAGGTCGAGAACTTCCTCGCGGCCACCAGCCAGCTGGCGCAGACCACGCTGCGCGCGGTGCTCGGCAAGCACGCCTTGGACGAAATGCTGTCCGACCGCGAGCGGCTCAACCTCGACCTGCAGAAGATCCTCGACAGCCAGACCGACGCCTGGGGCATCAAGGTGACCAACGTCGAGATCAAGCATGTCGACCTGAACGAAAGCATGATCCGCGCGATCGCCCGCCAGGCCGAGGCCGAGCGCGAACGGCGCGCCAAGGTCATCCATGCCGAGGGCGAGCTGCAGGCCTCCGAGAAGCTGGCCCAGGCGGCGGAGATCCTGTCGCGCCAGCCGCAGGCCCTGCAACTGCGCTACCTCGAGACCCTGACCGTCATCGCGGCCGACAAGAACTCGACCATCGTCTTCCCGCTGCCGATCGAGGTGATGGGCGCTCTGCTGCAGACGCAGCAGCGGAGGTCAGCCGAAGGGTAGCAACGCTGGCGGAGGTATCCTCCCCGCCCTATGTATGCGAAGTTCTTCGGCCTCAAGCACCAGCCGTTTTCCATCGCGCCGGACCCTCGCTACCTGTTCATGAGCGAGCGCCATCGCGAGGCGCTGGCCCACCTGCTGTACGGGCTCAAGGGCGGTGGCGGCTTCGTGCTGCTGACGGGCGAGATCGGCGCGGGCAAGACCACCGTCTGCCGATGCTTCCTCGAGCAGGTGCCGCCGCGCTGCAACGTCGCCTACATCTTCAACCCCAAGCTCACGGTGCCCGAGCTGCTGCAGACGGTGTGCGACGAGTTCCGCATCCCGCTGCCCGAGCTGCCACCGGGCAGCGTGCGCTCGGTCAAGGACTACATCGACCCGCTCAACGAGTTCCTGCTGCGCACCCACGCCGTCGGCCAGACGAACGTGCTGATCATCGACGAGGCGCAGAACCTGTCGGCCGACGTGCTGGAGCAGCTGCGCCTGCTGACCAACCTCGAGACCGCCGAGCGCAAGCTGCTGCAGATCATCCTGATCGGCCAGCCCGAACTGCGCGAGATGCTGGCGCGGCCGGACCTGGAGCAGCTGGCCCAGCGGGTCATCGCGCGATACCACCTCGGCGCCTTGAGCGAATCGGAGTCGGCGAACTACGTCCAGCACCGCCTGGGCGTGGCGGGCGGCAGCGGCGCCTCGCCCTTCGAGAAGGCTGCGCTGAAGCGCATCCACCAGCTCTCGCGCGGCGTTCCGCGGCGCATCAACCTGCTGTGCGACCGCGCGCTCCTGGGCGGCTACGCCACCGGGCAGCAGCGCATCGGAGCCGAGGTGGTCGAGCAGGCGGCGGCGGAGGTCTTCGGCGATGCCGCCGCGCACGGGCCCGCGGCCTGGACACTGAATGCGGCGCAAGGATGGGCCGCGCGGCTGCGGCATGCGGCTCCCTGGGCCGGCGGCGTGCTGGTCGGCGCATCCATCGCCGCCGCATCAGCCTGGATGCTGCGGCCTCCCGCGGGCGCTGCCCGCGCGCCCGCAGCGGCCGCCAGCGCCGGGACGGCGCCCGTGCTCGCCGCAGCCAGCGCAGCCACCGCGGTCGCTTCGGCGCCGCGTGTGGCCGCAGCTCCCGCCTCCGTGGCCAGCGCCACGGCATTGGGTGCCAGCGAGCTGCGCGCCGTCTTCGCGAACCAGTTGCACGGCGAGGCGGATGCCTGGCGCGAGCTGGCGTCCGCCTGGGGCCTGCAGCTCGCCGGCAGTGCGGACCCGTGCAACGCCGCGGCCCGGCAGGACCTGCCCTGCTACAAGGGCCCCGGCAGCCTGGCCCTGGTGCGCCAGCTCGACCGGCCCGGCCTGCTGGTGCTCTACGACGGCGACGGCCGCGCCTACAGCGTGCTGCTGACCGCCTTGACGGCCGATGCCGCCACGCTGCGCCGGGGCAGCGCCAGCGTCACCGTGCCCATGGCCACGCTGGGTGCGGCCTGGCGCGGCGAGTTCGGGACGTTCTGGCGCGCGCCGGAGGGCTACGCCGGTTCGGCCAGCTTCACCGCCGGGCGCGGCGAAGCCGCCGAGTGGCTGGCCGGGCGCCTGGCCAAGGTGTTGCCGGCTGGTGCGGCAAGCGCGCCGCTGCCTTCTCGCATCGCTGCCTTCCAGGTCGCTCAGGGGCTGCCGCCGGACGGCCTGGCCGGTCCGCTGACCCTCATGCTGCTCAACCGTGCCACCGGCGTCGAAGAGCCCCGCCTGCAGCCGGCGGACGTCGCCGCGGCCCACCCCTGAAGCCGAGCACGACCCATGTCCTACATCCTCGATGCCCTGAAGCGCGCCGACGCCGAGCGGGAGCGTGGCCATGTGCCCGGCCTGCATGCCCAGCCCCTGGGCGAGGGCGGCAGCGCCGACGCCCGCCAGCGCACGCCGCGCTGGGCCCTCTGGGGCGGCTTGGCCGCCGGGGCCGTCGTGCTGGCGGCCCTCGCCTGGCGGATGGGGGCGGATGCCAATGCGCCGGTGCCTGCCGCGCCCCAGCCGGCGCCTGCCCGGCCGGAGGTGGCGATGGCGCCGCCGGCGAAGCCGGTCGCTACGCCGGCCCCTGTGACCCCCTCGCCGGACGTGCCCAGCTACGCTCCGCCTCCCGCGGCCGTTGCCGCGAAGCCCGTCGCCAAGGACAGCCGGCCTCCAGCCGCCACTGAGCCGGCAGCAGCCGTGGCGACGGCTGCTCCGGTGCCCGCCGTGAAGGCCGCACCAACGGCCGCCAGTTCAGCGCCGGCCAAGCCCCAGGCCGCCGCGCCGATTCCCCTGTTCGCCGAACTGCCCTCGTCGCTGCGCCAGCAGCTGCCCACCCTGGCAGTCGGCGGCTCGGTCTACTCGGACGACGCTTCGAGCCGCTTCATCATGCTCAATGGCGAGGTCGTGAAGGAGGGCAGCCAGCCCGCGCCGGGGCTGGTGGTCGAGCGCATCGAGCCGCGCAGCGCGGTGCTGCGCTTCAAGGGCGAGCGCTTCCGCCTGCCCTACTGACGCTCAGGCGCCCAGCTTGCCGGCGAGGTCGCGCAGCGCGGCGCCGTAGCCGTAGATCCCGAGGCCGGCGATCACGCCGTCGGCCACCCCGGAGATGTACGAGTGGTGGCGGAACTCCTCGCGCTTGTGCACGTTGCTGATGTGCACCTCGACCACCGGCAGCGCCACGCCCGCCAGCGCGTCACGCAGCGACACGCTGGTGTGCGTGAGGCCGCCCGGGTTGATGACGATGCCGCGCGTGCCGTCGAGCCGCGCCGCGTGGATGCGGTCGATCAGAGCGCCCTCGTGGTTGCTCTGGAAGCACTGCGCCACCAGGCCCAGGGAGGCGGCCTCGTCGACGAAGCGGCGCTCGACGTCGGCGAGCGTGTCCGCCCCGTAGACCTGCGGCTCGCGCGTGCCCAGCAGGTTCAGGTTGGGCCCGTTCAGCAACAGGATGCTCATCCGACCTCCTTGGCGCTGCGCGCCGTTCCCCCGAGGGGGAGTTCGCCTTCGCGGCGGCTCTTCGTGCTCATGCCGTCGATGCTACCGGTTGGAACGGCCCGATCCGCCCGACAGGAGCGGGCAGGCGCGCAGCGTACTCTCAGCCGTCCCGGTTAGTGATCACAAATGGAGAATCTGCGACCATCAACCCACGACACACCTTGGATTTGTGATCACAAACCGGGCGAATCGGCTTACATTGCGGGCCATGACACCGACAACGAGCGCTCCGCTGGCCGAGTTCCTCGCCACCCACCGCATCCACGAGGTGGAGTGCGTCATCCCCGACATGACAGGCATCGCCCGCGGCAAGATCCTGCCGCGCGACCTCTTCCTGGCCGCCGGCGAGATGCGCATCCCGAAGAGCGTCCTGCTGAACACCGTCAACGGCCAGCAGCCCGACAACGGCCCCTTCGTGGGCGACACCGACCCCGACATGGTCTGCGTGCCCGACGCCGCCACCGTGCGCGTCGTGCCCTGGGCGGCCGAGCCGGTCGCGGTGGTCATCCACGACTGCCAGGAGTGGGATGGCCGCGCGGTGCAACTCTCGCCGCGAGCGGTGCTGCGTCGCGTGCTCGCCCTGTACGAGCGCGAGGGTTGGAAACCCGTCGTCGCGCCCGAGATGGAGTTCTACCTCGTCGCACGCCAGCAGAATCCGCACGAGCCGCTGCAGCCTCCGCTGGGCCGCACGGGCAAGCCGGAAGTGGGCCGGCAGAGCTACTCGATAGACGCCGTCAACGACTTCGATCCCTTCTTCATGGAGCTGTCCAGCTTCTGCGACCAGCACCAGCTGGGCGTGGAGACGCTGATCCACGAGGCGGGCCCGGGCCAGATGGAGATCAACTTCAGCCACGGCCACCCCCTGGACCTGGCCGACCGCGTCTTCCTGTTCAAGCGCACCGTGCGCGAGACGGCGCTGCGCCACGGCGTCTTCGCCACCTTCATGGCCAAGCCCATGGAGCAGGAGCCAGGCAGCGCCATGCACATCCACCAAAGCCTGGTCGACGCCGCCTCCGGCCGCAATGTCTTCAGCCGCGAAGACGGCTCCGCCAGCGAGCTCTTCATGCACTACCTGGGGGGCCTGCAGACCTACATCCCTCAGCTGATGCCGATGTTCGCGCCCTACGTGAACTCGTATCGCCGGCTTTCGCCCTTCATGTCGGCGCCCATCAACGTGCGCTGGGGGCACGACAACCGGACCTGCGGCCTGCGCGTCCCGAAATCCGGTCCCGAGGCACGGCGGATCGAGAACCGCGTCCCCGGGGTCGACGTCAATCCGTACCTGGCGATGGCCGCCACGCTGGCCTGCGGCTGGCTCGGCATGCGTGACCGGCTGCCGCCCAGCGAGCCCACGGCCGACAGTGCGTGGAACGTGCGCCACGAGCTGCCGCGACACCTCGAAGACGCGATCGAAGCCATGCGGGGATGCGAAGCCGTGAAGGAGGTGCTGGGCGAGCATTTCGTCGACGCGTTCTGCGCGGTGAAGGAGCTCGAGTACGCCACCTACAACCGGGTGATCAGCTCCTGGGAGCGCGAGCACCTGCTGCTGCTGGTCTGAAAGCCATGACGACAAACTCTGCCTCATCCACCGGCATCGACCGATCGCGGGTGCGCGCCCTGGCGGCGGCCGAGCGCGAACGCTACGTCGCCGGCAACCCGCGATCGCGCATCCACGGCGAACGCTCGGCCGGGCACCTGATGTTCGGCGTCCCGCTGCACTGGATGAACGACTGGGGCACGCCCTTCCCGCTGGTGGTCGCCGAGGCCCGAGGCGCCCGGCTGACGGACGTCGACGGGCACGAGCGCGTCGACTTCTGCCTGGGCGACACCGGCGCGATGTTCGGCCACTCGCCGGCGGCCGTCGCCGCGGCGCTGCAACGCCAGTCCGTCCGCGGCCTCACGACGATGCTGGCAGGCGAGGACGCGGGCGCGGTGGCCGCCCTGCTGGCATCGCACTTCGGCCTGCCGCGATGGCAGTTCGCGATGACGGCGAGCGACGCCAATCGCTTCGTCCTGCGCTGGCTCCGCGCGGCCACCGGCCGGCCCGTGCTGCTGGTCTTCAACGGCTGCTACCACGGCACCGTCGACGACGTGTTCGTCGACCTGGTGGATGGCCGGCCGCGCCAGCGCGCGAGCCTGCTCGGGCAGGTGCAGGACCTCACCGCCACCACGCGCGTGGTCGAGTTCAACGACCTCGCCGCGCTCGAGGCGGCACTGGCTCCGGGCGACGTGGCCTGCGTGCTGGCCGAGCCGGTGATGACCAACATCGGCATGGTGCTGCCCGACGCGGGCTTCTGGGAGAAGGCGACCGAACTGATCCACCGCCATGGCGCGAAGCTCGTGATGGACGAGACGCACACGATCTCGTGCGGCCCCGGCGGCTACGCCCGGGCGCACGGCCTGAGGCCCGATGCCGTGGTGGTGGGCAAGCCCGTGGGTGGCGGCATGCCCTGCGCTGCCTACGGCTTCAGCGCCGAACTGGCGGCCGCCGCCGAGGCCGCCAAGCGCCAAGCGCCACCGGGCCACTCGGGCATCGGCACCACGCTCACGGCCAATCTGCTCGCGCTGGCGGCGATGCGCGCGACATTGGGCGAACTGATGACACCTGCCGTCTACGCCGGACTGCACGCACGCTGCACACGCCTGGCCGACGGGTTGCGCAGCGTGATCGCCCTGCACCGCCTGCCCTGGTGCGTCACGCAGGTGGGGGCCCGCTGCGAGTTCCAGTTCTGCACCACGCCGCCGCGCAACGGCAGCGAGGCCGCGGCGGCCATGGACGACGAGCTGGAGCAGGCGCTTCACCTCGCGCTGCTGAACCGCGGCGTGATGATCACGCCCTTCCACAACATGATGCTCGTCTGCCCCGACACCGGCGATGCGGATGTCGACCACCTGCTGGCGGCTTTCGCCGAGGTGCTGGCGATCCTGGCGGACTGATCCCGTGACGTCAGCAGCCGAGACCAGCACGCAGCAGGATGCGACCTACGCCACCCTGCGCCAGTGGATCACCGTGGGCCGCTTCCTGCCCGGCGAGCGGCTGAAGATCCGCGACGTCGCAGCCTCCCT
>CAMLGG010000002.1 GCA_946479475.1 uncultured Ideonella sp. | reverse complement strand
CCTGGCGGCTGTACTGCTCGATCATGCGGTTGCCGATGAAGCCGTCGCACACGCCCGAGACCACGCAGGTCTTGCGGATCTTCTTGCCCAGCGCCATCACCGTGGCCAGCACCTCCTTCGCGGTCTTCTCGCCGCGAACGACCTCCAGCAGCTTCATCACGTTGGCCGGGCTGAAGAAGTGGGTGCCGATCACGTCCTGCGGGCGCTTCGTGAAGGCGGCGATCTTGTCGACATCGAGCGTCGAGGTGTTGGTGGCCAGGATCGCGCCGGGCTTCATCACCTCGTCGAGCTTCGTGAAGACCGCCTTCTTGACCTCCATGTCCTCGAAGACCGCCTCGATCACCATGTCGGCATCGCCGATCGCCGCGTAATCGAGCGTGGTCGTCAGCGCGGCCATGTTGGCCTCGTACTTCTCGGGCTTGAGCTTGCCCTTCTTGACCTGGGCCTCGTAGTTCTTGCGGATGGTGCCGACGCCGCGCTCCAGCGCCTCCTGCTTCATCTCGAGGATGACCACCGGCACGCCGGCCGTAAGGAAGTTCATCGCGATGCCGCCGCCCATGGTGCCGGCGCCGATGATGGCGACCTTCTTCACCTCGCGCAGCGGGGTGTCCTCGGGCACGTCGGGGATCTTGCTCGCGGCGCGCTCGGCGAAGAAGGCGTGGCGCAGCGCCTTGCACTCGGGCGTCATCATCAGGCCGACGAAGAGCTCGCGCTCGTACGCCAGGCCGTCCTCGAACTTGCGCTTGAGCGAGGCCTCGACGGCATCCACGCACTTGGCGGGTGCCGGGAAGTGCTTCGCCATCGCCTTGACGGTGTTGCGCGCGAACTGGAAGTAGGCATCCGGATTGGGATGCGTGACCTTCATGTCTCGCACCAGCGGCAGCGGGCGCTTGTCGGCGATCTCCGTCGCGAAGGCGATGGCGCCCTGCAGCAGGTCCCCATCGGCGATCAGCTTGTCGAACAGCTTCTGCCCCGGCTGCATGGCCAGCAGCTCGCTCTTGACCGGGTCGCCCGAGACGATCATGTTGAGTGCCGTCTCCACGCCCAGCACGCGCGGCAGGCGCTGGGTGCCGCCGGCGCCCGGGATCAGGCCGATCTTGACCTCCGGCAGCGCCACGTTGGCGCCCGGCGCCGCCACGCGGTAGTGGCAGCCCAGCGCCAGCTCCAGCCCGCCGCCCATGCAAACGCTGTGCACCGCGGCCACCACCGGCTTGCTGCACAGCTCCACAAGGCGGATCAGCGACAGCAGGTTGGGCTCGGCCAGGGCCTTGGAAGTGCCGAACTCCTTGATGTCCGCTCCACCCGAGAAGGCCTTGCCGGCGCCGGTGATGACGATGGCCTTCACGCTCGCATCGGCCTGCGCGCGCTCCAGGCCCTCGGCCACGCCGAGGCGGGTGTCGTGGCCCAGCCCGTTGACTGGCGGGTTGTTCAGCGTGATGACGGCCACCGGGCCGTGGATCTCGTAGCTGGCACTCATGTTCGTGGTCCCTTGGTCAGAGCGTGGGAGGAAAGGAAGAGAGACGGTGACAGAAATAGAACGATCGTTCGATTCTAGGGAGGATCCGGAGCCCCTCAGTGTCTCTGCGGTGACAAGGCCAGGGCTAGGTGAAACCCTAGGGCCGCGTGGCCGCCGCCGGTAACGGCCCGGTAACGGCTGTGTTTCTAGAGTCGGACTCGCAGCTCCTGCGCTGCCAAGGAGGCCGACATGCGAGTCATCAGTGAAGACATCCTGTCCAGCATCTTCGATGGCCTGCGGCACGAGGACTTCTTCCAGAGCCCCGGCTGGGATTCGCGCAGTCCCTTCGGCCTCCCGGCTGCGTTCGGCGGGCGCTGGGCGCACGTACCCACGGCACGCGCCGAGGCGGACTCCCCTGCCCCGCTGCTCGCCGGCCCGCTGATCACCGTCTCGGATGCCATCGCGGGCGAGTCCGACGGCAACCTTGTCTTCGTCGTCAAGTTGAGCGCCCCATCCGACCAGACCGTCAGCGTCAGCTACAACAACAGCAACGCCACCGCGGCCAACGGCTCGGACTACGTGGCGCAGACGGGCACCCTCACCTTCACGCCCGGCCAGACGACACAGACCATCCTGATCCCGCTGATCGACAACGCCACGCAGGAAAGCACCGAGTTCCTCAAGCTCAACCTCTACAACGCGGTCAACGGCACTGTCGTGCGCACCCCCGCATGGGGCACCATCGTCGACAACGATGCCGCCACCGGCACGCCGCTGGTCAGCGTCAGCGACCCGGTGGTAGACGAGTCCGCCGGCACCGTCACTTTCAACGTCACCCTCGACAGGCCGGCGACGGGCGCCGTCAAGGTCGACGTGGCGACCGCCGACGGCACGGCGCAGGCCGGCTCCGACTACGTGGCCAAGTCGCTGCAGACCCTGACCTTCGCTCCGGGCCAGGTCGTGAAGACCGTGACGGTGAACCTCATCGACGACGCGGCCGCCGAAGGCGCCCAGTACTTCGACCTGCTGCTGTCGAACCCGGTGGGCGTCACCCTCCGATCCGAGCCGCACGGCCGCGCGACCATCGGCGCCAACGACTCGGCTCCGGTCTCGGCCCCGCTCATCACCGTCTCCGACGCCGCGGCGGGCGAGTCCGACGGCTACCTGAGCTTCGTCGTCAGCCTGAACGCTCCTTCGACGCAGACGGTGACGGTCAACTACAACAACGGCAACCTCACCGCCGCCAACGGCAGCGACTACCAGGCGCAATCCGGCACGCTGACCTTCACACCGGGCCAGACGACGCAGACGGTGCTCATCCCGGTGCTCGACAACGCCACCCAGGAGAGCACCGAGTACTTCGCGCTCAACCTCTACGGCGCGGTCAACGGCACGGTTGCCCGGCAGGAAGGCTGGGGCGTCATCGTCGACAACGACGCGACCAGCGGCACGCCGGTGGTCCGCGCGGGCGACGTGGTGGTCGACGAGAAGGCCGGGACCGCCACCTTCACGATCACCCTCGACAAGCCGAGCACGGGCACCGTGAAGGTGAACTATGCGACCGCCAACGGGACCGCCACCGCGGGCTCGGACTACGTGGCCACCGGCACCCACACGCTCAGCTTCGCGACGGGAGAGGTCAGCAAGACGGTAACGGTCTACCTCCTCGACGATGCCGCCGCCGAGGGCCGGCAGTACTTCGACCTGGTCCTGTCGAACGCGGTGGGCGCCACCCTGCTGACCGAGGCCCATGGCCGCGCCAGCATCGGCGCGAACGACGCGCCGGCGGTGGCCGCCCCGCTGATCAGCGTCTCGGACGCGACGGCGAGCGAGACCGACGGCTACCTCGAATTCGTCGTCAGCCTGAGCGCCCCTTCGACCCAGCTCGTCACCGTCAACTACAACAACAGCAACCAGACCGCCGCCAACGGCACCGACTACCTGGCGCAGGCCGGCACCCTCACCTTCGCGCCGGCCCAGACGACGCAGGTGGTGCGCATCCCGGTGCTCGACAACCAGGTCGACGAGGCCAACGAGTACCTGACCCTCAATCTGTACGGCGCGGTGAACGGCACGGTGGCCCGCCAGTCCGGCTGGGGCACCATCGTCGACAACGATTCGACCTCGGGCACGCCCATCGTCCGCGTGGGCGACCAGGTCGTCGACGAGGCCGCCGGCACCGTCACCTTCACCGTCACGCTGGACCGGCCGAGCACCGGCACCGTCAAGGTCGACTACGCCACCGCCAACGGCACGGCGACGTCCGGCTCCGACTACGTCGCCACCGGCACGCACACCCTGAGCTTCCTCGCCGGCGAAGTCAGCAAGACGGTCACGGTCGACCTCGTCAACGACGCCAGTCCCGAGGTCGCCCAGTACTTCGATCTCGTGCTGTCCAACGCCGTCAATGCCGCCCTGCTGCCGGAGACTCACGGCCGGGCCACCATCGGCGCCAACGACGCGGCTGCCGTGGCCGCCCCGCGCATCACCGTCTCGGACGCGGTCGCCGGCGAATCGGACGGGACGATCACCTTCACCGTCAGCCTCGATGCGCCTTCGACGCAGGCCGTCAGCGTCAACTACAACGACAGCAACCTCACCGCCGCGAACGGCAGCGACTACATCGCCCGCACCGGCACCCTCGTCTTCGCGCCGGGCCAGACGACGCAGACCGTGACGATCTCGGTGCTGGACAACAGCACCCAGGAGAACGCCGAGTTCATGACTCTCAACCTCTACGGCGCCGTGAACGGGACGATCGTGCGCGAGTCCGGCATGGGGACCATCGTCGACAACGACGCCACCACCGGCACGCCGGTCATCCGGATCGGCGATCAGGTGGTCGACGAGGCGGCCGGCACGGTGAGCGTGACGCTCATGCTGGACAAGCCGAGCGTCGGCAACGTGAGCGTCAAGTACGCCACGGCCGACGGCAGCGCCGTCGCCGGCTCGGACTACTCGGCGGTGGCCTCGCACAGCGTCAGCTTCCTGCCCGGCGAAGTCGCCAAGACCATCGTCATCGACCTGACGAACGACGCCACGTCGGAGCCCGGGGAGTACTTCGACCTGAATCTGTTCTCCCCTGCGGGCGCGACCGTGCCGGATTCCAACGCGCGCATCTTCATCGCTCCCAGCGATGCCGCAAACGTGGCCGCGCCGAACATCACCGTTTCCGATGCGAGCGCGGGCGAGGCGGACGGCTACCTCGAGTTCGTGGTCTCGCTCAGCTCGCCGTCCACCCAGGCCGTCACCGTCAACTACAACAACAGCAACCTCACCGCTGCCAACGGCAGCGACTACCAGGCCCTGTCCGGCACGCTCAGCTTCGCGCCGGGGCAGACCACCCAGGTGGTCCGCATCCCCGTGCTCGACAACACGGCGCAGGAGAACGCCGAGTACATGACGCTCAACCTCTACGGCGCGACGAACGCGACCATCGTCCGCCAGTCCGGCTGGGGCTCGATCGTCGACAACGACGCCGTCACGGGCACCCCGGTCATCAGCGTCAGCGACGCGATCGTGGACGAGTCGTCGGCCCGCGCCACCTTCACCATCACCCTGGACAAGCCCAGCACCTCGCAGGTCACTGTCAACTACGCCACCGTCGACGCCACCGCCAACGCCGGCAGCGACTACGAGCTGCAGGCCACCCAGAAGCTGGTGTTCGGGCCCGGAGAGGTGTGCAAGACCGTGACCGTCGACCTCCGCGGCGACTCGGCCGCCGAGCCCACCGAGTACTTCGACCTCATCGTGACCGGCGCGGTCAACGCGACGGTCGGCGACGTTCGCGGCCACGCCTTCCTGCCGCAAAGCGACAGTGCCCCGGTCGCGGTGCCGACGATCGCCGGCGCCGCCATCTCGTCCAGCGAAGGCGGCGGCTACATCGACTTCGTCGTCACCCTCGATGCGCCTTCCACCAAGACGGTGAGCGTGAACTACAACAACAGCAACGGGACGGCGGCCAACGGCAGCGACTACCTCGCCCGCAGCGGCACGCTGTTCTTCGCGCCGGGCGAGACCGTGCAGGTCATCCGCATGCCGGTGCTTGACGACCTGGCCACCGAGTCGATCGAGACCTTCAAGCTGAACCTCTACGGCGCCGTCAATGCACAGGTCGGCACCAGCGAGGTCGTCGCCTCGATCGTCGACAACGACGGCGGGCAGACCGGCGCGGTGATCGATCTGGGCACCGGCAATCCGGACATCCTGGTCGGCCGGCCCGGCGCCAACGAGGTCGAAGGCGGCGAGGGCAACGATGCCCTCGATGGCGTGAACGGGGTCGTGATGCGGGGCGGCGCCGGCAACGACGTCTACATCGTGGAGTCGTCGACGGACAAGGTCGTCGAGCTCGCCGGCCAGGGCACCGACCGGGTCGTGAGCTACGTCAACTACACGCTGGGCGCCAACGTCGAGAACCTGCTGCTGCGCGGAGGCGCCCTCAACGGCTCCGGCAACACCCTGGCCAACAACATCATCGGCAACGGCTTCGCCAACACGCTCAACGGCCTGGGTGGCAACGACACCCTCAGCGGCAGCACTGGCGCGGACACCATGATCGGCGGCCTGGGAGACGACACCTTCATCGTCGAGAACGTCGGCGACGTGGTCACCGAGCTGGCCGCCCAGGGCAGCGACTCGATCCTGAGCTCGATCACCCGGACCCTGGACGCCAACGTCGAGAACCTCACGCTGACCGGAACCGCGGCGATCAACGGCACCGGCAACGCGCTCGCCAACGTCCTCAAGGGCAACGCGGGCAACAATGTGATCGACGGCGCCGCCGGCTCCGACCAGCTCACTGGCGGCGCCGGCGCCGACACCTTCGCCTTCGGCAGCCTGGCGGGCCTGGACGCCGTCCTCGACTTCGACTCCGCCTCGGACACGATCCGCGTCAAGATGGCCGGCATCCCCATCGGCGACGGCGACACGGTGGTCGAGAACGGCACCACCCGGGCCGCGCCGGGCGGCTTCTCGACGGCGGCCGAACTGGTGATCTTCACCACGGCCATCGATGGCGCGATCACCGCGGCCAGCGCGGCCGCCGCCATCGGCTCGGCCACCGGCGCCTACGCTGCGGGAGCGAACGTGCTGTTCGTGGTCAACAACGGCACGCAAAGCGGCGTCTTCCAGTTCCACTCGGCCGGCGCGGACGCGCTGGTGAGCGCGGCCGAGCTCACGGAGATCACCACCATCGGCGGCACCCTGACCAACCTGTCGGACTACGTCTTCGGGCCCTGAGCCGGTCGGGGCAGGCCATGTCCCGCGTTCACGCGTTGACGCGGCCGCGGGCGGGGTCCACAGTGCTGCGCACAAGAGCAGCACTGGAGGGTGCACGCATGGCCGGTGAAATCACGGATGGGGCCACCCCACGCGTTCACCTGCTCGGCTTGCCGCGGCTGCAATGGCCGGACGGCCGGCAGCACCTGCTGCCGCGTCGCGATGCCGCCCTGCTCGCGATGCTGGCCCTCGAAGGCGCGATGCCGCGGTCCAGCGCCGCCGTGCGGGTCTGGCCCGATGCGGACCCCGAGGGAGCACGCAACAACCTGCGCCAGCGGCTGTTCCGCCTTCGTCGCACCGCCGAGCGCGACCTGGTCAAGCCGGGCGACGTGCTGAGCCTGGCATCGGGCGTCCAGCACGACCTGGACGCCCCGGCCGAAAGCCTGGCGGCGGACCCGGCCGGCGCCGCCGGCGAGCTGCTGGGCAGCCTGGACTACAGCGACTGCTCGGAGCTGGCCGACTGGGTCGGGCTTGCGCGCGAGCGCTGGCGCGGCCTGCGCGCGCAGGCCCTGGCCGACGCGGCCACCCGGCTGGAGGAGGCCCGCGAAACGGACCGCGCGCTCGCCTATGCCCACCGCCTGCTCGACGACGACCCGCTGGTGGAGCACTCGCACCGCCGTGTGATGCGCCTGCACTACCTGCGCGGCGACCGCCGGGCCGCGCTGGCCGCCTACGCCCGGCTGTGCGAGCTGCTCGCTCGTGAACTGCGAACCCAGCCCGAACGCGAGACGCGCGAACTCGCCCGGCTCATCGAGCAGGGTGCCAGCCTGGGGCCCCTCATCGCGCATGCGCTGCCGCCGGCCGTGCTTCGACCGCCCCGCCTGATCGGAAGGCGGGTCGAGTTCCGCCTGATCGACGATGCCTGGCGCGAAGGTTCGGCGGTCGCCGTGGTGGGCGAAGCGGGCATCGGCAAGAGCCGGCTGCTGGCGGACTTCGCGGGAACGCGCACGCGCGTCGTGGCGACCAGTGCACGAGCCAGCGATTCGCCGGTGGCCTACGCGCTGCTTGCACGCCTGTTGCGGAGCATCCAGCCAAGCTCCGTGCCGGCTTGGGTGACCAGCGAGCTCGCCCGGCTGCTTCCGGAGTGGGGATCCGCTCCGGAGGGCCGCCTGGACGCACTTCGGTTGCGAGCCGCCTGCGTCGCGCTGCTGGACGAGGCGGGCCGCATCGACGGCCCCCTGTGCATCGCGCTCGACGACCTGCATTTCGCCGATGCGGCGACGCTGGAGATGCTGCCGGCCCTGGTGGCCGAGTGCGGCCCGGCTCGCTGGCTCCTCGGCACGCGGCCGCTCGCCGAAGGGCCGCCGGCGCTGGCCGCCTGCATGGAAGCCCTCGGCAGCCTGGAGCGCCCGTCGCTGGCGATGGCGAGGCTGGGGCCGCTCGACGCCGCCGGCGTGCATGCCCTGGTCGCATCGCTGGAGCTGCCCGGGATCGATGCACAGGCCTGGTCGCCGGCGCTCTGGCGGCGCAGCGGCGGCAACCCCTTCTTCCTGCTCGAGACCCTGCGGGCCATGCTGCGCGAAGGCCGTTCGCCGACGCCCGCCGAACTCCCGACGCCCGCCACGCTGTCCCGGCTGGTCGAGCGGCAGCTGGAACTGCTGTCGCCGGCGGCCTTGCGGCTGGCCCGCCTGACCGCCCTGGCCGGGGGCGACTTCGACATCGAGCTGGCGGCCGGCGTGCTCGGCCTGCATGTGCTGGACCTGGCAGACCCGTGGCGCGAGCTGCAGGCCGCGCACCTCGTCCGCGACCAGGGTTTCGCACACGACCTGGTGCTCGAAGCGACACGCGCGGCGGTGCCGGATGCCGTCGCCCGTCCGCTGCATGCGCAGATCGCCGTTCACCTGGCAACGCGTGGCGTGCCTGCCGCCCGCATCGCCGCGCATTGGCAGGCGGCCGAGCAGTGGCCGGAGGCGGCGACGGCCCACGAGGCGGCGGCCGGCGCAGCGCAGGCGGCGTCCAGGCGAGACGAGGAGCTGGCCCATCGACGCCGGGCCGTGGAGGCCTGGCTCGCCGCAGGCCGGCCCGACGAGGCCTTCCGGGTGCGGGTCGATTCGCTCGAGGCGCAGCTGCTCATCGAAAGCGTCGACAAGGCGCAGGCCCTCGCCGACGAGCTGCTGGCCGACGCGCGCAACGACGGCCAGCGCATGGATGCGCAGCTGGCCAGGGCGCAGGCCCTGCTCATGGCCGTGCGGCCGGAGGAGGCACTCGCCGCCGCGCGCGCCGCGCGCGAGCTGGCGGACCGCCTCCGCGATCCCGGCCGCGAGCGCCGCGCCGCCCGCTACGTGGCCGTCGCCCTGGCGCAGGGGCAGCACGCGGACGAGGCCGTCGAACTGCTCGACCCCTACCGCGCCGGCCTGCCGGAAGACCCCGCCAGCGACGACAGCTACGGCTTCTGGTCCGACTACGCCTACGTGCTTCACACCGCGCGGCGCCTGAGCCGCAGCGTGGAGGCCCTCGAGCGCGCGATCGCGGGCAGCCGTGCGCGCGGCGACCTGGCCGAGACTTTCAGCACGCTGTCCAACCTGTCAGGCGTGAAGGGCAACCTCGGCCGCCTGGACGAGGCGCTGCGCGACGCGGAAAGCGCCCAGCGCCTCGGGGAGCGGCTGGGCCACGTCGCCGGCGTGCCGGCCGGATCCGTGGCCGTGCACCTCGGGCTGCTGAACGCCGCTCGCGGCCGCCTCGGCAGCGCGATGCGCCACTTCGATGCGGCGCTGGGCCTGTTCGATCGGGCGGGCCACGGCACCTGGGTCACCATCGCGCGCAACCACCAGGCCAACCTGCTGCTGCAAATGGGACAGGCGGCCCGCGCGCAGCAGGCCCTGCCGCCCGACGACGAAGCCCTGCACCGCCCCACCCGCTCGCGCCGCCTGGTGATCGCCGCGCGCATTGCCCGGGCGATGCAACGCGATCCGCGGCCCTTGCTCGACGAGGCGGTGGCCCTCCTCGGCGAGGCGGGCGATCCCTACGGCCATCTCCTCGCGCGAATCGACCTGCTGGCCCTGGAGCCACCGCAGGAGGCGGCCGTGCATGCCGTGGAGCTCGAACTCCGGGCCGAACGCATCGAGTACCTCGCCGTGGCGGTCAAGGCCCGCTGGTACCGCATCGAAGCCTTGTGCCGCGCCGGGGAGGCAGCCGAGGCCGCCGTGTTGGCGGCGCAGGCCCTGGCGGCGCTGGAAGCGGTCAAGCCCTGGGACATGTACCTGCCCGAGGCCTGGTCGATAGCGCAACAGGCCTTCCGCGCCGCGGGGCAGACGCAGGCCGCGGAGCGGGTGGTTCGCACCGCGCGCAGCTGGATTCTTGCGGCCGCCGGCGACCTGCCGCCCGAGTACCGCGAAGGCTTCGCCGAGCGCAACCCGGTCAATCGGACGCTGCTCGCCGCGGCGCGAATGCTCGGGTAGCACGCCCGTCCGCGTGCCAGGCGCCCGCCGTCATCCGTGACAGCGACGAAACCCCGATTGCGTGCGACGAATTCGGTCGGCGCGCGAATGCGCTGCCCCTATCCTCGCGGCTTCGCCTCCACGCGCCGCCGCCCTCATGCACACTCCCTTCACCCGCCGCCCCGCCTGGCTCGCTGCAGCAGCCCTGATGGCGGTCCTGCCCGCTCATGCGGCGGATGCCCCCGAGGCCCCCAAGAAGCCGGCCTGGAACGTGGACCAGCCGCCGGGCGAAGCCCGCACGGTGAACATCGACACCCACACCGGCACCTGGATGAGCGTGGACGTGAGCCCCGACGGGCAGCAGATCGTCTTCGACCTGCTCGGCGACCTCTACCTGCTGCCCATGGCCGGCGGCGAGGCGAAGCCCCTGACCCACTCCATCGCCTGGGACCAGCAGGCCCGCTTCTCGCCCGACGGAAGGCAGATCGCCTACCTGAGCGACGCCGGCGGCGGCGACAACATCTGGGTGATGAACACCGACGGCAGTGGCGCGCGTGCCGTCACCAACGAGGACTACCGCCTGCTGAACAACCCGGTGTGGCACCCGAACGGCCAGTTCATCGCCGCGCGCAAGCACTACACCGGCACCCGCTCGGCCGGCTCCGGCGAAATCTGGCTCTACCACGTCAGCGGCAACACCAAGGGCGTGCAGCTCAACGAGAAGCCCAACTGGCAGAAAGACCTGGGCGAGCCGGCCCTCTCGCGCGACGGCAAGTACCTCTACTACTCGCACGACGCCACGCCCGGCAAGGTCTTCGAATACAACAAGGACTCGAACAAGGAGATCTTCAAGATCTACCGCCAGGACCTGACGGACGGGTCCACCGAGGCCTTCGTCGAGGGCCCGGGCGGCGCGGTCCGGCCGACGCCATCGCCCGACGGCAAGTGGCTGGCCTTCGTCCGCCGGGTGAGAAACCAGAGCACCCTATTCCTCAAGAACCTCGCGACCGGCGAGGAGCGCGCCGCCTGGGGCGGCCTCGAGCGCGACCTGCAGGAGTCGTGGTCGATGTACGGCGTCTACCCGTCCTTCGCGTGGACGCCGGACTCGAAGCAGATCGTCGCCTGGGCGCAGGGCCGCATCTGG
The DNA here is from genome assembly GCA_946479475.1 of uncultured Ideonella sp. The sequence continues at coordinate 54,133 of CAMLGG010000002.1, read as the reverse complement.
CGGGTCGACCCCTTCCAGGGCAGCGCGGCCGAGATCCCCTTCCACGTCAAGGACACGCGTGAAGTGAGGTCTGCCCTGCGGGTGATGCAGGACGTGGCGCCGGACAAGTTCGCCGTCCACCAGCTGCGCTCCGTCAACGTCTCGCCCGACGGCCAGCGAGTCGTCTACTCGGCGCTCGGCCACCTGTACCTGAAGGACCTGAAGGCGGACGGCGCCCCGAAGCGGCTGACCAAGGCCGACGACCGCTTCGAGTTCTTCCCCGGCTTCTCGCGCGACGGCAAGGAGGTGGTCTTCGTCGCCTGGAACGACGAGTCGCTGGGCACCGTGCGCAAGCTCGACCTGGCCAGCGGCCGCGAGACCGTCATCACGCCCACGCCGGGCAAGTACCTCGCACCGCGCTTCTCGCCGGACGGCAGGCACGTCGCCTACGAAAAGGTCAAGGGCGGCTACCTCACCTCTCCGTGGCAGGCGCTGGACCTCGGCGTCTACCTCGCCTCCGCCGACGGCAAGGGCCAGCCGGTGCGACTGGCCAAGGAAGGCTCCGACCCGCAGTTCGGCGCGACGGACGATGCGGTCTACATCACCCGCAAGACGACGACGAGCGAGGTGGATTCGCTCTACAAGCTGGTGCGCATCGACCTGGAGGACCGCAAGGAGACCGAGGTCGCGCGCAGCGAGTTCGCCAGCGAGTACGCGGTCTCGCCGGACGGCAGGTGGCTGGGCTTCGTGGAGCGCTTCCACGCCTACGTGGCGCCCTTCCCGGCGGTCGGCAAGTCCGTCAGCGTCGGACCGAAGATGGACGCCCTGCCGGTGCGCCAGCTCGACGTGAACGCCGGCCACGACATGCACTGGAGCGGCGACAGCCAGCGCGTGCACTTTTCCGTCGGCGACGAGCTCTTCACCGCCGCGCTGAGCGACGCCTTCGCCCCGGGCACCGAGAAGGCACCGGGCTACAAGCCGAACGAGGCCGGCCGCAAGATCGGCTTCGAGCAGCCCGCCGACAGGCCCCGGGGCCTCATCGCCCTGGTGGGCGGCCGAATCGCCACGATGAAGGGCGACGAGGTCATCGAGGACGGCGTGATCGTCGTCGACGGCAACCGCATCGTCGCGGTCGGCCCCGCGGGCCGGGTCCAGGTGCCGGCCGGCGCGAAGCGCATCGATATCCAGGGCCAGACCGTGATCCCCGGCCTCATCGACGTGCACTGGCACGGCCGCATGGGCGACGACGAGATCATCCCCCAGCAGAGCTGGATCAACTACGCCTCGCTGGCCTTCGGCGTGACCACGCTGCACGACCCTTCGAACCGCAACAGCGAGGTCTTCACCCAGGCCGAACTGCAGCGCGCCGGCGAGGTGGTGGGCCCGCGGATCTATTCCACCGGCACCATCCTCTACGGCGCCAAGGCGCAGGTCACCGCGGTCATCGGCGGCCTGGAGGATGCGCTCACCCACCTCAAGCGCCAGAAGGCGGAAGGGGCCATCAGCGTCAAGAGCTACCAGCAGCCCCGGCGCGAGCAGCGCCAGCAGGTGCTGGAGGCCGCACGCGAGACGAACATGATGGTGGTGCCCGAGGGCGGCTCGATGTTCGAGCTCAACATGAGCATGATCGCCGACGGCCACACCGGCATCGAGCATGCGCTGCCCATCGCCCAGGTCTACGACGACGTCAAGCAGTTCTGGCCGCAGACCGAGGTGGGCTACACGCCGACGCTGAACGTGGCCTACGGCGGCCTGGACGGCGAGCACTACTGGTACGCCCGCACCAACGTCTGGGAGCATCCTCTGCTGTCGAAGTACGTGCCGCGCACGGTGCTGGAGGCGCGCTCGGTGCGGCGCGAGACGGCGCCGGAGGAGGACTTCAACGTCATCCGCGTCGCCCGCACCGCCACCGAGCTGCAGCGCGCCGGCGTCAAGGTCAACATCGGCGCCCACGGCCAGCGCGAGGGCCTGGGCGCGCACTGGGAGATGTGGATGTTCGGCCTGGGCGGCATGACCCCGCTGGAGGCCATCCGCACTGCCACCGCCAACCCGGCGCACTACCTGGGCCTGGACCGCGACCTCGGGTCCATCGAGCCGGGCAAGCTGGCGGACCTGGTGGTGATCCGCGGCGACGTGCTGAAGGACATCCGCCAGAGCGACCGCATCAGCCTGGTGATGCAGAACGGCCGCCTCTACGACATCCCTTCCATGAACGAAGTCTGGCCGCGCCAGAAGCCGCGCAAGCCCTTCTTCTTCGAGGGCCGGGCGGGCGTCGGCATGCCGGTGGACACCAGCCAGTCCAGCCACGGCGACGACTGACGGCGAGGGCCCCTACGCCGCCTGACGGCGTCGGTCCCCCGAGAGGAGCAGTCGCCTGGGGGCGGCCCGGCGGCGGCCCCACTGGCAGCAGGTGGCGTTGCCGGCCAGCCGGCCGGCGACGACCTCGAGCACCTCGGGATTCCAGCCCATGCCGCAGTGGCTGCCTTCGACCTCGATGTTCTCGACGTGAGGCTCCGGTCGCGGCTGAACGCAGGCCTGCCAGGCCACGACACCGTCGCTGCGGCTGTAGATGCAGGTCGTCGGCACGGGCGGCGCCTGGCGGAACTGTCGCCGCAGATGGGGGCCCACGCGCGGGCTGCCGCCGTTGAGCAGCCGATAGAGGGTCGACACGTTGGTCTGGTCGGCATCGCCGGCGAATGGCGAGCCGATGGAGATCACGCGCCGGACCCGCCCGGGGATGCGCTTGGCGACTTCGCGGGCATAGATGCCGCCCAGGCTCCAGCCGACGAGCGTGGCCCGGTCCTGGCCCTCGATGAGGCCTGCGGTGTGCGCGGTGAGGTCATCGAGCCAGCACTGCACGTCGCCGAACCGGCCGCGGTTGATCCCGAGGCCCCAGTCGTGCACGGCGTAGCCGAGCTCCTCGCAGAACCTGCGCAGCGGGGCTGTCAGGTGAGCGTCGGTGGCCAGGCCCGGGAAGACGACGACCGGGTGACCGTCGCCACGCGGCAGTCCGGCCTTGCTCATGAACTGGAGCGAGGTGAACTCGAGCAGCGCCCGCAAGGGCTCCAGCGACAGCAGGCGCAGACTGGGAGCCGGGACGCGGATGTCTCGGGGGACCATGTGGACTCCTTTGTTGCGATGCACCATGATCGCGGGCCATGCGCTCCGCCGGGCTGCCACCGCGCCGCGTGTCGATGTAGGAGGCGGCCCCGTCCGCCGGGCATGAGACCATCCCCGGCGTGAACGCACCGCGCACTACCTGCCCGCGCTGCCTGCGGCCGCAGTCGACCTGCCTGTGCGGGCTGGCCAGGCCGACGGCCCACTGCACCGAGGTGCTGGTGCTTCAGCACCCGCAGGAGCAGCGGCAGGCGAAGAACAGCGTGGCGCTGCTGCGCCTTTCGCTGGCGAACTGCGAAGTGGTGGTCGGCGATAGCTTTGCGCCCGACGCGCTGCAGGCGCTGCTGCACCGCCCGGGGCGCGAGACGCGCCTGCTGTACCCGGATGTGCCTGCCGCGCCCGCCCCGTCAGCTGGCTCGCCGGCGGCGGGCGAGTCCCTTCGTCTCGTCGTGATCGACGCCACCTGGCGCAAGAGCCTGCGGATGCTGCTGGAGCATCCGGCGCTGGCGTCGCTGCCGCGGCTGTCGCTGGAGGCACCCGAGCCCACCCGCTACCGCGCGATCCGCGCAGCCCGGCGAGCCGACCAGGTGTCGACGCTGGAGGCGACCGTGCAGGCCCTGGCGATGCTGGAGGGCCCCGGCTTCGCAGGCGCGCCGCTGCTGGAGGCCTTCGGCCGCTTCGTCGCCGGCGTGGCGGCCCGGCAGCGGCCCGGATGACGACCGGCACGCCGGCGCTCGGCCGGCGTGCCGCCGCGGACTCAAGCTGCGTCGAGCAGGTCCGCCGCGCCGAGGATGGTGGAGTTCGACGCGGTCTCGTCGAAGCTGCCGTGCATCGCGGCCATCATCGCGTGGTCGGCCGCCATCCCCATGTAGACGTAGCTGGCGCGGATGGCGCGCCGCACCTGCTCGACCATGGCCGGCGGCGGGTTGTGGCCCAGCAGGGTGGCGATGCAGTCCAGCGCCTCCCAGGGGTGGGTGTCGTCGTACTCCGCGTGCAGGCGCAGCCAGCGCGTGGCCGGGCCCCGGATGTCGGCCGGCAGCGAGTTGAAGTAGGTGTCGGTCGAGCAGACGAAGCACGACCATTCGCCCGTCAGGCCCTCGATGGCGTAGTTGGTCGCCGCCATCGCCACCGCCAGCGGGGCCTGGTCGCAGACGTACCAGCACCAGTGCGCGAGCGCGGACATGCCCTCGACCTCCTCGCCGTGCTGCAGGTCCTCCAGCGTGACGCCGGCCGAGGCCGCCCACTCGATCCAGTGGTCCGCGTGCTTCTGCTCGACGCGGATGTTCTGCACCAGGTAGCGCCGGGCCATGTTCTCGCCCACGCTGTCGCCGTGGGTGATCTTCTTCAGGTTCATGGCCATGAAGCGAGGGAAGCGCTCGATGGTGGGCCAGGTGCCGATCAGGAAGCGCTGCATCGCCGGCAGCGGCAGCCGGGCATCCCGCATGAGCGAGAACAGCTCGTGGTCGAGGACCTGCTGCTTCTCGTGCCGGGTCTCGCGCACGACGCGCTGGACCCAGGCGGGATAGCTCGCGATGTCCTTCAGGTCGCCGGTACGGCGGAATTCGTTCTGCATGGGCGCTCTCTCCTTCGCTTGATTTGATGGCAGGAACGGGACTCTCGGGAAAACCAACTCAGGTCTGCAGGTGCCCGTCGAGCACCCGCAGCAGCTTGCGGAACTCGATCGGCTTGGTCAGGTAGGCCTCGAAGCCGAAGGCCAGGGCATCGTCGATCTGCTCGGGCAGCGCGTCGGCCGACAGGGCCACGAGCCGGATGTCGGCCGTCGCCGGGTCGCCCCGCAGGGTGCGGGCCAGCTCCAGGCCGGTCATGTCGCCCAGGTGCATGTCGACCAGCATCAGGTCCGGCGGGCTCTCGCGCGCCATCTTCAGCGCCTGGGTGCCGTTGGGCGCCACGCGCAGGGCCACCGAGGGGCGGAAGGACGCGACCTGGCGCACGAGCTCCACGTTGACCTCGTTGTCCTCGGCATAGAGCACGTGCAGGGGAGACTCGTCCAGGTCGCCGTGCTGGCTCAGCGGCGGCGAGACGGTCGGCGTGGCGGCCAGCTCGTCGGACCGCTCGAGCACCAGCATCGCCACCGTGCCCTCGCCAGCGCGGCTGTCGATGCGCAGCTCGCCCTGCATCAGCTCGACCAGCCGGCGCGACAGCACCAGGCCGATGCCCGTGCCTTCGACGCCCGACCTCTCGGCGCCCAGGCGGTTGAAGGGCTCGAACAGGCGGGCCAGCTGCTCGGTCGTCATCCCCGGGCCCGTATCGGTGATGCTGAGGCGGCAGGTGTCGCGATGCAGCGACCAGCCGACGCTCACCGTGCCGCCGCGGCGGTTGTACTTGACGGCATTGCTCAGCAGGTTGACCAGCACCTGGCGCAGGCGCACCCGGTCGGCGACGACGCGGATCTGGCCCTCCGGCACCGTGTCGCCGGGCTCCGGCCGCAGCAGCCGGACGCCGGCATCCGAGGCCAGCGTGGTCACCATCGACAGGGATTCGTCCACCACCGAGGCCAGGTCCACCGACTCCAGCGACAGCGCCATCTGCCCCGAGTCGACGCGCGAAAGGTCCAGCACGTCGTTGACCAGCGCCAGCAGGTGCGCGCCAGCCCGCTCGATGTGGCGTATGCGGTCGAGCTGCTGGGCCGAGGGCGGACCGGCGGCGTCCATCCTCAGCAGCTGCGAGAAGCCCAGCACCGCGTTCAGCGGGGTGCGCAGCTCGTGGCTCATGCGCGAGAGGAACTCGGTCTTCGCACGGCTGCTCGCCTCCAGCGCCTCTCGCGCCTGGCGCTCGGCGCGCGCGGCATGCAGCTCCGTCACGTCGCGCAGCACCACCGTGGTCAAGGGTCCCTGATCGGTGTGCAGGCGGGACAGCGTAGCCTCCAGCGGGAAGGTCTCGCCATTGGCACGGTGGCCGGTCAGCTCGTGCACGCCGAGAGTCGCCTGCACCGGCTCGGCGGCGCGGCCGCCGCGAGGGTGGCGGGTGACGTAGCGGGCCACCGGCGTGCCGATGGCCTCGGCCGCGGCGACGCCGAACAGCCGCTCGGCCGCGCGGTTGAACAGCAGCACCTTGTCGTCGGCCCCGGTGGCGATGACGCCGTCGGCCACCGCGTCGACCAGCTTGGCCAGCCGCAGCTCGCCCTGGCGCAGCGCGGCCTGCATGCGAAGGCGCTCGCTGATGTCGAAGAAGGTGACGACGGCGCCGTGCACCTCGCCGTCGCGCAGCAGCGGGTGCGACCAGTACTCCACCGAGAACAGCGAGCCGTCGCGGCGCTGGAACTTCTCGTCGCTCACGTGGCGTTCGCGGCCCTTGGGCGAGCTCCGCTCGGGTTGGGTCAGCGGGACGGTGCGGGTATCGGTGCGCGACGGACGGATGAGGCGGTGGATGTCGCGGCCCAGCAGCTCCGATTCGTCGGCATAGCCCAGCATGCCGAGCGCCGCCCGGTTGATGAAGGTGCAGCAGCCCTCGGTGTCTATGCCGTACAGGCCCTCGGCGGTGGAGTGCAGCAGCCCCTGCAGCAGCTGCTCGCGCCGGCGCACCTCGTTCTCGATCTCGGCCTGGCGGCGCAGGCTGTGGATGATGAACCACAGGCCGGTCGCGCCGAGCACCGCGGCGAGCACCACGTTCACGACCAGCAGCACCTGCTGGGTGCGGCGCGAGGCGCGACCGAGCTGGTCCGCGAACTCGCGCTCGAGCGTGGTCATGCGCTGGTTGAGCAGCGGGGCCTGGCGGCGCATCTCCCGCACCGCGAGAGCGTTGATGTCGCCAGCCTCGATCCGCTCGTGCGCGCGCTCGACGAGCACGCGCATCTGCTCGATCACCAGGTCGCCCTCGGTCCAGGCCCGGATCGCATCGGCCATCAGGGGCGTGTCCCGAAACCAGACGAACAGCCGGATGACGCCGGGGATGTCCTCCTGCGGGGTCTGGCTCTCCAGCAGGCCCTCCCGGCCCCGGGCCTTGTCCGGAGTCGGCAGCTGCAGCGCCTCGCGCGCCTTGCGGTCGCCCAGGGGAACGGCGAGTGCCTCGAGAAAGCGCCGGTAGTCGGCCTCCTCGTTGTTCTCGGCGTAGGCGAGCAGGTGGATCTGCGCGTCCTTCTGGCCCTTGGAATAGAGGCTCTCGCCCGTCACGTAGGCCCGCACCGCCGAAAGAATGTCGATGCTGACCAGCGCCACCGCGACCTGGATCGCCACGATGGCGATGAAGGCGATCGCGATCGTCCATGAGCGTCGCCGCCTGGACAAGGCTGTGCTGGCGGGCGTGCCGTTCGGCACGCTGTGGGCGGTTGGCGGCAGAAAACTCTCCGGTCAGCCGGGTTCTTCTTCGACGACTGCGCAAGGCCGGCCGGCCGGCGAGTCTGCTGGAGACGCGAACTCAGGGTTGGCGAGGAGTGGAACCGGTTTCAACCGGCCTGACAAGCGGTGGGTTCTTGACTCGCGCGACCAGAAATGTATCAAGACATTACAGATTCGAATCGAAGCACCATGCCGGTGCATCAATCCAGCATGAGCACCTCGTCGCCCTCGCCCGGCAGGCAGCCGTCGCGGATCGGCGACCAACCGCGGTGGATGACGACCCGCCGGCCCGAATGGCAAAGCTCGACCCGCGTGGCGCCCGACGCCCGGCGGCGCACGAAGGCCTCGATGGCGTCGGGCATCGAGACGCGGTAGATGCCGGCCAGGCGGTCGTCGCGAGGGTGATCCTCGCCATGCAGCCAGGGCACGAAGGCACTGGCCCAGGCCAGCGGCGGGAACACGCTGACCACCAGGGGCGCATAGCCGTTCTCGCGCAGCCACTGCTGGGCCCGCCGGCGCGCCGCCGAGCTGCCGTCGCCCGTGTCCTCGAGCGCCAGGCCGCCCCAGGCGCTGCCCAGCAGCTCCATCACCCACTGGTTGCAGTTCTGGTAGCGCAGGCTCCAGGGATAGGCGTTGGCGCTGTAGTCGGCGGCCAACAACTGCAGGGCCTGCGGGTTGCTCAGCGCCGTGCGCTCCACCGACGCCCCTTCCTGCGGCGGCAGGAAGACGAGCGAGACATAGCCCTCGGCCGGCTTGTCGGTGCCCAGAAGGAAGCCCGAGATGCCCTGGTCGAAGATGCGGGGCCGCTGCTCGTCGCAGGCGTAATACAGCTGGCGAACCGACCACGGGCCGTTCGGGCTTGCCTTCAGGCTGATGCCGGCGTGCGAGTAGCGCAGGCCGAACCAGCTCAGGTCCAGGCCCGAGCGCGCCACGAGCGCCAGCGGCTGCCTCGAGGCCTCGAGCTCGGCCTTGACGATCGCCCCGAAGCGGAAGAGCTGGTCCTGCTGCTCGACCGAGACCTGCGCCTGGCGGTCGCAATAGCGAAGCGAAGCGGCCTGGGCACCGCCGCTGGCGGCTGACCAGGCCACGAGCGCGGCGAGCGCCGCGCGAACGAGCTTCAAAGCGTGACGGGGTTCGATCCGAGCTCGCGGTACCAGTCGTCTTCGAGCACCAGGAAGAAGGGCTGCAGGGTGCCGGCGTTGGCGAACTCGACGCCGTAGGGTCGGTTCTGAGCGCGCACCACCTGGCCCACCGCCACGCCCCCGGCATCGACGGCCTTCTGCGGCAGCACGAGCGCGAAGCCCTCGCCCTCGCCCTGCGCAGGCGCCAGCGTCAGCCTGAGCATGCCCGGCTGCGCCTCGTCCGCCGCCGCGACCTCGGTCACGCGGTAGTCGCCGTCGGCCGTGCGGGCCGGGCGGTCTGAGCTGTCGCTGGAGCCGCGGAAGGAGTTGGACACGCTGCCGACCGAGGTGGACAGGCTGTCGGACGCAGACGAGGCGGCCGAGCTGGCCGCCAGGGCCGGAAGCGACGACGCCGCGAGCAGGAGCATCGCGGCGACGGTACGGGAAGCGGAACGGGCAGTTCGGGTCATGGGCACGGGTCCATCAGGCAAGACAACGACGCCGCGATGATGCCTGATCGGACGACGCGCCCATGGCCGGCGCGTGCAAGCAGGTGTGAGCCGGCCGACGGCGACCGGCTCCTTGTCGTCAGGCCGCGACGGCTTCGCGGTCGAGGCGGAACACGCCCACCGCATCGACCAGCCGGGCCGCCTGCTGCTGCAGGCTCTCGGAGGCGGCCGCGCTCTGCTCCACCAGCGCGGCGTTCTGCTGCGTGACCTGGTCGAGCTGCACCACGGCCTGGTTGACCTGGCCGATGCCGCTGGTCTGCTCCTGCGTGGCGCTGCTGATCTCGCCGATCAGGTCGGTCACGCGCTGGACCTGGGCGACGATGTCGCTCATGGTCGTGCCGGCGTCGCTGACGAGGCGCGAACCGCTCTCCACGCTTTCGACGCTGGCGCCGATCAGGCTCTTGATCTCCTTGGCGGCGTTGGCCGAGCGCTGGGCCAGGGCCCGAACCTCGCCCGCGACCACCGCGAAGCCGCGGCCCTGCTCGCCGGCGCGGGCCGCCTCGACCGCCGCGTTCAGCGCGAGGATGTTGGTCTGGAAGGCAATGCTGTCGATGGTGCCGATGATGTCGGCGATCTTCTTCGAGCCTTCGCTGATCGCCTGCATCGTGTCCACGACCTGCGCCACCACGTCGCCGCCCTTGGTGGCCGCGGCACTGGCGGAGTGGGCCATCTGGGCCGCGCTGCGGGCGGTGTCGGCGTTGTTCTTCACCGTGGCGTTGAGCTGCTCCATCGAGGCCGCGGTCTGCTGCAGGCTGGAGGCCTGCTGCTCGGTGCGCTGGCTGAGGTCGGTGTTGCCGGCGGCGATCTCGCCCGAGGCCGTCTTCATCGTCTCGGCCGCGTCGCGCACCTGCTGCATGGTGCGGCTCAAGTCGCGGTTGACCGTGCGCAGGGCCTGCAAGAGCGTGCCCACCTCGTCCTTCGAGTCGACGCGGATCTCGCGGGAGAGGTCGCCCTCGGCCACCGCCTGCGCCACCGACACGGCCTGCGTCAGCGGCCGGGTGATGCTGAGCTGGATGCGCCACGCGATCACGGCTCCGAGCACCAGCGCGGCGCCCGACAGGCCGACGATCATGGTCACCGCCTGCCTGTAGGAGGCGTCGGCCTGCTCGTTGCGAATCCGCGAGGCCTGCTGGATGGCGGCGACCACCTGGTCCAGCGCGGCAACGTGCGCCGCCTGGGCGGGCCGCAGTTCCTCGCGCAGCACCTGGGCGGCACCGGCCATGTCGTCGGACATCGATTTCTCGATCGTCTTCTCCATCGGCGCCTTGACGGCTGCCAGGGCGGACGCAGCCTTCTCGAGCGCCGTCCTGACCTCGGGCTCGATCGGCATGCCGGACAGGGTCTGCGCCGTCTGGTCGTAGTCGGCGCGGGCCTTCTTCATCAGGTCGAACTCCTTCTTCTTGAAGGCCACGTCGTCCTGCATCACGGCGTCGCGCAGGCCCATGCCCTGGGCGCGCGCCAGGTCGCGCATGTTGTTGGCCAGGCGTTCCGGCGCCTCGCCCGTCACGGCCTCCAGGTCGGCCTTGATGGCCGCCAGGCGGCTGAGCGAAATGGCGCTGATGACCGCCATCAGCACGAGCACGGCGGCAAAGCCCAGGGCCAGGCGCGCGCCTACCTTCAGGTTCTTGAACATGATGTGTCGCTCCTGCGGCGGGCCGGGACTGCCCGGCCGCCGCGTGGTCTACCCGGTGAGGCGCTTACTTGGCGGTCACGCCGGCGTGCAGCACGCCGATGGGCTTGCCGCCGTCCATCACCGGCGCCGAGACGTGCACGCTCGGGATCTGGGTCGACGTGTCGGGCTTGACCTCGTCGGCGTTCCAGGCCTGGCCCTTGATCGCGTTGGCGAAGACCGGCCGGTTGGCGTTGTTGAAGATCAGCGGTCGCACGCTGGCGGCGATCAGGTTGCCCTTCTGGTCGCGCAGGATGATCTTGTTGACCGTGTCGTCGGCCTGCTCCCACTTGGCGATCTGCTGGCTCATCTTGGTGGTCAGCGTGGCCTTGACGGCCGGATCGGTGTCGGGCAGCTCGATCCACTTGCCGTTGTTCATGCCGCCGGTGTCGCGGCTGTTGGCCTCGCGCACGGCAGCCACGACGCCGGGATCGGCGGCGAGGTCGACCAGGTGCTTCCTGGCCTTGTCTACCTTGGATTGCACGTCGGCGGGCAGGCCGGCGGCGAAGACGCTGCCGGCGGCGCAGGCCCAGGCGAGGGTGGAAGCGGCCACCAGCGTGGCCAGGCGCGAAATGGAGGTCATGGTTATCCCTGTGGTTGAAGAGTTAGGCGGAGAGGCTGCGGGGCGGAGCCACCGTTTGCGCTATCGGCATCTTCGCCATCGGCTTGAGACTTGAACGAGTGATCAGCACCGAGAATCGGGCCCCTCATCAAGCCGACTGATGGGAGTCAAGAAGTCCCGACAAAGAATTACACGGCGGTACTTCAACGCCTCTCCTGGCGGCCGATGGGGGGTCGCGCGCGCGGATGCCAGCGCGCGCGAGGCTCAATCGCTCAATCAATCAATGACAGAGAGGCCACCTGCAATGAAAGTCTTCATGATCGGCACCCAGCGCTCGGGCTCGAACCTGCTGCGCTTGATGGTCAACCAGGCGCCGACGATCGCTGCTCCCCATCCGCCCCACATCCTGGAGCGCTTCACTCCCCTGCTGCCGGCCTACGGCAACCTGGCCGAGGAGGCGAACTTCGTGCGCCTGGTCGACGACGTCGTGAGGCTGGTCGAGGTGAACCCCGTCTCCTGGGGCGTCGACTTCGACCGCGCGAACATCCGTGCGCGCTGCCGCGACAACAGCCTGGTCGCGGTCTTCGGCTCGATCATGGACCACATGGCCGAGAGCTACGGCAAGCCGGACTGGATGTGCAAGTCGCTGGCCAACGTCCACTTTCTCCCAGAGATCGAGCGCTACTTCGGAACGGACGCTCGCTACCTCTACCTCTACCGCGACGGACGCGACGTGTGCCTGTCGTTCCTCAAGGCCGTGGTGGGCGAGAAGACGGCCTACCACGTGGCCCGGCAGTGGGACCAGGAGCAACAGCTTGCGCTGGAGTGCGGCCGTCGCGTGCCGGCCGCGCAGTACCTCGCGCTGTCGTACGAGGAACTGACGAGCAACCCGGAGTCGACCCTGCGCCTGCTGTGCCGCTGGCTGGGCATCGAGTTCAACCCGGCCATGCTCGACTTCCACTCGTCGGAGGAGGCGAGCAAGACCGCGGCCTCCGGCAAGATGTGGGAGAACGTGAAGAAGCCGGTGATGGCGACCAACACCAAGAAGTGGCTCAGCGGCATGACCCAGGACCAGGTCGTCGACTTCGAATCCGTCGCCGGGCGCTCCCTGACGGAACTCGGCTACGACCTCGAGTTCGTCAGCCGGACCGTCGAGCAACGCCACTACGACGCCGCCGCGAAGGCCGCGCTCGACGCCGAGAACAAGCAGCGCAAGGCCGCGGTCAAGGAGGAGCTGCCGCCCGAGGACATCGCCGCCCGCAAGCCGCAGGATGACCTGCTCGCCTCGATCCGTTCGCGGCTCGTGAGCGCCTGAGGTGACGACGGATGAGCGAGATGACTGAAACTGCAGCGGTGAACCCGCTGCCCCAGCCGCTCGTCCCGCCGAGTCCGGGCCGCCTCTTCGCCGACTGCGTCCTGCTCGGACTCACGGCCTGGGGCGGCTTCATGGCCTTGCTGGCGCAAGCGCAGGAGCGCTTCGTCAAGCAGCGCCAGTGGCTCGGCGAGAAGGAGTTCCTCGACCTGATCGCGCTGGTCACCATGCTGCCCGGCCCGCAGGCGGTGAACGCGATTGCCGTGATGGGGCACCGCATCGCCGGCTGGAGCGGCTTCGCGGCCGCCCTGGCCGGCATCGTGCTGCCGGGCTTTGCCATCATCGTGGCGATCTGGGCGGGCTACTCGTACCTGTCGGGTTACCCGGACGTGCTGCGGGCGGTCACCGTCGGCGTGCTGCCGCCCCTGGCGATGATCCTCGGCCAGGCGGCCTTCATGCAGTCCAGGAAGGCCACGCCCGGCGGGAAGGAGAAGGCGCTGGCGGCGGTGACCTGCGTGCTGCTGCTGGTGCTCCCATCCTGGGTCTCGCCGGTCTACGTGCTGGCCCTGGGCGCGGTGGCCTCGTGCTTCCTCTTCCCGGCGCCCAAGCTGGTGGCGCATGCCGCCGGCCGCCACCTGAAGCCGCTGGAGATGCTGCTGTGCTTCGCGCCCATCGGCCTGGCCGTCTTCCAGGTGGTGCCGGCCCTGCTGCCCGAGGCCCTGGTGGCCAAGGTCGGCCTGGCCTTCGCCGGCATAGGCACGACGCTGTTCGGCGGCGGCCTGGTGATGGTGCCGCTGCTGGAGGGGCTGATCGTCGACAAGCTCGGCTGGCTGGATCACGCCGGCTTCAGCGCCGGCCTCGCGGCAAGCCAGCTCACGCCCGGGCCGATCCTCAGCATCGCCACCTTCACCGGCATGCAGGCGGCCGGCCTCGCCGGTGCGTTGGCGGCAACGCTGGGCATCTACCTGCCCACCGCGCTGATCGCGCTCGGCGCGAACGGCGTGGCCGACCGGCTCAAGGGCTCGCGCCTGTTCCAGCACGCGATGATCGGCGTGCGCTGCGCCGTGGTGGGGCTGATCGCCGGAGCGGCCATCTCGCTGCTCCTGAAGATGCCTTTCAAGGCCCAGGCCTGGCAGTCGGTCGCCCTCACCTGCGCCGCCTGGGTGCTGGTGTGGCGCTTCAAGCTGCCGCCTTACGTGTCGCTGCCGATAGGCGCCGCGCTGGCCTGGCTGCTGCTCTGAGCAAGGGGCGGCCGGGAGGCCGCCCCCTCCTCCGATGCCATCCTCATCAGCGCCTGCCCCATGCGGATGCGGGCGCCGGGGGCAATCCCCGGCGCCAGCTCGAAGCCCGGCGGCGCGAAGACGATGATGGTCGAGCCGTGCTGGAACCAGCCGAGCTCCTGGCCCTTGGTCACCGCCTCGTGGCAGTCGATCTCGTTCGGCCCCTGGTAGCGCACGTGCAGCAGCAGGTCCGCGAAGTGCAGCCGCAGGCTGGCCACGAGGATCGCCGCGACGGGCACCAGCGCGACCGGCGCACCGCCCTTTAGCCGCAGGTTCAGCACCGCCCGCTCGTTGCGGCAGAACAGCCGCTCCACCCGCTTCAGCGCGATCGGGTTCACGTTCCAGGTGTCGCCGCTCAGGTGCGTCACGTGCTCGACCACCGCGTCGGCCGGCGCATGGAAGCGGTGGTACATCGCCGACGTCAGACGCAGCGTCACGTACCGGCCGCCGTGGAAGGGCCTCGTGTCCTGGCTGGGCCCGAAGAGCTCCTCGATGCGGTACGGGAAGCCCTTGGCCTGCAGCACCGTCGAGCCTTCGAGCGTGCCGCAGGCACCGACGATGGCGTCGCACGGGCTGGTCATCATCGCCGGGTCCGGGTCCACGGTGCGTGCGCCCGGCTTGAGCTCGCGGATGAAGCACTCGTGCAGGCTGGCGTAACGCTGCTGGCGAGCTTCGCTCAGGTCGAGGTCGGTGAACAGGCGCCACACCGCGATCGACAGGCGGGCCAGCCACGGGTTGCGGATCTGGCTGAACCAGCCCATGAAGCGGGTCAGCGCGATGCGGGGCACGCGGTTGGTCAGGAGGAAGTTCAGGTCCTCCTGCTGCAGCAGGCGGCGAAAGCCGGAGGTTTTCATCGGCATGTCAAGGCCATCGGATCAGATCGGCAGTGTTGTGGACCATGGAACGACACATGAATGAAACCCTCCTGGCCCCGCCGGCCTCCTGGACGCTGACCGCCGTGGCCGCCGCCAGCCTGGCGTGGCTGCTGCCCAAGGCGCACGCGCGCCTGCAGCTCTCGCGCGCCAAGCACCGCTCGCTGGCCGGGCATGCACGCATCGCCAAGCGGGTCGCGTCGATGATCCCAGGCTACGCCTACGACGAGGCCGCGTTCTTCGGCTCCGACGGCGCGCCGGCGGATGTGCAGGGCCTGCGCCGCGCCGGCCTGCTTCAGCTGGCCGAGGGCTTCCGCCAGCGCTATCCCCGCAGCCTCGCCGCCACGGCCGAGCTGCGCGAGAGCCTGCCGGACCTGCGCTTCACCGGCAGCTACCGCGTGCCCTTCCAGTACAGCCCCTACCTGCGCGAGCACCTGGGTGTCGGCGCGGTGCTGCAGTCGTCCTCCGGCGTGACGGTGGAGGATCTCGACGGGAACGTCTTCTTCGACCTCGCCGGCTCCTACGGCGTCAACCTGCTGGGCTACGACGCCTACAAGGATTGCATCGACGAGGCGGTGGCCCGCGCACGAGCGCTGGGCCCCGTGCTCGGCGCCTACCACCCCGCGATGCTGGAGGTGGTCCAGCGGCTCAGGCGCATCTCGGGTCATGACGCCGTGAGCTTCCACATGTCCGGCACCGAGGCCGTGATGCAGGCCGTCCGGCTGGCGCGCTACCACACGAAGCGCACGCACCTCGTCCGCTTCTGCGGCGCCTACCACGGCTGGTGGGAGGACGTGCAGCCCGGCCCCGGCAACCCGGCGCCGGTGCGCGAGACCTACACGCTGAAGGACATGGACCCGAAGAGCCTGAACGTGCTGGCCACGCGGCGCGACATCGCCTGCGTTCTCGTCAACCCCCTGCAGGCCCTGCACCCGAACAAGGCCGCGCCGGGCGACTCCTCGCTCGTCGACTCCAGCCGCCGGGCCGGCTTCGAACGCGAGGCCTACGCCGCCTGGCTGAAGGAGCTGCGCCGGGTCTGCAGCGAGCGCGGCATCGTGCTGATCTTCGACGAGGTCTTCGTCGGCTTCCGCCTGGCCCCCGGTGGTGCGCAGGAATACTTTGGCGTGCAAGCCGACCTGGTCACCTATGGCAAGACGCTGGGCGGCGGCCTGCCGGTGGGCGTGGTCTGCGGGCGCGATGCGCTGATGCAGCGCTTCCGCCCCCAGCGGCCTGCCGACCTCTGTTTCGCCCGCGGCACCTTCAATGCCCACCCCTACGTGGTGAACGCGATGCTGGCCTTCCTTCGCCGGCTCGACACGGCGCCGGTGCGCGAGCTCTACCTGGGGCTGGAAGAGGGCTGGAACGCACGCTGCGAACGATTCAACCAGCGCATGGCCGCGGAGGACCTGCCGGTGCGCTTCAGCAACCTCTCGTCCATCTGGACGGTGAGCTACACCGAGCCTTCGCGCTACAACTGGATGCTGCAGTACTACCTTCGCTGGCATGGGCTGGCCTTGAGCTGGGTCGGCACCGGGCGCCTGATCTTCAGCCTCAACTACCGGGATGCGGATGTGGACGCGGTGCTGGAGCGCTTCGTCGCGGCCGCAAAGCAGATGCGCGACGACGGCTGGTGGTGGGCTGGCGCGGCGCAGTCCGACAAGCAGATCCGCCGGGGCATCCTGAAGGAGCTGCTGAGCCGGCGCTTCAAGCGGCCTTGACGAACGAAGGCCGGCGCGAAGCCGGCCCTTCTGCCGTCGAGAGAACGGCGCGGTCAGTGCTGCCTGACGTGCTCCATGGGGTCGAGGAGTTCGCCACGCAGCAGGTACACCGGCGCCTTGTAGTACAGCGCGATGTCGTGGAACGGGTCGGTGATGATCTTGGTGGCCCAGGTCAGGCCCTTGGCGAGGCTGCCCTGCCAGGCGAGCTGCAGGACACGGAACAGCAGGCCGGTCACGCCGAGGAAGAACCAGGCCATGCCGACGTCGTGCGCGTACTCGACGAAGCCCTGCGCCGGCTGGATGAAGCCGAACAAGCTCGGCGAAAGCCACAGCAGCGCCGGCACCGCCGCCCAGGCGGCCATCAGCACGATCTTGCGCCTGATGTTGTAGCCGACCTTGACGTCTTCCTTGTACTCGTCGGTGACCTGGTTCACCTCGTCGAAGCCCCGGGGCTCGAAAAAGAAGTGCCCGGCCTGCCGCGTGACCATCGAGACGCACCAGGCCACGATCGCGGCCCAGGCGGGGTCGACGAACAGCAGCGCATAGGCCACCAGGAAGCTGATGGCGCTGACGAGGTGGAGGGTCTGGTTGATCCGGCTCTGGTGGTAGTACCGGTGGTCGTCCCAGCGCTGGATGGAGAGCTCTTCGAAGAAGCCGTTCACGCGGACCTCGCAAGGTGGTTCGATGGTCGCCGCTGCATGGCAACGGCGTGACGGCATGCTGGACGCGGTGTGTGAAACGGCGGTGACGGGACGGTGTCACCAAACTGTTAGCAACGGCCGGCAGCATCGCGCCATGAGCACCGTCAAGCGCCCTTCGGATTCGTTCACGGTCGAGAGCCTGTCCGCGCCGCGGCGCTCGCTGCGCATCGCCTGCGTGACCGAGACCTACCCGCCCGAGGTGAACGGCGTCGCCGGCACGCTGGCCCGAATGATCCAGGGCCTGCACGAGCGCAACCACGAGATCCAGCTCGTCCGCCCGCGGCAGGCGGCGGGGCAGTCTGCCGAGTCCACGCCAGGCTTCCACGAGGTGCTGATGCGCGGACTGCCCGTGCCGCGCTATCCCACCCTGCGCATGGGCATGCCTTCGAAGCGGGCGCTGGTGCAGATGTGGTCGACCCGGCGGCCGGACGTGGTCCACGTGGCCACCGAGGGGCCGCTCGGCTGGTCCGCGCTCAACGCCGCGCTGCACCTGAAGCTGCCCGTGTGCTCCGACTTCCGCACCAACTTCCATGCCTACAGCCGCCACTACGGGATAGGCTGGCTGCACCGGCCGATCATGGCCTACCTGCGCAAGTTCCATAACCGCACGCTGTGCACCATGGTGCCGACCGAGGCCTTGAGGCGCGACCTGGAGGCCGCCGGCTTCAAGCGGCTGGCCGTCGTCCGGCGCGGCGTCGACACCACCCAGTTCGACCCGGCCTGTCGCAGCGAGGAACTGCGCCGCCGATGGGGCTGCGCGCCGGACGACCTGGTGGTGGGCTGCGTCGGCCGCCTGGCCCACGAGAAGAACCTCGGCCTGCTGTCGGCCACGTTCGCCGCCATCCGCCAGCAGTTGCCGCAAGCGAAGCTGGTGCTGGTCGGCGAAGGTCCCCTGCGGGCCGAGCTCGCGGCGCGCTGGCCGCAGGCGCACTTCGCCGGCCAGCAGACGGGTCGCGACCTCGCCGCCCACTACGCCTCGATGGACCTGTTCCTCTTTCCGAGCCTCACAGAGACCTTCGGCAACGTGACACCCGAGGCCATGGCCAGCGGCCTGCCGGTGGTGGCCTTCGACTACGCCGCCGCGGCGCAGATCATCGACCACGGGCGCAGCGGCTCGCTCGCCCCCTTCGGCCAGGAGGCCGCCTTCATCGAGCAGGCCGTGGCGCTGGCAAGGTCGCCCCAGGCGCGCCTCTCGATGGGGTGCGCCGCGCGCGAAGCGGCCGGCCTGCTGGGTTGGGACAACGTCGTCGCCCAGCTGGAGCGCATCCTCGCCGAGGCCATCCACCAGCCGGCCGACCTGCGGGTGCCCGCCCTGAGGCCCGCCGGGTCACCCCTGGCCTGAGGCGGTGGCCATCGGCAGCCGCCCGCGGCGCGCCCGGCGCATCAGCGCCAGCATCGCGCCGGCGATCGCCAGGCCGAAGGCGCCCATCAGCGGGACGATCGGCAGCTCCAGCGCGATCAGCCCGGCGTAGGCCGCGAGCATCGCCAGGATGCTGGCGTTCTCGCTGCAGCCCTGCACGGCCACTGAGCGTCCGGCGCTGAGCAGCTGGTGGCCGCGGTGCTGCAGCAAGGCGTTCAGGGGCACCACCAGCAGGCCGCCGACCACGCCGACGATCACCAGCAGAGGGATCGCAATCGCCAGTGAATCGACCCTGGCGACCACGGCCATCAGCAGGCCTAGCGCGACGCCCGCCGGTAGCATCTGGCTTGCGCGCGCGAGCGCCACGTGCCGGCCGGCCAGGGTGGCGCCCACGCCGACGCCTATCGCGACCGCCGCCTGCAGGTAGGCGGCACGGTCCAGCGGCAGCTCCAGCACGTCGCCGGCCCAGCGCAGCACCGCGAACTGCAGCGTGGCCCCCAGCCCCCAGAAGATGGTGGTGACGGCCAGCGAGAGGCCGCCTTCGCGATCGCGCCAGAGCCTGAGGTGGTCGCGCCCGAACTCGCGCAGCAGGCGCATCGGATGAAGGCCACTGGCGGGATAGCGCGCGCCGCTCTCGGGCACGCGCAGGTTGAGAAGGCCCGCGGCGAAGTAGACCAGCAGCAGGACGCACATCGAGCCGTCGAGCGCGCTCACGTCCGGCACGCCGGCCGACGAAAGCAGCCGCACCCCCTGCTGCACCGCCGCGCCTTCCAGCCACCAGGGGCTGACCAGCGCGCCGCCCAGCACCGTGCCGAACAGCGCCGCGCAGACCACCGAGACTTCGAGCCAGCCGTTGGCCGCCACGAGCCGCTCGGGCTCGACGATCTCCGTGATCAGCCCGTACTTGCAGGGCGCGTAGGCCGCGGCGCCGAAGCCCACCACGACGAAAGCCAGGACCGGGTTCATGCCCAGCAGCAGCGCCAGCGCCCCGGCGCCCTTGACGGCGTTCATCCAGCCCATCAGCCGGGCCTTGGGCACGGCATCGGCCAAGGGGCCGACGAAGGGCGCCAGCAGCACGTAGGAGAGCGTGAAGCCGAACTTCAGCAGGGGCGCCCACCAGGCCGGCAGGCGCTGCTCCACCAGCAGCGCGATCGTCACGATCAGCAAGGCGTTGTCGGCGAGCGCCGAGCTGAACTGGGTGGCGATGAGAAGCTTGAATCCCCGGGGCAGTCCAGGCTTGGCCGTCGACGTCATGGACCGCCATTTCAATGCGGTTTCATGACAGTTCTCCGGCCGTCACGGCCTTTGCATGCCGAGCCCGGTCGCGCTCCAGTAGATGCCGCCCCAGAGGTGGCCGAGGTACTGCGGGTCCTTGTACATCTCGGCGTCGTGGCCGAGGGCGGTGACGAAGACCCGGCCTTTCTCGAAGGCGTGGTACCAGCTCACCGGGTGATCCGCCCCCATGCCCTCGGCCACCTGGCCGGGCCAGATCCGGTGCGGGTCGTAGCTGCGCTCATCGACCGCGAGCACCGGGTGGACGGCCACGCCGTGCGGGTTGGTGAACTCGTACCACTCGTCGCTCCAGATCCAGTGGTCCGGCAGCGCGAAGGTGGCTGGGAAGCCCGCATCGACCTTGTTGACCACCGCCGATTGCAGCATCGGATGAATGCGGAACGAGCGCCCCACCAGCTTCTCGTACCACGGCCACACGCCGGGCGCCGAGATGATGGCGCGATGCACGACCACCGCATTGCCGCCCGAGCGCATGTACTGCTCGACACCCTGGCGCTGCCTGTCGTTCAGCTCCTCGCCCGAGCTGTTGAGGAAGACGATGGCGGCGTACTTCGAAAGGTCGCCCTCCATCGCCTGCGCCTGGCTCGTCCAGTTCAGCTCGAAGGCGTGGAGCCTGGCCATCTTCTCGAAGCTCTCGCGGGCCACCGGGATGTACTCGTAGTGGTACTTGGTCGGCAGCGCGAGCACGAGCAGCGAGAACTGGGTGTCGGCGGCGTGGCCGGCACCACAAGCGGCAGCGGCCATCAAGGCGGTCAGGGCGGTCAGGAAGTGGCGCTTGTGCATGAGGGGGCCCGATGTGGAGGCCGCCGATTCTGTCAGCGCCCCGCGCCGCCTTCAGGCCGGGCGGGACCGCTCCCGGCTCGGACGCCGGACCGCGCGGACCTTGCCGCTCGATCCGCCGCCGCAATAGAAGAGATCCGCTCCGTCGGACTCCAGGCCGCTCACGCCGGTATCCGCGGGCATCTGCAGGCGCTCCAGCACGTCGCCGGTCGCCGGGTCGACACGGCGGATCTCGCTTTGCTCGGCCTCCCACGTGCCGTGCCAGAGGTCCCCGTCCACCCAGGTCACGCCGGTGACGAAGCGATCGGACTCGATGCTCCGCAGCACCCGCCCGGTCGCCGGGTCGATCTGCACGATCTTGCGGTCGCGGTACTGCCCGACCCACAGGCTGCCTTCGGCCCACGCAAGGCCGGAGTCCTTGCCCTGCCCCGGCGCAGGGATGCTCGCCAGGACGCGGCCCGTGGCCGGGTCTATCTTGTCGATGCGCACCTCGGCGATCTGGTAGAGGTGCCTGCCGTCGAAGGCGGTGCCCGCATCGCCGGCGCGGTCCAGCGTGTGCTGCACTTCGCCGCTGGCCGGGTCCAGGGCGATGAGCCGAGGGCCGACGGCGGCCCATACGCGCTCGCCGTCGTGGGTGACGCCGTGGATGTTCTCGACGCCGGCGAAGGGCCCGTACTCGCGGACGATCTCGGCGGCCTTTGCCGCAGGTGCTGATGCGTGGGTCATTTCGGTTTCCTCGTGTCGCGCCGAACGCCGGCGCCGTGAAAACCAATCTACCCGGCTGGCAGCGCGGCAGGGAGTAACAAGATCGTCGCGAATCCGGCCAGCGTCGGCGCCAGCCAGCGCTGGGAGCGGCCGCGGCCGACCGAGCGCACGCGGCCTTCCGCCTCCAGACCGGCCAGCGCGCGCTGCACGGTGCGTTGACTGTCACCCATCGCCAGGGCCAGCGCGGAGGTCGACCAGGCCGCGCCATCGCCCAGCAGCGCCACAAGCGACGCCTGGTCGCCATCGATCGGCGGCAGCAGCAGGCAGGCCCGTCGCCCCGCGGACGGCACGAGCACGAAGCCGCGGGCGGTCGATTCGACGCACGCGAAAGGCTCCACCAGCCGGCGCAGGCGGGCGATCTCGACGCGCAGCCTGGCCCTGTGCGTCTCGTCCGCATGGCGGGTGCGGAAGGCCTGTTCGATCAGGACGTGGCGATCGACATCGCCCGGCCAGGCCCGTGCCAGCTCGCGCAGCAGCGCGAACAGCACAGGCCTGCGGGCCAGCGGCAGCCAGGCCTGGCCCGCGCGCACGCCATGGCGGCAGGCATCGATCACCAGCGCGCCTGACCGGTCGAGCGCCTCGGCCTCCTGCAGCAGCACGAGCCGCTCGCGCCCGCCGTCGACGAGACGGGCTGCAGGCCGGTCCAGCAGGTCCAGCATCCCGGCCACCTCGGCCCTGAGCGCTTCGACGCCCGAGCGCGCGGCGGCCTCGCCCGCGCGCGAGAGCGCCTGCCTCGCGGGGTCGGTGCGTAGCGAACGCAGCGCCAGCTCGGCTTTGGCGAGTCCGGCCAGGGCCTGCAGAGCGGCGGGCATGGCGTCGCTGACTTCTGCAGCGTCGAGCGAGGATGCCGCTTCTTCCAGTCGCCCGAGCAGCAGCAGGCGGCGTACGGCGATCAGCCGCGCCTGCAAGGCGTTGCCGCGATCGCCTCGTGCCTGCAGCGTATGGGCGGCAGCGGCCAGGGTCCGCGGCGGGCCGCTGAAGTCGCGCATCGCCAGCGCGACCTCCGCCTCGGCGACGACGCAGCGCGCCCTGGCCAGGGCCTCGTACGCGCCGAAGCCCCTGGCGGCACGGCGCAGCAGCTCGCGCGCCCGGGCGTGGTCGCCGAGCTGCGCCATCGCGATGCCCCGCAGGGCCAGCGCAGGCGGATCCTCTCGCAGGGCCACGCGCTTGAGGGCTCCCAGCGCGTCGCCCACGGCAAGCGCTCGCCCCGCGGCTGCGACCAGGGAATCCATCACCTCGCGCCAGGCCGAAGAGTCACCCGCGCCGAGGCGGGCGACCAAACGGCTCAGCCCACCTGCCGTTCATGCAGGTAGCACCATCGCCAGTCCTCCCCCGGCTCGGCGGAGCGGATGACCGGATGCCCGGTCGAGTGGAAGTGATGGGTCGCGTGGCGGTTCGGCGAATCGTCGCAGCAGCCCACGTGAGCGCATTGCAGGCACATGCGCAGGTGGACCCAGCGGCCGCCGGTCTTCACGCAGTCCTCGCAGACCGGCCGCGAGGGCAGCTCGGGAACATGCTGGGGCACGTGCTCGCAGACCTTGATTCCCATCGTCAGGCCCTCCCCGCGTGCGCCGCGGCATCCAGGTACTTGTGGATCTGCGCCACCACCGCCGCGCCCTCGCCGATGGCCGCGCCGACTCGCTTGACCGAACTCGATCGCACGTCGCCCACGGCGAAGACGCCGCGCATGCAGGACTCGAGCTCCGAGCGGCCGTCGCCGCCGGTGAGGACGAAGCCGGAGCGGTCGAACGAGACCTCGCAGCCCGAGAGGCAGCCCGTCTCCGGCACCGCGCCGATGAACAGGAACAGGTTGCGCAGCTCCAGCGTGGTCTCCTCGCCGCTGTCGCGGTCCGCGAACGTCAGCGCCTGAAGGCCGCTGCCCGTGTCGCCGTGCAAGCGCTTGACCTCCTTGCGCGTCAGCAGCTCGATGTTGGGCGTGGCCTCGATGCGGTCGATGAGGTATTGCGACATCGTGGCCGAAAGCCCGTCCCCGCGCACCAGCATCGTCACCTTGGCCGCGTGGTTGCTGAGGTACACCGCCGCCTGCCCTGCGGAGTTGCCGCCGCCCACCAGGGCCACGTGCTCCTGCCGGCACAGCTTGGCCTCGATCGGCGAAGCCCAGTACCAGACGCCCCGGCCCTCCAGGGTGGCGATGTTCTCCGCCTCCGGCCGGCGATAGCGGGCGCCGCTGGCCACCACCACCGTCCTGGACTTGAGCGTGCGGCCATCGGCCAGCTGCAGCACCTTGGGCTCGCCCGGCTGGCCGGAGCACGCCACCGAGGTCACCTGGGCCGGGATCATGATGTGCGCCCCGAACTTCTGGGCCTGCACGTAGGCCCGGCCGGCGAGCGCCTGGCCGGAGATGCCGGTGGGAAACCCGAGGTAGTTCTCTATCCTCGCGCTGGCGCCGGCCTGGCCGCCGAAGTAGCGGCAGTCCATCACCGCGACCTCGAGGCCCTCGCTCGCGGCATACACGGCGGTGGCCAGGCCCGCGGGGCCCGCGCCGATGATGGCGACGTCGTACTCGCGGTCGATCGGCCCTTGCGAGATCAGGCCCAGGCAGGTGGCCAGCCGGGCCTCGTCGGGGTCGACCAGGACCGAGCCGTTGGGGCAGATGGCCAGCAGCCTGGGGCAGCGCGACTGGTACTGCTCCCAGATGTCGCGGCCCTCGCGGCTTTCGGCGGGATCCAGCAGCTGGTAGGGCTGGCCGTTGCGGCGCAGGAAGGTCTGCAGGCGCACGACGTCGGCATCACCCTCGCTGCCGACCAGGATCGCGCCCGAGGCCGCGGTCTCGATCAGCGCCACGCGGCGCAGGATGAGCGCCCGCGTGATGCGCTCACCTAGCTCCGCCTCGGCCACCAGCAGCTCGCGCAGCTTGTCGGGCGGGACGAGCAGCGCCTCGACATCCTCCTCGGCGTGCCCGTCGACGAGCGCAGGCGCGCCGGCCAGCTGGCCGACCTCGGCCAGGAACTGGCCCGGACCTTCGCGCACGATGGGCGTGACGTGGCCCAGGCCGTCGCGCTGGCTGATCGCCACCGTCCCCGACAGCAGCAGGAACATGCCCGGCCCCGGCTCGCCGGCGCAGAACAGGCACTCGCCCCGGCGGTAGCGCACTGGCGTGCCGAAGCGCGCGATGCGCGCCATGTCGGCCTCCCCGAGGATCGGGAACATCTGCTCGGCCCGGCTGGCCATGCCGGGCGGCACCTTGGCTTCTTCCATGGCGCTGCAGCTTCTAGCCAACGAGCGCCGGCGTCAAGCCAGCAGCGCCGAGGGCAGCTCCCGCAGCCGCAACACCGGGTAACGCCCAT
Organism: uncultured Ideonella sp.; assembly: GCA_946479475.1. The sequence goes on along the minus strand of CAMLGG010000002.1, from coordinate 29,492 downwards.
GTTCCGGCTCGGCATGGCGGCGGGCGTTCAGGAAGACGAAGTCGAGCACCGCCTGCGGATCGTCCTGCAAGCCGGGCCGGGCCGCCTTCCATTCGTCGAGACGAGCGGCCAGGCCCGGCTCGGTGGCCAGCAGGCGCTCGGCCTCGTCCTCGAACACGTAGTCGCTGTAGTGCTCCTTCTTGTCGAGCACGCTGTCGAAGAAGGCCCAGCGGAAGAAGCTGTCGACGCCCAGCGGCTCCAGCGCCTCGATGGCGAAGCGGTCGTGCAGCCCGCCGAGCGGGACCAGCCAGTCGCCGGCCGTGACCGGCGCCTCCAGCGTTTCGAGCTCCACTTCGATCGCGTCGTGCAGATGCCGCCCTTCGAACGGCACGGGGCGCTTGCGGAAGTGCACGATCCGGTAGGCCTCGGCCGCCACGCGGGCATCCCGCAGCGCCTGGCGCATCGGCACGCCGTGGGCCTGCAGGCGCATGGCGACGTCGTGCCAGGCCTGCGGCAGCAGGTAGGCCCGCGGCGGCACGGCGCTGGCCGTGGCGCGGTAGCGGTCGAACCAGGCGATGTCCCTTTCCCAGGGTGCCGACCGGTCGTAGCGCAGGCGCTGGTAGCGGCCGAGTTTGCTGGGCTCGCGCAGGGCGGTGTAGCCGCTGAAGCGGAAGGGGCGGCTCTGCTTCGAGTCCAGCTCCCAATCCAGCGCCACCGACGCGCCGGACGACACGGCCGCGCGATCCGCGGCGCGCGCCGCACGGATCGCCTCGCCGTGCGCCACCGTGTAGGCCAGGGCGCTTTCCACCACGGCCCGGGTGGCGTGGTAGCGCGCCTCGAAGGGCTTGAGCATGTGGGTCTCGGGCATGAAGCCGATGGTGTGGTGCAGCGCCGCGTAGCCGGTCGAAAAGCGCGGCGTGTCGAGGAAGTCCGCGATGCCGTCGTCGGGGATCTCCTTCACCGGGTTCACGTAGGGGCACATGGGGAAACCGCGCTGCGCCATGTCGGCGTACAGCACGGGCAGCATGGCCTCGCGCAGGTGGGCGCCCGTGAGGCCGCCGAGCTTGTCGGGCTGGGTCGCGATCAGCGTCATCACGTGCTGGTAGTCGGCACCGTTCGAGGTGTGGGTGTCCACCATCACGTCCGGGTCCCAGCGGGTGAAGACCTGGGCGAAGGTGCGCGCGTTCAGGCTGTCGGCCTTGATGAAATCGCGGTTCAGGTCCAGGTGGCGGGCATTGCCCCGGAAGCCGAAGGCCTCGGGCCCGTTCTGGTTGACGCGGCTGGTGTCGCCGCGGTTGAGCGCGCCATCGACGTTGTAGACGGGGATGTAGAACAGCACCACGCGGCCCAGCGCAGCACGGCGGCCGGCATCCAGGCACAAATCGCGGACCAGGGCCATGCAGGCATCGATGCCCTCGGGCTCGCCAGGGTGGATGCCGTTGTTGTTGAAGAAGACCGGCCGCCCTTCGGCCTTGGCCACCTGCGGCTCGAACACGCCGTCGGGCGAAAACACGCCGAGGTGGATGGGCACGCCGCCATCGGAACGGCCCGCCTGCTCGAAGCGCAGCCATTGGGGGAAGGCGCCCGCGAGCCGTTCATGGAAGGCAATGCACTCTTCCCAGGTCGTCGTCTGGTTGCGGTTGCCGCGTTCGAAGGGGGTGAGCCAGTGCTCGGCGGAAGTCTTGGTGTGGTCCATGCCCCATTTTGACCACGGCGCCGGACGCTCGATCAGGCCCGCTCGATGCGCGCCGCGTAGCAGCCGCGCCGCGCGTGGTGCACGTGCAGGTAGGCGACCCGCGGATCATCGAGCAGCCGTTCGGCGAGGCCCTCCAGGGCAGCGCCGTCGACCACATCGGCATCGACCATCATGCCGGCGGCGTCGAAGGAGCGGACGGACAGCAGGCGGATGCGAAGGGCCCGCGGCACCTCGTCCACCGAATCGAATCGCGCCGTGGCGCCTTCGCGCACGAAGATGGCGTGCCGGCCGCGATAAGGCGAATCGGCAGGCTGGTACTCGTGGTTGAGCAGCAGCACCGTCTCGCCGGGCTCGGCGTCGCGCAGCTCGACGCGGTCGGGCGCGCTGTGCGGCTCCTCGACCCGCTGGCGGATCACGCCTCGCGTGGCGAGCTCGGCTGCGGACAGGCCGTACAGGTGGACGAAGGGCGCGGGGTCGAGCCCGAGGATGCGAAGGGCCATGGGAATGCTCCGGAATGGGATGGGCCCATTCTTCGAAAGCCGGCCGCCGTCGTCGCGCCGTTTTCGGACGCGTGACCCCCAGCGGGTCTGGCTCAGGGACGCGGTTCCGCCTTGGCCGGCCTGGCGGATGAGGCCGGCGGCGGCGCCGGCGGCATCGTCATCCCCGGCCGCGGCGCGGCGCCTCGCAGGGTCAGCCATCGGAGCGCTCTTTCACGCTCCGCCTGGTCGATCCAGGGCCGGTCGTCCTCGGCGGCCGGACTCGCCGCCGCATTGCCGGACCTCCGGCCGCTCCCGGCCGCGTTGGCGCGCGAGGCGACGGCCGGCGCGGGACGCGGCGCGGCCGCTACCGGCGGGGGCGCGGGTGCCGGGGCCGGAGCCATGGGGGCCGCCGCTTCAGCCACGGCGGACGCTGTCGGCTCCGGTGGCAGGGACGCGGGCGCCACGGCCGGCCGGTCCTGCTCGAACGGTGCGGAAGCAGGCATGGCGGCGGTGGCAGGAAGCGACATGGGCGCAGGCGGCGCGGCGGTCACCGGCGTAGGGGCGGTTTGCGCCATCGGCCGCGGCAGCGATGACGCAGCGCTCGCCGCCTCGGCCGGGCCCGCCAGGGCGACGTCGGCCTTCTGTTCGCCGGGCGGTCCGGACTGAATCGCCCACCAGGCCGCGCCGAGCACCGGAACACTGATGGCGGCCATCGCGATCCTTCCGGCCCACGAGGCCCGGCGCGCCGAGGGCGACGGCGCCGCCCAGTGCGCCGAGGGCGACGGCGCCGCCCAGTGCGCCGAGGGCGACGGCGCCGCCCGGTGCGCCTGCGCGGGCGTCTCGGCCAGCTTCCGGGGTGCGCTCGTGCCGGCGGGCAGGACGACGCGCGTGAGCGGCGTCGCGAGATCGGAGGGCGGCAGCGCGACACCGCCGGCCAGGGTCCAGCCGCGGCCCAGCGAAGCCGACACCCCGGCGTCCGCCAGGGCCTGCTTGGTCAGCGCCAGCAGTTCCCGGTGGGGCCTCGCCTGCAGGTCCGGCGCATCGTGAGCCTCGTGCAGGCGCCAGAGCAGGCTCTTCGCGAGCTCCAGGTGCCAGGACGTCCAGGAGCTGTCCTGCTGCGCTTGCGAGCCCGGCAGGTAGCGCCGCAGCATCGCGGCGAGGCTGAAGAGGTCGCAGCGCCAATCCAGTGCGCGCGTCGGCTCGAGGTCACCGTTGCGGCCCGCCTCGAGGGCGACGAGCAGGCGCGGAGACTGGTAGGCGTACTCCGCCTGGCCCGCGAGCGGCAGCGGCTCTTCCAGGACTTCATCGGGAGCCAGCGAGAAGGCGAAGTCGATCAGCGCCAGCTGTTCGAAGCGCAGGGCCAGTGATGCGCCGGGCGCCGCGGGATCGAAATCTTCCGGTTCGGCCGGGATGCAGATGTTGTCGGCCTTCAGGTCCAGATGGACCAGGCCCGCCTCGTGCAGCCTGTCCAGGGCGATCAGGCAGTGGCGGGCCAGGGCCCACCAGTGCGCACGATCCTCGAACACGTGGCGATGCAGATGGCCGTCGCGCACCACCGGCAGCAGGGTCGCCCACTGGTCGACGGTGGGGCCGGCGTCGTACGTCCTCAGCTGCTCCAGGCGGCCGAAGGCACCGCGGTCGAAGGGCTCCAGGCACAGCGCGGGCGCGATGCCGAGGCCCGCCAGGCGCGTGAGGATGCGCTCCTCACGCTCGGTCCAGCCGCGAAGGTCGCCGGCCTGCGAGCCCAGGAAGCGCTTGCTGTAGCGCCTCCTCGAGCCTGGTGGCGACTCCTCGCGGCAGACCTCGACATGGGGACCGCTGGGCATGCGCACGCGGCCACGGCCGAAGACGAGCTCGATCTCGGGGCGGTTCATCACAGGCCGAGTTTGCACTCATCGGCTGTTCGGGAATTGAAAGCAAGGTCACAGTGTGAAGCCGGCCGGCCGAAGCTCGTGCAAGGCATGCACGCCCGCTGCCTGGCAGCCCGCGGAGTTCTTTGACAGAACGCCAGGAGCACCGCGTCTGGGGCTGCTTCTTCAGGACGCGATAGATGACGCCTCCCACTGCGCAGGCTCCATCGTCAGACGGCACCGGCATCCGCGCTGCCGCAATCCCGCCGGCTCGATGGCCGAGGGTCCGGACGGCTGCAGCGCGCCACCCAAGCCGCCGCACGCAGGCTCACGACTCCCTCAGCGCCGTCGTCACCGGCAGGCTGGCCGCTCGAGAAGCGGGAAACAGGCCGCCGATGAAGCCGATGGCCAGCGCCCACTTGATCCCCTCCCACAGCAGGCCCGGCGAGACGCGCAGGTTGAAGCTGAGCTTGCCGACGGAGCCGGCGGCCATGGTCGAAGCCTCGAAGCCGTTGAACAGCAGCCAGGCCACCAGGCCGCCGACGACGCCGCCCACGAGCGCCAGCAGCATCGTCTCCAGCATCACCGCCACCACCACCGGCAGGCCGCGGAAGCCGATGGCGCGCAGCGTCGCGATCTCGCGGGCGCGGGAGGCCACGGCTGCGAACATGGTGTTGAGCGCGCCGAACACCGCGCCCACGGCCATGATCGAGCCGACCGTGATGCCGATGATGCGCAGCATCTGCGTCATCTTCTCCGACTGCTTGGCGAAGAACTCGAGCGTGGTGCTGGCATCGACCTTGAGCTGCGGATTGGCCGCCAGCGCCTCCTTGAAGCCCTTGAAGGCATCGGCACCGGTCAGCTTCACGGTGACCGAGTTCCGGCCGCTGCCACGGCCGTAGGCATCGTTGACCACCGCCGCGTCGGCCCAGAGCTCGGACTCCATCGCGTCGCCCGAGGCGAAGACGCCGACCACCGTCCACTCCTGGTTGCCGAGCCTGAGCGTGGAGCCCACGTTCAGGCCCGCGAACTGGCGCACGGCCCCCTTGCCGACCACCAGCTCGCGCAGCCCCGGCTGGAAGCGCCGGCCCTCGACGATCTTCAGGTGCGGCCGCACCGCGAGGGCCTCGTCGCCCACGCCACGCACCTGGGCGCTGCCCTCGTCGCCGGTCTGGTTGCCGCGCACGGGCAGGTTGGCCGCCACCACCGTCTCCGCGGAGGCCAGCGGCTCGCCCTTCTCGCTGCGCGCGATGCCGGGAGCCTGCGAGATCTGGACGATGTCCTCACGGCTCAGCGCCGAGGCCACCTCGGCCGCCGAGGCGCCGCGAAGCACGATGGCGGTGTCCTCGCTGCCCGAGTTGCGCAGCGTCTCGGCATAGCCCTCCGCCATGGCCAGCAGCGCGACCAGCACGCCGACGACGCCGGCAATGCCGACCACGATCACCGCCGACGAGCCCAGGCGCTGGCTCAGCGTACTGATGCCCACCGAGGCCACCGAGCGCGCCTGCCCGCCGGAGCGGAAGAGGAACAGCCACAGCACCACCAGCAAGGCCAGCGCCAGGGCGCCCTGCCAGGGCAGCATCACCCAGGCTGCGAGCACCACCAGGGTCAGCAACAGCAGCCCGAGGTTCTTCAGGAACTTCATTTCATGCCCTCCCCGCGAGCGCGTCGGTGATGTTCACCCTCATCGCGTTCATCGCCGGCAGTGCGCCGACGACGATGCCGAACAGCAGCATCAGGCCCACCCCGATCGCCCAGCTGGCGAGGCCGGCCGCGGGCAGGATGAGCGTGCCGCCGCTGGCCTGGCCGACCGCCGGCCCGATCACGCTCGCCAGCACCATGCCGACGCAGCCGCCCAGCAGCAGCAGCAGCATCGACTCGGCCAGCACCATGCCGAGCACGCTGTGGCCCGAGAAGCCGAGCGTCTTCATCACGGCAATCTCGTTGGTGCGCTCTCGCACCGCCTGCATCATCGTGTTGCCCGCCAGCAGCAGCAGCGTGAAGAACACCGCGCCCATGATCGAGGTGACGATGAGGTTGATGTCGGCCAGCTGCTTCATCCAGGCCGCGGTGGCGGCCTGCTCGGTCAGCGTGCGGGTCTCGTGGTCGGAGTTGGCCGAGATCGCGTCGATCGCCTTGGCGACGCGGTCGGCCTGGTTCACGTCCTTCACGCGGGTGACGTACCAGCCGGCCTGGCCCTGGTTGTAGGGCGTGGTCTCGTCGAAGTAATCCCAGCGCAGCAGCAGCAGCTGGTTGAACCAGCCGGCCGACCTGGTGTCGGACACGTGGATCAGCCCGACGATCTTGAAGGTCCAGTTCAGGCTGCCGGACTTGTCCGGGAAGATGGTCGACTGCATCGGCAGCTGGTCGCCGACCTTCCAGCCGAAGCGCTTGGCCAGCCCCTCGCCGACCAGCACGCCGATCCGGGTGTCGGCGAAGGCCTTGCGGGCTTCGGCCGAGACCTCCATCTCGGGGTAGACGTCGAGGTAGTTCGGCGCCACCGCGAAGCTGAAGACCTGGTTGTGCGGATCCTGGTAGGCGCCGCCGAACCAGTTGGCATAGGTGGTGTCCTTCACGCCGTCGACCTGCGCGATGCGCGAGCCCAGCGACATCGGCAGCAGCTGGATGAAGCTGAGCTTGGCGCCGGTCTGCAGCCGCATCGCGCCGTTGGCGCTCTGGCCCGCCTGGTCGAAGCCGACGCGCACCGCGTCGAGCAGGCCGAACAGCAGGAAGGCGGTGATGACGGAGACCAGGGTGAGGAAGGTGCGCAGCTTGCGCCTGAACAGCGCCGCCCAGACCAGGTGCAGGTACTTCACGACACCACCTCGCCGAGCTCCGCCTGCACGGCCTCCTCCACCAGCGTGCCCTTGTCGAGGTGCAGCGTGTGGCGGGCCCGACTCGCCGCCTTGGGGTCGTGGGTGACCATGACGATGGTCTTGCCATGCTCGCGGTTGAGCACCTGCAGCAGGGTCAGGACATCCTCGGCCGACTGCCGGTCCAGGTCGCCGGTCGGCTCGTCGCAGACCAGCAGCGTGGGGTCGGAGACGATGGCCCGCGCGATCGAGACGCGCTGCTGCTGGCCGCCCGAGAGCTCGGTCGGCTTGTGCGACGCCCGGTCGGCCAGGCCCACCAGCTGCAGTGCAATGGAGGCACGCTTGCGTCGCTCGGCCGCCGAAAGCCTGGTGAGCAGCAGGGGCAGCTCGACGTTGCGCTGGGCCGACAGCATCGGCATCAGGTTGTAGAACTGGAAGACGAAGCCGACCTTGGCCGCGCGCCACTTCGAAAGCTGCGCCCCTCCCAGCTTGTCGATCCGCTCGCCGGCCACGCTGATCGAGCCGCCGCTGGGCGCGTCCAGGCCGCCGATCAGGTTGAGCAAGGTGGTCTTGCCGGAGCCCGAGGGGCCCATCAGCGCAAGGAAATCGCCTTCGGCCACGTCGAGGTCGATGTGGTGCAGCACCTCGACCTTCTCCTTGCCGCGCGTGTAGACCTTGGAAAGATTGCGGATCTCGATCAAAGCGCTCATGGGCTATTCCTTGCTCACGATGGTGGAACCGGTCTTCAACTCGGGCGGCGCAGAGACGACGACTGTCTCGCCTGCCTTCAGCCCCTCGGTGACCAGCTTGAACTTGCCGACGTCGCCGCCCAGCTTGACCGCGCGCTGCTGCGCATGGCCTTCGGCGACGACGAAGACGGCGTCGGCGCCGTCGCGCTGCACCAGCGCCTCCGGAGGCAGCAGCACGCCGGGCACGGGCGCTGCCTGAACCTTGGGCTTCGCGGCGAGGAAGCTCACGCGCACGCCCATGTCAGGGACTACCCGCTCATCCTTCTGGTCCAGGGCCACGCGGACCTTCACCGTGGCCTTGCCGCGGTCGGCGCTCGGGATGACGGCGAGCACGTGGGCCGGGATCTTCCAGTCGGGATAGGCGTCGAGCACCGCCTCGCAGGGCATGTCGGCCTTGACCTGGGCGATGTAGGCCTCGTTCACGTCGACGCCGACCTCGAGCGAGTCCATGTCGACGATGGTGCCCACGCCGGTGCGGGTGAAGCCACCGCCGGCGGAAAGCGGCGAGATGATCTCGCCGACCTGCGCGGCACGCGCGGTGACGACACCGTCGAACGGCGCCCGCACGGTGGCGTAGTCGAAGTTCACCTGGGCCTGCTTGACCTGGGCCTGCGCGGCCTCGGCCTGGCGCTGGGCCGCCTCGACCTGGGCGGTGAAGCTGCGTACGGCGGTCGCGGCCTGCTCCTGCGTCTGGCGCGTCGTCATGCCCTGGGCGGCGAGCTCCGCCTGGCGGCGCTCGTCGGCCTGGGCCTGGGCGAGCTGCGCACGCACCTGCGCCACGCCGGCCTGCGCGCTGCGCGCCTGGGCCTCGGCCGCGGCCAGGTTGGCCTTCAGACCGCTGTCCTCGAGCCGGGCAAGCACCTGCCCCTTCTTGACGCGGAAGCCCTCGTCGATCAGCACCTCGGTCAGCGTGCCGGTGATCTGCGCCGAGACCGTGGCCGAACGCCGCGCCGTCACGTAGCCGGTGGCCTGCAGGACGGCATCGGCGGAGGGCCCCTGCCCGTTCGCGCGCGCGGTGGCGGTCTGTACCGCCACGGCCTTGTTGGCGGCGAGGTACCACCAGGCCGCGGCCCCGAGGAGAGCCAGGACCGCCAGGCCGGCCAGCAGGCCCCAGAGCCATCCCGGCGGCCTGCCTTCGTGATCCTCACGAGAGGCACGCTCGATGCGCAGTTCCTTCAGCAGTCCGGTGTCTATGGCTGGCTCCCTGAGAACGTGCCCTTGTCGGCCAGGCCGGATCGGCCCGGGCCGGCACACAGGGCCCCCTGCCCGGGGCGGTGGCCGCCGGGCGCGCGGATCGTAGCAAAGAAGATTGGCCAGAAGCTGCCAGCCGTCGAGATTGGGGGGTCATCAATCCGGGCGGCCGACGCGGGCACGAAGTTCATCGAGCGTGAACGCGTGATCCTGCCTGAGGGCGTGCTTCAACTGGCGTGCGAACGCCTCGGCTATGGCGGATCCCAGGATCGCAGAGGTGCTCGCCACGCGGATGTGAAGCGTCATGCGCGAATGCTTCGTCGACAGTGCGACGACCGTTCCCGTCGCCGTCGCGCTGGCCGAAGTGCCCGGGGCGAGGATGGTCAGTTCGGCATCCACTCGCTGCGGCCCGACCCGCGTCCATCGCGTGCGCTGCTGCAGGAGCTGCCGCGGTCCGGACAGGACCCGCGCCCAGGCCGGCAGTTCGTCGCGCGCCACGGGTGCCTCGCGATCGACTTCGACCTCTATCGACTCGGCGGTTGCCACGAACTTGCGGATGCGCACGTCCGACGAGCCCATCGATCGATACTTGCGCTCGACGAACTCGGCGCGTCCGAGCGCCTTCCACAGCCGGTCGAGGCCGACCGGGGAGTTCTGTGTCAGGTCGAACTTCACGGCGGCCGTGCGCCGGGATCCGCGAACGCCCATGTCGCGGTGCCGCTCGTCGCGGCCCTCAGCCCGCCAGCGACTCCGGCTCGGCCAGCTGCTGCACGATGAACGCGAGGAAGCGCGCGCCGACGGCGCCGTCGATGACCCGGTGGTCGTACACCAGGCTCAGGGGCAGCATGGGCCGCGAGACGATCCGGCCATCGACCTCCACCACCTTCGCCGCCGCCCGCGCCACGCCCAGGATCGCGACCTCCGGTGCGTTGATCACCGGCGTGAAGCCGGTGCCGCCCAGGGCGCCCAGGTTGGACACGGTGAAGCAGCCGCCCTCGGCATCGCTGAGGGCCAGCCGGCCGGCCTTGGCCCTGGCGGCCAGATCGGCCACGCCTTTCGCGACCTCGAACAGGCTCTTGCGGTCCACGTCGCGCAGCACCGGCGCGAGCAGGCCGACCGGCGTCTCGGCCGCGAAGGCGATGTGGCAATAGCCCTTGAGCACCAGATTCCGGCCCGTCGCGTCGAGCGAGGCGTTGAACTCCGGGAAGGCCTTCAGGGCGTTCGCGCAGGCACGCATCACGAAGGCCAGCAGGGTGAGCTTGATGCCGGCCGCCCGGGCCTCGCGCAGCTGCCGCTCCCGCAGCACCTGCAGGCGGGTGATGTCGACCTCGTCGAACTGCGCGACGTGCGGCACGTTGGCCCAGCTCGCCTCCAGGCGGCGGGCGATGACCTGCCGGACACGGCTCAGCGGCCGGACCTCGACCGGCCCGAACAGCGAGTAGTCGTAGGTCTCGACGCCCGGCCGGCCGGCGGGCGCCGCGTCGGCCCCGCTCATGGCCTGGCGCCGCCGGCAAAGACCTGGTCGCCGCTCCTTCCGCCCAGCCCGGGGTGGCCATCGAAGCGCACGGCGCCCACCGCGACGCGGTCGCCGGCCGCGCGCGCGATGAGGGCCGTGCCGGCGGTGCCGAAGCCGCCGCACAGCTCGATCGCCGCCACGCCGGCATCGGCCAGCGCCCGGGCCACGGCCTCGGCCTGCGGGTAGTCGGGCACGCCCACCACGGTGAGCTCGACCTCGGGCGTGCTGATCACGCTGCGATGCGCGTCGGGCGAGGCGCCCGGCGCCAGGAAGATGAAGGCTGCCTTCAAGGCCATGATTTCTCCTTTGGCCGTGGACGGGCCCGCTCAGGCCCGCTGCCCGGGCTGGAAGCCGGCCACGAAACGGTCGATCTCCGCTTCCTGCGCTTCGGCCGGCGCGATCACGCCGACCAGCGCGCCGACCGGCAGCGTGGCGCCGGCCTGCGCGACCTGGCGGCGCAGCACGCCATCCGCCGGCGCCGTGCACTCGCTCGTCACCTTCTCGGTCTCGATGTCGAACACCGGCTCGCCCGCGTGAACCACCGCGCCGGGCTGGACGTGCCAGGCCGCCAGCGTGCCCTCCTTCATCGTCAGGCCCAGCTGCGGCACCGTCAGCGCGGCGATGGAAGCGCTCATGCCCGGTATCCGTGGCACTCGCGCACGGCCGCCTCGATCTTCGCGGGGCTCGGCACGTACGCATCCTCGAGGTTGGGCGCGAAGGGCACCGGGGTGTGCGGCGGGCAGACCATCTTCACCGGCGCCTTCAGGTGGGCGAACGCCGCGTCGGCGGCCAGCGCCGAGATGTCGGTCGCGATGTTGCAGCGCGGGTTGGCCTCGTCCACCACCACGAGGCGGCCGGTCTTCTGGACGCTCGCCAGGATGCAGGCCGTGTCCAGCGGCGAGGTCGTCCGCAGGTCGATCACTTCGCAATCGATGCCGTGCGGGGCCAGCGCCTCGGCGGCCAGCATGGAGTGCTTGACCATGCGCCCGCAGGCCACCACGGTGACGCCACGACCGGGGCGCTTCACCAGCGCCTGGCCCAGCGGGATCGCGTAGGCCTCGTCCGGCACCTCCTCCATGTCCTCGTACAGCGCCTTGTGCTCCAGGAAGATCACCGGGTCGTCGTCGCGGATCGACTGGATCATCAGCCCCTTGGCCTCGTAGGGCGACGAGGGGACGACGACCTTGAGGCCGGGGATGTGCGTGAACACCGGGTACAGGCACTGGCTGTGCTGGCTCGCCGCACGCAGCCCGGCGCCGAACAGCGTGCGGATCACCACCGGCGTCGTGGCCTTGCCGCCGAACATGTAGCGGAACTTGGCCATCTGGTTGACGATCTGGTCGCCGCAGACGCCGAAGAAGTCGACGAACATCAGCTGCGCGATCGGCCGCAGCCCGGCCACGGCCGCGCCCGCGGCGGCACCGATGAAGGCGCTCTCGCTGATCGGCGTGTCGAAGATGCGCTCGCGGCCGAACTCGCCCAGCAGGCCCTTGCTGGCGCCCAGCACGTCGCCCCAGGCGTCCTGCTGGCCCTTGGCGCCCATGCCGCCGGCGATGTCCTCGCCCAGGGCGATGACCGTCGGGTCGCGTTCCATCTCCTGGCGCATCGCCTCGTTGAGCGCCGTGCGGAAGGATTTCTTGCTCATGGCCTGTCTCCTTCAGTAGGTCTTGTAGACATCCGTCAGCAGGTCGGAGACGTCGGGCGGGGGCGCCGCCTTGGCATCGCCCAGCGCGGTCTCGATGAGGGCCTGCACTTCCGACTCGATGCGATCCAGGTCGGACGCGGGGACGAGGCCGGCGCTGGTCAGGCGCGCCCGCATGAACTTCAGGCAGTCGAGGAAGTTGCGCTCCTCGGCCACCTCGCCGGGCGGCCGGTAGGTCATCTGGTCGCCTTCGAAGTGGCCGTAGTAGCGGGTGAACTCGATGTGCAGGAACTGCGGGCCGCCGCCGGCCCGGATGCGGTCCACCGCCTCCTTGGCGGCGCGATAGACGGCGAAGAAGTCGTGGCCGTCGACACGGGTGCCCGGGATGCCGAAGCCCTCTGCCCGCCGCACGGGGTTGTGGCCGCCGATCGACCAGGCGCTCGCCGTGCTTTCGGCATAGCCGTTGTCCTCCAGCACGAAGAACACGGGCAGCTGGTAGACGCTCGCGAAGTTCATGGCCTCCAGCGTCGTGCCCTGGTTGAAGCCGCCGTCGCCGAAGAAGGCCACCGCCATGTCCCGGGTGTGCTTGACCTTGGCGGCGAGCGCCGCGCCGCAGACGAGCGGAGGACCCCCGCCCACGATGCCGTTGGCGCCCAGCATGCCCTTGGCGATGTCGGCGATGTGCATCGAGCCGCCCTTGCCCTTGCACAGGCCGCCCTGGCGGCCGAAGATCTCCTTCATCATGCCCGTCACGTCACAGCCCTTGGCAATCGCATGGCCGTGGCCCCGGTGCGTGCTGGCGATGTAGTCGCCCGCGCCGAGCTGCATGCACACGCCGACGGCGGAGGCCTCCTCGCCGGCATACAGGTGTACGAAGCCCGGGATCTGCCCGGTGGCGAACTCCTTGTGGACGCGCTCCTCGAACTCGCGGATGGTGCACATCCCGCGGTAGGCGCGCGTCAGCTCTTCGCGGCTCAATTGCATGTCTCGCTCCTGGTTGCTCGCACGCTGCCGGCCGGTGGCATTGCTTCTTCGCGGCAGCCGACGTCGAAGCACCGACGAAGCAGGCTAGTCCTGGTCCATGGCCCAGTTATTGAGCATTCGCAATGCGGCTGGCACGGCCCGCAGCCGCGAAGTGCAGCGTCTGCCAGCGGGCGGGCGGCCCGCTACCGCCCGCCGAACACCGAGAAGCGCGACTGGATGCCGGCGAGCAGGCCGCTCGCGGCGGCCGACAGCGGCCGGCCGCGGCGCGCCAGCAGCCCGACCTTGGCGGACCGGCACAAGGGGTGTGCCAGGTCCAGCGCCACCAGCTGCCCCGCCTTGATCTCCTTCTCGGCGGCCAGCCCCGCTCCGATCAGCGTCACGCCGTCGGTCGTCCTGACGAAACGCTTGAGGGCCGCGACCGAATTGCTCGTGAAGCTCGGCCGCAGCTTCAGGTGCTCGGCGTACTCGAGGAGCTCGACGAGCCGCCCCACGCCATAGCCCGCCGGCATGAGGCCCAGCGGGTAGTCGAGGAGGTGCCTGACGCGCAGCGGGCCGGCCACCTGCGTCAGCGGATGGCCCTTGCGCACGAGCGCCTTCGCGGGCGCCGCCGCGCTGGCGACGGTCTCCAGGCGGGTGTCGGCCGGCGGGTTGTAAGCCAGGCCGATGTGCGCAGCGTCGTCCAGCAAGGCGGCGACGAGGTCGCTGACGGGCGCTGCATCGAGCTCCACCGACAGCCCTGGATGGGCGGCGCAGAAGCGGCCCACGACCTGCTCCATCAGGCCGTCCACGAAGCCCTCGCTGGCCACGATGCGCACCGTGCCTGCGTCCATGGACTCGATGGCCCGCAGTCGCTCGGCCAGCTGCTCCTGGTGCGCCTGGCAGCCGCGCCAGTACTCGAGCAGGTGCGAGGCGGCCTCGGTGGGCCGCACCCCGCGCGGCTGCCGCTCGAAGAGTACCAGGCCCAGCTCTTCCTCCAGCAGCGTGACCTGCCGCGTGATCACCGACGGCGCCGTGTTGAGCGCATCCGCCGCGCCGCGGATCGAGCCGTGCCGCAGCACCTCGCGGAAGTAGCGCAGGCGCTTCTGGTTGATCTCTCTCATGGCCGTCCTTTCCTGCGTTGCCCGTCAGGCAACGAAATGAGTCGCAGATTGCTGTTGTTCGAACGGATGCTAGCCCGAACAATCCGCCGCATCACCCCTCCCATCGCGAACGGCCATGAACCTCATCGACCCCTCCTCCTTGAACCGCCGCGGCTTCATCCGCAGCGCCTCGGCCACGCTCGTCGGCATCCAGGCCGGCATGCTGCTGCCCGCGTCGTCGCGGGCCCACGCGGCCTCGCCCGCCGGCTTCAAGCCCCTGAAGACGATCCGTGCCGGCGACCTCCTGGTCGAGTACGCCGAAGCGGGGCCAGCGCAAGGCCCGGTCGCCATCCTCTTGCACGGCTGGCCGTACGACATCCACGCCTTCGTCGACGTCGCCCCCCGGCTCGCCGCCGCCGGCTACCGCGTCATCGTTCCCTTCCTGCGCGGCTACGGCGGCACGCGGTTCCTTTCGTCGCAGACGCCTCGCAACGGCCAGCAGGCGGCCGTCGCGCAGGACATCGTCGCCCTGATGGACGCGCTGCAGATCCGCTCCGCCGTGCTCGGCGCCTTCGACTGGGGCGCACGGACGGCGTGCATCATCGCGGCGATCTGGCCGGAGCGGGTGACGGGCCTGGTGTCGGTGAGCGGCTACCTGATCGGCAACCCGAAGGCCAACGCGAAGCCGCTGCCGCCCGCCGCCGAGTTCGCCTGGTGGTACCAGTCCTACTTCGCCACCGACCGCGGCCGCGACGGCTACGCCGCCGACCCCGCCGCCTTCAACCGGTTCATCTGGCAGCAGGCCTCGCCCCGCTGGCGCTTCGACGACGAGACATACCAGCGCAGTGCCCGCTCGTTCGACAACCCCGACCACGTGGCCATCGTCGTCCACAACTACCGCTGGCGCATCGGCCTGGCCGAGGGCGAGTCGCGCTTCGACGCGATCGAGGCCAGGCTGGCCGCCGCACCGGACGTCGCCGTCCCCTCCATCACCATGGAGGGCGACGCCAACGGCGCCCCGCATCCGGATCCAGCCGTCTACGCCCGCAAGTTCACCGGCAGGTACCAGCACCGCAACCTGGAAGGCGGCATCGGCCACAACCTGCCGCAGGAAGCGCCGGCCGCGTTCGCGCAGGCCGTGCTCGACGTGACGCGGCTTTGATCGAGGAGCAGACATGGCACGCACCTGGCTGGTGACAGGATCGTCGCGGGGCATGGGCCGATCGCTGGCCGAAGCCGTGCTGGCGGCGGGCGACCGCCTCGTCGCGACCGCACGCGAACCGGACAGGCTCGCGGACCTCGTGCACGCCCATGGCCGCAACATCCGCGCCGTGGCGGCCGACGTCACCGACGAGCAAGCGGTCGCGGCTTCGATGCAGGCCGCCCTGGACGCCTTCGGCCGCATCGACGTCGTCGTGAACAACGCCGGCTACGGCGACATGGCGCCGATAGAGAACACGCCGCTGTCCTCCTTCCGCCGGCAGATCGAGGCCAACCTCTTCGGCACCATCATCGTGACGAAGGCGGCCTTGCCGATCATGCGTGCGCAGGGGTCCGGGCACTTCATCCAGTTCTCCTCCGTCGGCGGCCGGGTCGGTTCGATCGGCAGGGCGCCCTACAGCGCGGCCAAGTGGGGCGTGGAGGGCTTCTCCGAAGTGCTCGCCAAGGAGGTCGGGCCACTGGGAATCAAGGTGACCATCGTCGAGCCGGGCGGCTTTCGCACCGGCTTCGCCGGCGCCTCGACGAGCCTGAGCGAAGGCGATCCGGCCTACGACGCGACGGTCGGCGCCGCGGCGCGCTTCCAACGCCGCTACGACGGCCGGCAGCCGGGCGATCCGGCGCGGGCGGCGGCGCTCCTGCTCCGAGTGGCGGCCATGGACGAGCCGCCGCTGCGGCTGCTGCTCGGCAGCGACGCCGTGCGCATCGTGGAGGCCGCCGAGCGGGAGAAGGCCGCGGCCGACCTGCGATGGCGCCCGCTCAGCGTGTCGACCGACTTCGAAGCCGCCGGATGAGCGTCACGTGAAGGCGGGGCCGGGCGTCGTGCTTCAATCCGCCCCATGCACGCCACCACCCTGCTCGCCTTCAGCCTCGTCGCCCTGATCGCCATCGCCACGCCCGGCCCGACCGTGCTCCTGGCGCTGGCCAACGGTTCCCGCTTGGGCCTGCGCCGCTCGGTCGCCGGGATGTTCGGCGCGGTGGCATCCGACTTCGTGCTGGTGGGCGCCGTGGCCCTGGGACTCGGTGCGCTGCTCGCGGCGTCGGAGTTCTGGTTCTCGGTCCTGAAGTGGGTCGGCGCCGCCTACCTGGCCTGGCTGGGCTGGCGCTTGCTGAGGTCCAAAGGGGGGCTGGACCTTGCCGCGGCCGCCGCCGCCGCGGACGTGGCGGCGCCGGGCGAGGCCAGGGCGCGCTCGGTCTTCGGCAAGAGCTTCCTGGTCGCCGTCACCAATCCCAAGGGCTACTTGTTCTGCTCGGCGCTGATGCCGCAGTTCATCGACCCCGCCGTGCCCCAGTGGCCGCAGTACCTCGCCATCGGCATCGTCTTCGCGGCACTCGATTTCGCCGTGATGTTCGCCTATGCCGCGCTGGGCGCGCATGCCGTCCGGCTGCTGCGCAGGCGGGCGGTGCTGTGGATGGACCGGTGCTGCGGCACAGCCCTGCTCGTGCTGTCCGGCTCGCTGCTCTTCTACCGGCGCCACGCGGCTGCCTGAGCCGGTGCCCGTGCGGCTCAAGCACATCGAGGTCTTCAATGCCGTGATGCTGACCGGCAGCGTCAGCGCGGCGGCGAAGCTGCTGCACGTGACCCAGCCGGCGGTGACGCAGACACTGCAAAGCGCCGAGGCGCAGCTGGGCTACGCGCTCTTCACGCGCCAGCGCAACCGGCTGGTGCCCACGCGCGAGGGCCAGGCGCTGTACCCGGAAGTGCAGCGCCTGATGTCGCAACTGGAGTCCGTGCGGCGGCTGGCCACCGCGCTGGGCAGCGGCGAGGGGAGCCCGCTGCGGGTGCTGGTCGTGCCGTCCCTGGCGGTGAGCGCCCTGCCCTCGGCACTGGAGATCTTCCGCAAGCGGCATCCCGACATGCCGGTCGCCATCAAGACCCTGCACTCCGCCGAGATCGCGCGCGCAATCGCGCTGCAGGAGGGCGACGTGGGCATCGTCTACGGCAGCAGTTCGCACCCGATGCTGCATGAAGAGAAGGTCGCCGTGGGGCGGCTGGTGTGCGTGTCGCGCGTGGGCAGCGCCGGGGCCGATCGCCGCACGACCGTCGCGCTGGAGGAGGTGCTGCGCGCACCCTTCATCCGCATCGACGAGCGCGACCCGCTCGGGGCCATGCTGGCGGACCAGTGGGCGCGTTTCGGCCTCTCGCCCCAGTCGGGCATCACGGTGCAGACGCACCACATCGCGATGGTCCTCGCCGAGCAGGGCTTCGGCCCGGCCATCATCGACTCGTTCACCGCCCAGGCCAGCCGCTGCAGCCTGCTGCACGTGCGTTCGCTGCTGCCCGAGGTGCCCGTCGAAGTGCGCGCCCTCCTGCCGCAGGGCGTGCGTTCGCCCCGGCCGGTGGCGGCCTTCCTCGCGGCCTTCCGCAAGGTGACGGGCGCGGGCGACTAGCCCGCGAAGGGCAAGGGATCGATGGGCGGCGCGTCGCCGGCCATCAGGCGGGCCAGCAACTCCGCGCTGCCCGCCGCCAGCGTCAGGCCCAGGGGACCATGCCCGCTGTCGACCCAGACGTTGCGGCAGCGAGTCCGCCCGACGAAGGGCCGGCCGCTCGGCGTGGCCGGCCTCAGGCCGGCCCAGGCGTTGGCGTCGCGCACCTCGCAGGCGCCCGGGAAAGCGGCCTGCGCCGCCGCGACCAGGGCCTCGATGCGGCCGGCCGAGATGCGGGTGTCGAAGCCGACCAGCTCGGCGAAGCCGGCGACCCGCAGCCGGTCGCCCAGGCGCGCATAGACCGTCTTGCGGGCCATGTCGGTGATGCTGGCCCGCGGCGCGGCTGCGGCATCCACGATCGGCAGCGTGATGCTGTAGCCCTTGACGGGCTCTATGGGCAGCGAATGGCCGAGCGGCCGCAGCAGGGACGAGCTCGCCGTCCCCGCGGCAATGACGAAGTGCTCGGCCTCGACGCGGCTGCCGTCGTCCAGCCTCAAGGCTCGCGGTGCCTCGCCTGCGGGCTCGAAGCCGATCGCCGACCGGCCCAGGCGCAGCGTGGCGCCGCTCGCGCGGGCCAGCCGGCCGGCCAGCACCGGGCCGTCGATCACCTCCTCGTCCGGCGTCCAGACACCGAAGGCGATGCCCCCGCGGGCCAGGGTGGAGAGCGCCGGCTCGATGGCCACGCATTCATCGCTGCCCAGCAGCTGCTGTTGGCACCCCAGCGCGCGCTTGAAGGCGAGCTGGGCCTCGACGGAAGCGCGCGCCCGGCCATCCCGATGGACGACGATCTTGCCGGGCCGCTCGTGTCGCGCCGCCTCGGCCGCGCCGGGGAGCTCTTCCAGCCAGGCATGAAGGGTGAGCCGGCTCAGGAAGGACAGCGCCAGCAGCGCTGCAGTCGTGCCGCGCATTCTCTCGGTCGTGCACGCGGCCACGAACTGTGCGAGCCAGGTCCAGTGCGCGGCCTCGCCTCGCGGCCGCCAGCGTGCCGGGCCGGAGGGCTGGAGCAGCCAGGCCGGCAACGCGCGCAGCGCCGCGGGTGAGGCCAGGGGCTCGACGTAGCTGTAGCTGAGCTGCGCGCCATTGGCCAGGCTTGCGCCCTGCCCTGGCGCCGCCTGCGCATCCACCAGCGTCACGCGCCAGCCCTCGCGGCCCAGGGCGTAGGCGGCGGCACAGCCAACAATGCCGGCGCCCACGATGCAGGCATGGCGCGCAGAGGTCACGACGTCGTGGCCGTTTCGCGCTGGCGCAGCGACCAGCACACCGCACGCCGGGCCAGCGAGGCCGTGGCATCGATGACCGGCAGCGGCGATCGTGCATCGTCGAGGACCAGCGGGATCTCGGTGCAGCCAAGCACCAGCGCCCGGGCGCCACGCTGGCCCAGCCGGCCCGCGGCGGCGGCCAGCAGCTCGCCGGCCAGCACCAGCCGGCCGGCCTTGACGGCCGCGATGCCGGGCATCACCAGCTCCAGCATCTCGGCCGCCGTGGGCAACAGCCAGTGCACCGTGCCGGCCAGGCGGTTGAGGTACAGGCCGGAGGCCAGCGTGGCGTCGGTGGCCAGCAGGCCGACACGAGGGATGGTCTTTCCGGCCTGCAGCGCGTCCTCTATCGCCGCGTCCACGAGGTGCAGCATCGGCAGTCCCAGCTCGCGCTGAAGCTCGTCGAACCAGAGGTGGGCGGTGTTGCACGGCATCACGACCAGGCCGGCGCCTGCATCGGCCAGGCGCCGGCCGCTGGCCAGCATCGCCTGCAGGGGCGAGGGCCCGGTGCCGCGGAAGGCCTCGTTGCGGTCCGGCACCTGGGGGATGGAGCTGACGACCACAGGCACGTGCTCCTGGTCGGTCGTGGCCGGCGTGGCATCGACCATCTTGCGCAGGAAGTCGATGGTCGCCAGCGGCCCCATGCCGCCGAGCACGCCCACGACGCCGGGCACGCGGGATTCGTCCATCGCGGCGGCTCAGATCGCCGGCTTGTCCGACAGCGCCTTCAGGTTGTCCTGCAGCTCCTTGCTCATCGGCGCGTTCAGGTTGATGCCCTTGGGCGGGATGGGCGAGAGGAACCACTTGCGGTAGAGCGCCTCGAATTCGCCGCTCTTCATCAGCGAGGCGAGCGTATCGTCGACCAGCTTCTTGAAGGCCGGATCGTCCTTGCGCAGCATGATCGCGTAAGGCTCGACCTGGATCGGCTCGCCCACCACCTCCAGCTCGGCCGGGTTGCGGGCGCTGGCCCTCAGGCCGTAGAGCAGGATGTCGTCCATGCCGAAGGCGTCCGCGCGGTCGGTCTGCACCAGCAGCAGCGACTCGGCGTGGTCCTTCGCGCTCAGCAGGTCGAAGCCGATGCCGCGGTCGTTGTTGAGCTTGCGCAGCACCTGCAGGTTGGTGGTGCCGGTGGTGGAGACGACCTTGCGCCCCTTGAGGTCGGCCACGGATTTCACCGGCGAGCCGGTCTTCACCAGCAAGCGGGTGCCGGTGTAGAAGTAGTTGATGGCGAAGGCCACCTGGCGGGCACGGTCGCTGTTGTTGGTGGTCGACCCGCACTCGATGTCGATGGTGCCGTTCTGCATCAGCGGGATGCGGTTCTGCGAGGTGACGGCCTGCGCCTCGACCTTCAGGTCCGCCCGGCCGGTGGCCTTCTTCACCTGCTCGACGATCCGGCCGCAGATCTCCCAGCCGAAGCCGGTGGGCTGCGCGTTGTCGCCGAGGTAGGAGAAGGGGATCGACGATTCGCGGTAGGCCACCGTGATGCTGCCGCTGGCCTTCACCTTGTCGAGGGTGGAGTCGGCCAGGGCGGCGGTACACGCGGCCGCGGCAACGGCGGCGAAGGCAAGTCGGGCGAGCTGTGGCATGGCGATGTCCTCTCGGCAACGGTGTGACGATGGGGCAATCGTAGGACTGCGCGCCCGCCGCGCCCATCGCCGATCGGCCGCCATCCATCAGGCCGGCTTATGGCCGTGGCCGGCGTCGCCTCGCCCCATAATCGCCCGGCGGCCGCCGTCCAAGGGTTCGACGAACCGTTCACCGAGTGAACGGGTTCGTGCCGCGGGGCTCCCCCGCGGTGGTCTGTTGCCTGGTCCATCCATGGCGTGAGGGTCAAGGGCGATGCTCGCCCGCCGCCTCACGCTTCACCCGCAGGTTGGACGGTGCGCCGCAACACTCCTGCTCCCCATGGCGAACCTGTCGAGACTCACCGCGCTGGCCGTCGCGCGCGCCCTGCTGGCAGGCGATCGCACCGTTGCAGCCCTGGAGGCCCGCATGAAGGCCTGCCTGGGACAACGGTGGTCATGGTTCGCGCCGCTTGCCGAGCGCTGCGTGCGCCTGCCGGGCGAGCATTGGCGCCGCCTCACGGTGCGTTCCCTGGCCGATCTCGTGGAACGGGAGCCGGGGTTTCAGCACGCCTGGCGGGCGTCGGTCCGTCCGTTCGTGCGGCGCTACCTGCTGAATGTCCCCACCTCGATGCAGCCACTGCCGCTGGGACTGCATCGCACGACCGTGCCAGACTGGCCGCACTCCGGCGCCCTCGCCCGCTGGCTCGACCTGTCGACGCAGGGCCTCTGGCGTCTGACGCGTAACCCTCAGTGGCAGCGGCGCGCCGGCCTGGGGCAGCAGCACTACCACTACCGCATGCTGGCCAAGCCACGCGGCGGCTGGCGCCTGCTCGAGGCGCCGGAGCCCTATCTCAAGGCACTGCAGCGCCGCCTGCTGGACGATCTGCTCGATTTCGTCCCCCCTCACGAGGCGGCATGCGGCTATGCCCGGGAGCGCTCGGTGCTGGACCACGCGCGCGCCCACGTCGGCCAGCCCGTGGTGCTCAAGTTCGACCTGGAAGACTTCTTCACCTGCGTCCGCGCCTCCCGAGTCCACGCGCTGCTCAGCACACTCGGCTATCCCGACGACGTCGCGCGGCAACTGACCGCCCTGTGCACGACAGCCACGCCCGAGCCCGTCCTGCGGCGGATGCACGAAGACGGCGGACTGGCATGGATGCAGGTGCTTCGCCTGCGTGAGCCGCATCTGCCCCAGGGCGCGCCCACATCGCCAGCACTGGCGAACCTGTGCGCCTTCGGGCTGGACCTGCGCCTCGCCGGACTTGCCGAGTCGCTCGGAGCACGCTACACGCGCTATGCGGACGACATCGTCATCTCGGGCGGCTCGCATCTGCGCGAAGGCCGGCTTCGCATCGAAGCCTGGGTCGCGTGCATCGCCGGCGATGAGGGCTTCTCGCTCAACCACCGCAAGACCCGGTGCCAGACCCCGGGAGGCCGGCAGTCGGTCTGCAGCGTTGTCGTCAACCGCCGGCTCAACCTGCCTCGTGACGAGTTCGACCGTCTCAAGGCGATCCTGCACCAGTGCGTCAAACACGGCCCCGCGACGCAGAACCGCGAAGGACTGCCCGACTGGCGAGGTCACTTGCGTGGTCGCGTCGCGTGGGCAGCACAGCTGAATCCTGCCAAGGCGACTCGCCTGCAGCGCCTGTTCGAGCAGATCGACTGGGCAGCGCCCGTCGCCCGCTAGACCTCCAGCCACTCCTTGCGGATGTAGGCATCGGCCTTGAGCTGCGCCGGCGAGCCCTCGAAGACGATCTGGCCGTGGCCCATCACGAGGCAGCGCTCGCTCACCTCCAGCGCGATGGTCAGCTTCTGCTCGACCAGCAGCACCGAGATGCCGCGCCGCTGCAGTTCGCGCAGGTACTCGGCCACCAGCTCGACGATCTTCGGGGCCAGGCCCTCGGTGGGCTCGTCGATCATGATGAGGTCGGGGTCGCCCATCAGCGTGCGGCACAGCGTCAGCATCTGCTGCTCGCCGCCGGAGAGCACGCCGGCCTCGGTGTGCTGGCGCTCCTTGAGCCGCGGGAACATCGCGTACATGTCGTCGAAGCCCCAGCGCCCGTTCTTGCGGGCGTTCTTCTGCCCCAGCATCAGGTTCTGGTGCACCGTGAGCCTGGGGAAGATGTCGCGGTTCTCGGGCACGTAGCCTATGCCCAGGTGGGCGATCTCGAAGGCCTTTCGGCCGACCAGCTCCTGCTGGCGCCAGCGCACCGAGCCGGCGGCCTCGACCAGGCCCATGATCGCCTTGACCGTGGTCGAGCGGCCGGACCCGTTGCGGCCGAGCAGGCTGACAATCTCGCCCTGGCCCACGTGCATGCTCACCCCATGCAGCACGTGGCTCTTGCCGTAGTAGGCGTGCAGGTCCTTCAACTCCAACGTAGAGGCTGTCATGTCAGCAACTCCTGCGGGCGGCCCCTGGCGTCGCCCGCTTCAAGTGGCGTGCGCGGATCCGGCTTCGCCGGTCCGCTGCGCGAGCCCCCTCGGGGGGCAGCGACCGCAAGGGAGCGTGGGGGCATCATTTCGCCAGGACCGAGCCGAGGTAGGCCTCCTGCACCCGGGGGTTGGCCCGCACCGCCTCGGGCGTGTCGAAGGCCAGCAGCTCGCCGTAGACCAGCACCGCGATGCGGTCGGCCAGGCCGAAGACCACGCCCATGTCGTGCTCCACCGTCAGCAGCGTCCGGCCCACCGTCACCTCGCGTATCAGCTGCACGAAGCGGCTCGTCTCGCTCTTGCTCATGCCGGCCGTGGGCTCGTCGAGCAGGATCACGCTGGAGCCGCCGGCGATGGTGATGCCGACCTCCAGCGCGCGCTGCTCGGCGTAGGTGAGGTTCATCGCGAGGTGGTCGCGCTTCTTCTGCAGGTGGATCTGCTCCAGCACCTGCTCGGTCCGCTCGTTGACCGCCCGCAGGTTGGACAGGAACTTCCAGAACTCGTAGCGATGCCCCATGGCCCACAGCAGCGCGCAGCGGATGTTCTCGAAGACCGACAGCCGCACGAACAGGTTGCTGACCTGGAAGCTGCGCGACAGTCCGGCGCGGTTGATCTGGTAGGGCTTCAGGCCGCCGATCGGCTGGCCGTGCAGCAGGATCTCGCCGCTCGTGGGGCCGAAGCGGCCGCTGATGAGGTTGAACAGGGTGGACTTGCCTGCGCCGTTGGGCCCGATGATGGCCACGCGCTCGCCGGCCTGCACCGCCATGTCGACGCCGCGGATGATCTCGGTCTTGCCGAAGAACTTCTTGACCGCGCGCAGCTCGACGGCCGGAGTGCCCTGGTTCACAGGCTCGCCTCCCGCCGCTTGATCTCCTTCTCGATCTCGGCCTGCGCCTCGCCCCACTGGTGCACGAACTCGCGCCGCGCCAGCTCGAACAGGCCCGCGGACACGGCTGCCACCAGGCCCAGGCCGACCCAGGTGTCGGTGCGCGCCACGTCGAGCGTCGTGCCGAAGAAGGCGACCCCGCCCTCCCCCGACGAATCCAGCTGCAGGTGGTAGATGATCTCCACCACCGCAGCCACGGCCACCAGCAGCACGCCGCCCAGGCCGCCGAGGGCGAGGTAGGCCGTCCACAGGCGCCCCAGCTTGCCGAAGGCGGCCACGCGCAGGTTCATCATGACCAGGCTGGCCACGCCGCCAGGGGCGTACATCACCATGAAGAGGAACACGAAGCCCAGGTAGATCTGCCAGGCCGGCGTGATCTCGGACAGCAGCACCGAAGACAGCACCAGCAGCACCGCGCCGATGATGGGCCCGAAGAAGAAGGTGGCCCCGCCGAGGAAGGTGAACAGCAGGTAGCCGCCGGAGCGCACGGCACTCACCGTCTCGGCCGTCACGATCTCGTAGTTGATGGCGATGAAGGCCCCGCCGATGCCGGCGAAGAAGCCCGAGATCATGAAGGCGAGATAGCGGATGCGCTGGGTGTCGTAGCCGACGAACTCCACGCGCTCGGGGTTGTCGCGGACCGCGTTGAGCATGCGGCCCAGCGGGGTGCGGGTGAAGGCGTACATCGCCGCTGTGCAGGCGAAGCAGTACGCCGCGATCAGGTAGTACACCTGCTCGCCCGGCCCGAAGCCCCAGCCGAGGAGCTTCGGGTCGTAGACGCGGTTGGTGCTGATGCCGCCCTCGCCGCCGAAGAACTCCGGGAACATCAGCGACATGGCGAACACCAGCTCGCCGACGCCGAGGGTGATCATCGCGAACGGCGTGCCGGCCTTCTTGGTCGACGGATAGCCGAGGATGGCCGCCACCACCAGGCCGGCCAGCCCGCCCACCAGCGGGATGAAGGGCAGCGGCAGCGGCAGATCGCCGCGGCCGGCCATGTTCATCGCATGCACCGCGAAGAAGGCGCCCAGACCGGTGTACACGGCGTGGCCGAAGCTCAGCATGCCGCCCTGCCCCAGCAGCAGGTTGTAGCTGAGGCAGATGATGACCAGGTAGCCCATCTGCGACAGCAGCGTGAGCGAGGCCCCGCTGCTGAAGATCTTCGGTGCCACCAGCAGCAGCAGCGCGAAGCCGCCCCACACCACCCAGCGGCCGACGTTGTACGGCCTCCAGTGATAGGTGTTCGCCGCAGGGCCGTGGCTCGCGGCCCGCGCGCTCGCAAGGGCGGGCACGGCAGCCACGGGCGGCGCCTCGCTCGACTCGCCGGCGCTTCGATCGACCGTCACGCTCATCGTCACCCTTCGCGAGTCCCGAGCAGCCCTCGCGGGCGGAACACGAGCATCAGCACCAGCAGCAGGAAGGGCAGGATGGGCGCGATCTGCGAGATCTTGAGCTTGAGCACCGCGTAGCCGAAGGTCTGCGGCCCGGCCGGGCTGCCCAGCAGCTTCAGCAGGTCCAGCGCCGACTGGTCCAGCGCCACGGCGAAGTTCACCATCACGCCGATCAGCAGCGAGGCCAGGAAGGCACCGGCCAGCGAGCCCATGCCGCCCACCACCACCACGACGAAGACGATGGCGCCCACCGCCGCCGCCATGCCGGGCTCGGTCACGTAGGTGTTGCCGCCTATCACGCCCGCCAGGCCCGCCAGCGCTGCGCCGCCGCCGAAGACCAGCATGAACACCCGCGGCACGTTGTGGCCCAGCGCCTCGACCATGTCGGGATGCGTGAGCGCCGCCTGGATGACGAGGCCGACGCGGGTGCGGGTGAGCAGCAGCCACAAGCCGAGCAGCATCAGCAGCGCCACCAGCATGATGAAGCCGCGCGAGCGTGGAAACTGCGTCTGGAACAAGGTGAACAGCGGCCCGTCCAGCAGCGGTGGCAGGGCATACGGCACCGCCGCGCGGCCCCAGACGAGCTGCACCAGCTCCAGCACCACGAAGCTCAGCCCGAAGGTGATGAGCAGCTCCGGCACGTGGCCGAACTTGTGCACCCGCCGCAGCGCGACCCGCTCGAACAGTGCCCCGAGCGCGCCCACCACCAGCGGCGCGATCAGCAGCGCCGGCCAGAAGCCCACCCAGCCCGAGATCTGGTAGCCCAGGTAGGCGCCCAGCATGTAGAAACTGGCGTGTGCGAAGTTCAGCACGCCCATCATGCTGAAGATCAGCGTCAGGCCGGAGCTGAGCATGAACAGCAGCAGGCCGTAGCTGATGCCGTTCAGGAGGGAGATGACGAAGGCCTCGAGTGTCATGAAGCAGGCAATCGGATGGTCTGGGCCGCAATACCGAAGGTTCGAGGCGGCTGAGCCCAGCCGGCGACGGGCCGCCCCTAGGCGGCTGGGCACCCGCTCGGCGGGTGGTGGCGGTACCCCGCCACCGGGTGCTCCATGACTAGGGACGCTTCATCTGGCACGACGTCGGCGTGCTCGACACGTACGCCGGGTACATCTTGGTCAGCGCGAAGGTGTTCCCCGTTTCCTCCACGTTGTAGTTCTGCTTCGCATCGGTCTTCTGCCAGGTGGCGAAGAACAGCGGCTGCTGAAGCTGGTGGTCGGAGGCGCGCATGGTGATGTCGCCGGCGTAGGAGCGCACCGTCAGGCCCTCCATCGCGTGGGCCACCTTGACCGGGTCGGTGGACTTGGCCTTGGCGATCGCGCCCTGCAGCGTGGCGAACAGGTGCAGCACCGTCGAGGTGGAGAAGTCCTGCTTGTACTTCTCGTGGAAGGCGTCGCGGAAGGACGCGAACTCGCCCGGCAGGTTGCTGTACGAGCCGTACATCGTGGTGATCTTGCCGCTCAGCGCGCCGCCGATGGCCGTGGGCGTGCCCTGGGCGCCGGCGTAGTAGGTGTACCACTTGGCATCCAGGCCGGCGTCCTTGGCGGCCTTGATCAGCAGCGCCAGGTCATTGCCCCAGTTGCCGGTGATCACCGTGTCGGCGCCGCTTTGCTTGATCTTGGCGATGTAGGGCGCGAAATCCTTCACCGCCCCGAGCGGATGCAGCTCGTCGCCCACGACCTGCGCCGCCGGCAGCTTGCGTGCCAGGATCTCCTTGGCGTAGCGCGAGACCTGCTGCCCATGCGCGTAGTTCTGGCCGATGATGTAGACCTTCTTCACCGACGGGTCCTCCGACATCGCGGTGACCATCGCCTCCATCTTCATCGAG
Source organism: uncultured Ideonella sp. (assembly GCA_946479475.1). The sequence continues at coordinate 2,513 of CAMLGG010000002.1, read as the reverse complement.
GTGTCGGCATCGAAGCGGAAGTGCCAGAAGCTGCACTTGGCGTTGGTGAGGTCCGGGTCCACGGCGGCATAGTTGAAGAACACCACCTCCTTGCCCGGGTTGCGCTCGTTGTGCTTGTTGACCGCATCGAGGATGGCCGCCGCGGCGCCCGAGCCGTTGCCCTGGGCGACGTAGCGGAAGCCCTGGTCGATGGCCGACTTCAGCACGTTCAGGCTCTCCTGCGGGGAGGCCTTGTTGTCGAAGGCCACCACCTCGTACTTCACGCCGCCCTTGGCGCTGGCGCGTTCGGCGGCGAGCTGGAAGGTCCGCAGGATGTTCTGGCCGATGTTGGCGAACGGCCCCGACTGGGGATCGATGAAGGCGATGCGGACCGTCTCGCCGGCCTGCGCGAAGGCCAGGCTCGCGGGCAGCAGCAGGGCGGCACCTACCGACAGGGACCAGGTACGACGCGTTGCCATGACGGGTGTCTCCTTGAGTGGGTCTGCAGCAAGGCCGACGGTAGCGGCGATTGCCGCGGACAGGGTTCAGGAGTTCCCCGCACCACCTGTCACCCCTGGGACACCGGGTGTCAAGCCAAGGGCGTGCGCGGATCCGGCTCTGCCGGTCCGCTGCGCGAGCCCCCTCGGGGGGCAGCCCCCGGAAGGGGGCGTGGGGGCCTCATGTCGGCAGGGTGTAGTCCTTGAACTGCTCGCGCAGCTTGAGCTTCTGGACCTTGCCGGTGGCCGTGTGCGGGATCTCGGAGACGAAGGCGACATCGTCCGGGATCTGCCACTTGGCGATCTTGCCCTCGAAGAAGCCGAGCAGCTCCTCGCGCGTCGGCGTCGTGCCCGGCTTGGGCACCACCACCAGCAGCGGACGCTCGTCCCACTTCGGGTGCCGAGCCGCGATGGCCGCCGCCTCGTGCACGGCCGGGTGGGCCATGGCGATGTTCTCGAGGTCGATGGAGCTGATCCATTCGCCGCCGGACTTGATCACGTCCTTGCTGCGGTCGGTGATCTGCATGAAGCCGTCGGCGTCGATGGTGGCCACGTCGCCCGTCGGGAACCAGCCCGGCTCGCCGTCCACGCTGACCAGCGGCGATTCCGGCCGGTTGAAATAGCTGCCGATCACCCACGGCCCGCGCACCACCAGGTTGCCGGAGGCCTGGCCGTCCCAGGGCAGCGACCTGCCTTCGTCGTCGATGATCGCCATGTCGATGCCGTAGATCACCCGGCCCTGCTTCTCCAGCAGCCGCTGCTGCTGCTCCTTCGGCAGCGCATCCTGCCGCGAGGTGAGCTTGGACAGCGTGCCGAGCGGGCTCAGCTCGGTCATGCCCCAGGCGTGGATCACCTCGACGCCGTAGTCCTCCTGCAGCGTCTTCATCATCGCCGGCGGGCAGGCCGAGCCGCCGATCACCGTGCGCTTGAACGACGAGAACTTCAGCCCGTTGGCCTTCATGTACGTGAGCAGGCCCAGCCAGACGGTGGGCACGCCGGCGGAAAAGGACACCCGCTCCTGCTCGAACAGCTCGTACAGCGACTTGCCGTCCAGGTGCGGCCCCGGCAGGACGAGCTTGGCGCCGACCAGTGCGCCCGAGTACGGCAAGCCCCAGGCGTTGACGTGGAACATCGGCACGACGGGCAGGATCACGTCGCGCGCCGAGCAGTCCATCGCATCGGGGATCGCCGAGCCGTAGGCGTGCAGGACGGTCGAGCGATGGCTGTAGACGGCGCCCTTGGGGTGGCCGGTGGTGCCGGAGGTGTAGCAGATGCTCGAAGCCGCGTTCTCGTCCAGCATTGGCCAGGCGTATGCGCCGTTCTCGGCCGCCACCAGTTCCTCGTAGCACAGCAAGCCCTGCAGCGGGCTGGCGGCCGGCATGTGTTCGCGGTCGGTCATCAGCACCAGGTGCCTGACCGTCTTGAGCGCCGGGGCCAGCTTCTCGACCAGCGGCAGGAAGGTGAGGTCGAAGAACAGCACCGAATCGGCCGCGTCGTTGGCTATCCAGGCGATCTGCTCGGGGAACAGGCGCGGGTTGATGGTGTGCAGCACCAGGCCCGAGCCGGAGGCGCCGTAGTACAGCTCCAGGTGGCGGTAGCCGTTCCAGGCCAGGGTGGCGACGCGGTCGCCCTCGCCGCAACCCAGGCGGGCCAGGGCCTGGGCCAGCTGGCGCGAACGGCGCTCGACCTCGGACCAGGTCGTCCGGTGGATGTCGCCCTCGACCCGCTTGGAGACGATCTCGGTCTGCCCGGCGTGCCGCGCGGCGTGGCGGATGAGCGACGAAATCAACAGCGGCATCTGCATCATCTGGCCGGTCAGCGCGGTCATGCTGGTCTCCTGCTAAAGGACGGATCAGGGGATGTTAGTCCGGCGGTCGTGGCCGGCGCCCCCGCATCTTCCCCTGCCGCGCCCGGCCCGGCTGTCATGCGGACGACAGCACGAACGCGGCGAACGATGTCGGCTACCCTGAGCGTTACGCGGCAGGGCGGGTGCTAGATTCCGCGATTCAACACCCGCCCGCCCTCCCGTGCAGCCCC
>CAMLGG010000001.1 GCA_946479475.1 uncultured Ideonella sp. | reverse complement strand
GTCGAACCAGAACCAGCGCTCGGCCGGGAAGTCGGCCTTCATCACCACGTCGGCAATCAGGAAGCGGTCGTGGAAGACCTGGCCCTCGACCTCCAGGCCCAGCATGCGGCGGATCGGGCTGCGGGCGCCATCGGCGACCACCAGCCAGTCGGCCTCGACCACGAAGCTGCCGTCCGCCGTCTCGACCTGCAAGGTGGCGCCCTGGCCGTGCGGCTCGACCTTCAGCACCTTGTGCTTCCAGCGCAGGTCGAGTCCGCGCAGCTCCTTCGCCCGCGCGACCAGGAACTCCTCGAGGTAGTACTGCTGCAGGTTGATCATGCCGGGCCGCTGGTGGCCGGCCTCGGGCTGCAGGTTGAAGTGGAAGACCTCCTCGGTGTCGAAGAAGGTGCGGCCCACGTTCCAGGTCACGCCCTTGTCGACCAGGCGCTGGCCGCAGCCGAGGCGATCCAGCACCTCCAGCGTGCGCTTGGCATAGCAGACGCCGCGCGAGCCGATGCTCACCGTGTCGTCGTCGTCGAGCAGCAGCACCGGCAGGCCGCGCTGCGCGAGGTCGATCGCGGCAGCGAGGCCGACCGGGCCGGCGCCGACGACGACCACCGGATGACGGCGCGGCGCCGGCTCGCCGAGCTCGGGCGGGCGGCGGTACTCGAACCGGGGGTAGGTGTAGGTGGACAGCACGGCGCGCCTCAGCCTTCCAGCGTCTGCCACATCTGCTGGTCGCGCTCGGCCGTCCAGATGCGCGGGTCGGCGATGCCGCTCGCCTCGTCGTGGCAGCGCGTCACGTCGAAGGGCATGCAGTGGTCGAAGATGACCCAGTGGCCGTACCTGGGCTTGAGGGCGGCGAAGGTCTCCTTGTAGACGGCGTTCAGGTCCTTGCCCGCGGCCACGCCCGCCTTCACGCTGGCCCACACGTCGCTCACGAACGCGCGCGTGCCGGCCAGGCCGGCGGCCACGTCCTCGGGCGTGGTCAGCGCCGCACCGCGGCCCGGCACCAGGGCGCGGGGCTTGAGGGCGGCGATGTTGTCCAGCGTCTGCGGCCAGTCCTGGAAGTAGGCGTCGCCGCAGTAGGGCGTGGCGTCGAACTCGACCAGGTCGCCGGAGAACAGGATCTTCTGCTCCGGCAGCCAGGCCACGGTGTCGCCCTTGGTGTGGCCGCGGCCGAGCTGGATCAGCTGCACCTCCAGCTTGCCGAGCCAGATGCTCATGCGCCCTTCGAAGGTGATGGTGGGCCAGGTGAGCCCGGCCGGCACCGACTCGACGTTGCGGAACAGCCGCGGGAAGCGGCCGATCTCGCTGGCCTTGTCCTGCTCGCCGCGCTCGACGATGAGGTCGTAGGTGTCGCGGCTGGCGATGACGTGCTGCGGCTGGTAGGCCGAGGCGCCGAGCACGCGCACCGCGTGGTAGTGGCTCAGCACCACGTACTTGATCGGCTTGTCGGTCACCTCGCGGATGCGGCGGATCACGTCCTGGGCCATCACCGGGGTGGCCTGGGTGTCGATGACCATCACCGCGTCGTCGCCCACGATCACGCCGGTGTTGGGGTCGCCCTCGGCGGTGTAGGCCCAGGCGTTCTCGGACAGGCGGGTGAAGCTGACCTTCTTCTCTTGCAGGTCGGCCTGGGAGGCGAAGGCCTTGGCGGGAGCGTTCATGCGGGGGACTCCAGGGATTTGCGTATGTCAAATGCGTTCACGGATCATAGGCGCGCCGTGCGAACTGTGTCAAACTCGTTCGCCATGAACAAATCTCGCGAGCTGCCCGCCACGCTGGCCGCGGAAGACGACGAGGCCGCCGACCGCGGCCAGCGGGCCATCCAGTCCATCGAGGTCGGGGGCCGCCTGCTGCTGGCCCTGGCGGACGAGGCGGGCGAGCTGCCGCTGAAGGAGCTGGCCGCCCGCGCCGGCCTGAGCGCCTCGCGGGCCCACCCCTACCTGGTGAGCTTCGGGCGGCTCGGGCTCATCGAGCAGGACGCCGTCACCGGCCGTTATGCCCTGGGCCCCGCGGCGCTGCACATCGGCTTGTCCTGCCTGCACCAGTGGGATCCGCTGCGGGCCGCCGAGCCGGTCGCGCGCGAGCTGGCCGAGTCGACCGGCCACGCCGTGGCGCTGGCGGTGTGGGGCAACTTCGGGCCGACGGTGGTGCGGCTGATCGAGGCGCGCCAGCCGCTGCACGTCGCCCTTCGCGTGGGCAGCGTCATGTCGATCTACGACACGGCCACCGGCCGGGCGTTTGCCGGCGCGCTGCCGGCCGAGCGCCTGGCCGAGGCGGTGGCCGGCGCCTTCGGCGAGCTGGCCCCCAAGGCGCAGCGGCGGGCCCGCAGCGTCGAGATCGAGCAGATCCGGGCCGAGTTGAAGCGCCATGGCCTGGCACGCGCCGTCGGCCGGCCCATCCCGGGCGTCAACGCCTTCTCGGCGCCGGCGCTCGACCACGAGGGCCAGCCCGCGATCGTCGTCACGGCGCTCGACCACGAGGACAGGATGCCGGCCGACTGGAATGGCGCGGCGGCCAAGGGGGTGCGGGCCGCGGCGGCACGGATCTCCGTCCGCCTGGGCGGTCAGGCGGCAACCGCCTCGAGGTAGCGCTCGAAGGAGCGGTCGATCGCCTCGCGGGCCCCGCCGATGATGTTGCGGCCCCAGGTGTAGCCGTGCACGGTGTCGAACGCCAGGCCGGCCAGGCGCTCGCGCATGGCGCGCACCTCGCTCGGCTTCATGGGCATGTAGTTCGGATAGCTGTACATGAAGGCCACGTGGCGCCGGTCGCCGGTGACCTGCAGCGCATCGCCGGGGAACAGCGCGCCGCGCCCCTTCGCTCCGCCGGCCCAATGCAGCGCGGTGCTGCCCTCGAAGTGGCCGCCGCAGCGCACGAGCGTCACGCCGTCGGACAGGCGCAGCGAATCGCCGCGCCAGAACTCGATGCGGGACGACGGCCGCATCACCCACTCGCGGTCGGCCTCGTGCAGGAGGATGGGCACGCCGCCCAAGGCTTCGCTCCACTCCACCATCGAGCTGTAGAAGTGCGGGTGCGAGATGACGATGCGACTCACGCCGCCGCGCGTCTTCAGCGCCTCGACCGCATCGGGCGTCACCAGGCTCACGCACTCCCAGAGGATGTTGCCGGCGTCGGTGGGCAGCCAGAGCGCGCGCTGCGGGATGGCGAAGCTGCCCTGGATTCCGATGCCGAGCAGGCCGTCGTCTTCTTCCAGCCGGAGCGTGAAGCGGCGCGCCAGCTCCTCGTGCGTGGTCCAGCGCTGGCCGCTCCAGCCGACGTACTGGCGCTCGTCCTCGCAGACCGGGCAGCGGATCGGAAGCACGGCGCCGGAGGCGAACTGGGTGCCGCAGGTTTCGCAGACGGGGTGGTGCATGGCGATGTCTCCTTTCGATTCACAGCTTAGGTAGCATCTGGCTCCTCGAAGACGCCAGTTCCTGGAGATTCGATGGAGCCAGTCTTTCCCTTCGACATCGAGCTGCCGGCGCGCGGCGAGGGCTTGCGCAGGCAGGCCCTGCACCAGCAGCTGCGCGCCGCGATCCTCGACGGCCGCCTGGCCGCCGGCAGCGCCCTGCCCTCCACTCGCCGGGCCGCATCGGGCCTGGGACTGGGCCGCAACACGGTCGTCCATGCCTACGACCTGCTGATGGCCGAAGGCTATGTGCTGCAGCGGCCGGGAGCGAAGGCCGTGGTCGCGCAACTGGCCGCCCCGCGCCGGCCGGCCCAGGCGACCACGCCCGCGCGGGCCGGGCGCCGCATCGAGGGCTCCCTGAACCCTGCGTGGGCAGACGCGGCCTTTCAACGCGAAGCGCCTCGCCAGCTGCCCGAGCGCTGCTTCCGGCTCGGCGTTCCCGAGCACCGGCTGTTTCCCCACCAGACCTGGCGCCGGCTGGTGGCCCGCTCGCTGCGCAGCTGGTCGCGCCAGCCCTTCGCCTACCCGCCGACCGAGGGCGTGCCGGCGCTGCGCGAGGCCATCGCCCAGCACCTCGCCTTCGCACGGGCCGTCGCTTGCGGGCCGGACGACGTGGTGGTCACCTCCGGCGCGCAGCAGGCCTTCGACCTGCTGGCCCGGCTGCTGGTGACGCCGCAGCAGACCGTGGTGGCCGTGGAGGAGCCGGGCTACCCGCCGCTGCGGGCCGCCTTTCTCGCGGCCGGCGCGCGCCTGGTGCCGGTGCCCGTGGACGACGAAGGGCTGGTGGTGGAACGGCTGCCCCCCGAGGCCAGGGTGATCAGCGTGACGCCTTCGCACCAGTCGCCCACCGGGGTGGCGCTCTCGCTGAATCGCCGCATGGCCCTGCTGGCCTTCGCGCGCGAGCGCGGCGCGGTGGTGCTGGAGGACGACTACGACGGCGAGTTCCGCTTCGGCGCGAGGCCCCTGGACGCGCTGCAGACGCTGGACCGCGAAGGCCGCGTCTTCTACATCGGCACTTTCTCCAAGAGCCTGTTCCCGTCGCTGCGCAAGGGCTTCGTCGTCGTGCCGTCGTGGGCGCGAGAAGCGCTCTTGCGCGTCAAGGTCTGCGCCGATTCGCACTGCGACACCATCACCCAGCATGCCCTGGCCGAGTTCATCCGCGACGGCCACCTGGCGCGCCACGTCAGGCGGATGCGGCCGGTCTACGCCGAGCGGCGCGAGGCCCTGCAGGCGGGCCTGCGCAAGGAGCTGGCCGACTGGCTGGAGCCCATCCCCTGCGAGGCCGGCCTGCACCTGGCCGCCCGCGTGGGGCATCCACGGCAAGGCCCCGCCATCGTGGCCGCCATGCGCCAGCACACGCCCGGTGCCCAGGCCATCGCCGAGTACGCCCTGCATCCCAAGCAGGCGCCGTGGGCACTGACCTTCGGCTATGGTGTGATCGATGCCGACGAGATCGGCCGCGCGCTGCGGCGCCTCGCCCGCGCCATGCCGACCTAGCGCAAGAGAAAGCCTGGCCCGCCATGTCCTTCACGACCCACTTCCAGTCTCCCGAGCCCAGCCGAGCCGATGTCGATGCCCTGCCCGGCCCGACGGTGCTCGAGTTCGGCACCGGCTGGTGCGGCTTCTGCCTGCGCGCCCAGCCCCTGTTCGCCAGTGCCTTTGCCCGGCACCCGGGCATCCGCCATCTCAAGGTCGAGGACGGCCCCGGCCGCCCGCTCGGCCGCTCCTACCGCATCAAGCTCTGGCCCAGCCTGGTCTTCCTGCGCGATGGCCAGGAGCAGGAGCGCCTGGTGCGCCCGCAGACCGAGAGCGAGGTCGCCCAGGCGCTGGAGCGGCTGCTGCAGCCGCCGCAGGCCATCGGGACGTGATTTAGTTGGCTCGTCGAACTAAGTGATCAGGGTTCCATAGCGGAACCCTCATGCCTTGCCGTCCCGGCTTTCCTACAGTGGAAGCATCGGCTTGCATGCATCGAACCCTCAATGGCAGACGACATCGCGCTCCATGGGCAACGCACCGCCTGGCTCTGCGCGCGTCTTTGCGTCGAGCTGGGCCTGCCCGGCGACCAGCTCCTCGACATCGCTCACGCAGCGATGACCCACGACATCGGCAAGCACCAGCTGCCCGCCGCGGTACTGGACAAGCCTTCAGCCCTCACTGCCGAGGAGTACACGCTGGTGCAGCAGCACTGCCTGCTGGGCGCCACCCACCTCGGCAGGCTGGCCGAAGACACGCCCGAGTCCAGCACCCTGGCGGTCGCCGTGGCCCTTTCGCACCATGAGTGGTGGAACGGGTCGGGCTATCCCTTCGGGCTGGCCGGGACGGCGATTCCCCGCCCGGCACGGATCGTCGCGGTGGTCGACGTCTTCGATGCATTGACGAGCGCCCGACCCTACAAGAAGGCCTGGAGCCGGGGCGCCACGCTCGCCTACATCAGCGACCGGTCGGGCACGCAGTTCGAGCCGGAGTGCGTCGACGCGCTGCTCGCCTTCGCCGGCGAGCTGCCGGCCGCCTGGCGAGCCGAAGCCGAGACGGCCTCGCTGGAGCTCCTGGCGCAGCTTGCCTCGCCGAGGCGGGCAAAGCCCGCCCCCTCGCGGTTCGTCGGGCTTTGGCCCCAGGCTGCGTAGCGGCCTACGAGCGGCTGGGCAGGCAGCGGACCGGGACGCTCGTCGCCTCGACCAGCAGGCGCTCGGGCGCCGAGCCACCTTGAGCGCGCAACAGGCGGGCCCTCAACATCCGCCCCACGGGATGCTCCTCGAGCCAGGAGCCGAGGTCCCTCGTCAGTTCCCGGGCGGCCTCGACACGGCCGGCATCGAGGTGCAACCAGGCGGCGTCCATGCTCGCCGCCGCACGCCAGTGGCTCGCCGGCGCCTCTTTCGCGATCCTGGACAGCAGGGCCAGGGCCGCCTCGCGCTCGCCCGAGGCATGCAAGGCGAAGGCTTCGCCGTGCTGCAGGGCCGCGACGACCCTCGGATGGCCGGTGATGTCGGGCCGCCGGCGCGACTCCTCCAGCAGGCGGTGCGCCTCGTCCACGCTGCCGGACTGCACGAGGGCCACGAGCAGCCACGGCAGGGCCACATGCTCCGCGTGCAGGGCCTGCTGCCGGCGTGCCCGGTCGACCGCCTCTTGCCAATGAACGGCCGATTCGCCATGGCGGCCCTCGGCGGCGGCGTGGTGGCCGCGGGCCATCGGCAGGCCGGGCAGGCCCGCGGCAACCTGGTACTCCGGCCAGCCGAGCGAGGCCACGATCCGGCGCGAGCTTGCCGGCGAGCGGGTCTCCCGGTACAGCCAGCACAGGCTGCAGGCGACCCTCGCGATGATCGTAGGCTCGGCCAGCTTCAGGCCCGCGGCCAGCGCCTGTTCGCCATGCCCGATGGCCGACGCCAGCAGGCCGAGCTCGGCGCAGTCCACCGCCAGCGCGGCAGTGGCCGTGGCGTGATCGACCGCGAGGTTCATCTCGGCGCTCAGCTCCCTCGCCGCCCACGAAGCATGCATGGCGCGCACCATGTCGCCGCTGCGCCAGCCGGTCATGCTCACGTTGAACAGCCAGCGGATGCGCAGGCACTGGTTCGAGCTGTCGGCCCACGACTCGCGCATGACCTCCATCAGCTGCCGGGCGCGTTCGAGTTCGCCATGGTGCATGGCCAGCTCGAAGCGGTATTGCATGGCCATCGCCGTCCACTCCCAGGGCCCGTGCTCCCGCGAAAGGCACAGGGCGTCCTCCAGGTGCTGCCGCGCCGGCTCCGGCCTGCGCTTCAGGGCATGGCACCGGCCCAGCATGTGGTGCACGAAGCCCATCGCCTCGGCCTGGCCGGCCGCCTCCGCCTCGTCGAGAAGGGCCTGGCCCCACGGCAGTGCCGATTCGTCGCCAATCGTCGCCAGGCAGGTGAACAGCTCGCGCTTCACGATCGCGCTTTCCGGATCCATGTCCAGCGCCACGTGCAGCAGGTGGCTCGCCTGCTTCCACTTCTGCTCGCCCGCGGCCTGCATGGCCCGCGCGAAAGCCTCCCGGCTGGGCGAATCCAGGCCCCGGGCAGCGGGGGCCGGTACCTCGCCGGCTGGCGACAGGGCCGCGCCGACCAGCCGGGCCAACTCGTCCGCCAGGGTGACGAGATCGCTTCCGTGAAGCGTGCCCCCGTCCTCGCCGGCCCGTGGCGCGCCATGCCAGTAGTCGAGGCGGAATCCCGCCTGGTCGCGCCGGACCCGGACCCGCAGCAGCAGCTCGACGCCGAGCAGGCGGCGGACGGCCTGCGCCCGCTGGCTGGCATCCGCCGTCCGCGGGACGGCCTTCAGTGCCATCTGCAGCGAAGGCAGCGGAACGACCTCGATGCCGGCGGCCTGCCCCAGCCCATGGGCCGTCAACGACGAGAGGCCGAACTCGATCCAGTCCAGCCCGCTGTCGCCGGTGAGGTTCTCGAAGGGCAGGACGGCGAGCAAGGCCGCCGGGTCCCGGCTCCGCGGTGCCGCGAGCGGGACGATCCCGGCGCTTGCCTCGCGATCGTCCACCGCCTCGACCTCGCCCACGAAGCGCAGGCCGACCCCATGGATGGTGCGCAGCAGCGCGCCCTCGCCCCCATCGTCACCTATCGCCTTGCGGATCAGCGAGATGGCCCGCGAGATGACGCCCTGGGAAACATGCTTGTGCGGCCAGACGGCATCCAGCAGTTCCTCCTTGGAGACCACCCGCTCGCGGTGGCGCAGCAGATACACCAGCGCATCGAAGGGACGCGGCTCGAGCGGCCTCTCCTGGCCCTCGACCAGCACCAGCCGTGCGGCTGCATCGACCTCGCACCGGCCGAACCGGAACACCACGTCACTCATCCTGTTTTCGAGCCTGCCCTTCGGGAACTCGCCCCGCGACGGGCGGAGCCTCGTTCACCGCATCGCGGATTCTTGGCGAACAAGCGGCGGATGATGCCCACGTTCCGGCCACCCCGGTGAGGAATACGACGCAGGCCGCGCGGAAAGATCAGCGCGCGGCCGGCTCGGGCGTCAGGGCGAGGAAGTGGTCCAGCATGTGGAAGTGATCGTCGAGGAAGGCCTGCTCGAGCGCGGGCAGCTCCGCGATCGACACCCACTGCACCTCTGCCGCGTCGTCGCCCGCGCGCACCTCCGGCAGCTCGATGTCCCCCAGGTCGAAGAAGTGGGCGTGGGTGATCGTGCGTCCACGCTGGCTGCGATCGGGATGGTCGAAGACCGCCACGGCCTGCAGGGACTGGCGCAGTGTCATCTCCAACAGGCCGATGCCCGTCTCCTCCTGCAACTCCCTCACGGCCGACTGGTAGAGCGTCTCGCGCTGCTCGATGAAGCCGCCGGGCACCGCGCGCAGGCCCTTGCCGGGCGCCTGTCCCCGCCGCACGAGCAGCACGTGGCCGGCACAGCGGACCACCGCGTCGACGGTGACGAAGACCGGCGGATAAGGCGCCCGTGCCCAGGCCTCGCGGTAGTCGCGCAGCATCTGCCACTCCTCGACCAGGCTGCCGAACATCGGCAGCTCGGCCCAGGCGCGCAGGAAGTCCAGCGTGCTGGCGGGCGCCACGTCGACCAGGGCGGCGAGCGTCGCCTCCAGGTGCTCGCGGCCGGAGCCGAAGTAGGCGTCGCGCAGGGAGCATGCATCCGCCCGTGAACGACGCTCGACGCTGACCAGGCGCCAGCCGTCGAAGCCGCGCAGGCAGTCGCTCGTCCCATCCTTGAAGTGGCCGACGAGCGCGACCGGGGCCTTGGCCGCGCCGCGCTCGCGAAGCGCCTCGGCCACCGAGGCGCGCACGGCCGCGGTCCAGCGGTCCTGGTCGTAGAAGTCCCTCACCGGCACGAAGACCAGCCGATCGCAGTCCGCCTGCGGCATCGCCAGCCGGATCATCTCCGCCCGCTCCTGCCAGGTGAACGGGTTCCTCGGGGTGCGCGCCCGATGCGCGGAGCCGATCACCACGACGGCCACCGGAGCCAGGGCCAAGGCTTGCGCAAGCAGGTCGGCATGGCCCGCATGGAAGGGTTGGAAGCGGCCGATGCAGACGGCCGCTCCCGCCTCGGAGGCTTCGTTCATGGATGGCCTTTCAGACATGCCTGGCCGCAATGGGCATCTGCCGGCCGGTGCCGAAGGCCCGGGCCCGCACGCGGATGATGGGCGGCGCCTGCCTGCGCTTGTACTCGTTGCGGGCCACCATCAGGCGGATGCGCTCGACCAGCGCGCGGCCCTCGCCGGTCTCCTGCAGCCGCGCCACGAAGGCTTCGGCATGCTCACGCTCGGCCGGGGCCAGCCGGCCGCCTTCGATCAGGACCTTCAGCACCTCGTCGAGCACCGGATAGGGCGGCAGGCTGTCGGTGTCCTTCTGGCCCGGCGCGAGCTCGGCGGAGGGCGGCTTGTCGATGATCGCCGCGGGGATGAGCTCGCGGCCGGCGGCCTCGTTGAGGTGGCGCGAGAGGGCGAAGACCTCCGTCTTGTACAGGTCGCCGAGCAGGCCCAGGCCGCCGTTGGTGTCGCCGTACAGCGTGCAGTAGCCGACCGAGATCTCCGACTTGTTGCCGGTGGTCAGCAGCAGGTGGCCGAAGCGGTTCGAGTACTCCATCAGGACGGTGCCGCGGATGCGGGCCTGCAGGTTCTCCAGCGGCAGGCCGTGCAGGGGCACGCCGAAGCTGCGCTCGAACTGCCCCGCATAGCCGGACACCAGCTCCGCGATGGGATGCGTGGCGAGCTGGATGCCCAGGTTGCGACACAGGGTGGCGGAGTCGTCCACCGAACCGGCCGACGAGAAGCTCGAAGGCATGGTGACCGCCGCCACGTTCTGCGGCCCCATGGCTTCGGCCGCCAGGGCCAGGGTCAGTGCGCTGTCGATGCCGCCCGAAGAGCCCACGACGACCTGCCGGAAGCCGCATCGACGCGCGTAATCCTGCAGCCCCAGCACGATCTGGGCGCGATAGAAGGCCATCGTGGGCAGGCCCTCGGCCGAAACGGGGGCAGGCTGGCTGCCATCGGCCGTCAGGAAGCGGCCGTTGTCGAACCCGAGCGTCACGACCTCCTCGGCGAAGCGCCTGGCCTCGAACACCGGCCCGGACTCCGGCTCGACGGCGAAGGAGCCTCCGTCGTAGACAAGCTGGTCGTGCCCGCCGACCTGGTTCACGTAGAGCATGGGCAGCGCGTGGCGGCGGCTGGCACCGCCGAAGATGCGATGCCTTTGCTCGCGCTTGCCGATGTTCGACGGGCTCGCGTTGATCGAGATCACCAGGTCCGGCGCCGCATCGCGCATCCGGTCGAAGGGGTTGACCACGTAGTCCAGGCCCTCGTCGTTCCAGCCGTCCTCGCAGACCAGCAGGCCGATGGTGGCTTCGCCGATGCGCAGCACGCGCGCCACGTCCGGCCCCGGCTCGAAGTGCCGCCGCTCGTCGAAGATGTTGTAGGTGGGCAGCAGCTGCTTGGCATAGTGCAGCACGATCTCGCCGGACCTGAGCACCAGCAGCATGTTGTGCAGCGGCTTGCCGGGGCCCGTCCGCGGCACCGGAGCACCGACAACCCAGCACAGCCCGGGCATCTGCCGCGAGGCCTGCCGCAGCGCCTGGAGGCCCTCGTCGACGCGCTGCAGGAAGCGCGGCTCCTCGAGCAGGTCGCCCGGGTAGTAGCCGGTCAGCGAGAGCTCGGGGAAGACGACCAGCTGCGAGCCTTCGAGGCGTGCCTGCTGTGCCGCCGAGATCATGCGGGCGGCGTTGCCCTCGATGTCTCCGACCGTCAGGTTCAGTTGCGCGAGCGTGAGCTTCAGCATGCGTTCTCCTCCGGGGGACGGGGGCGGACCTGGAAGACCTGCCGCAGGTAGGCGAGGAAGGTCTCGTCGTCGCACAGGGTCTTGCCGGGGCTGTCGGACAGCTTGGCCACCGGCTGGCCGTTGCAGTGGGTCAGCTTCATCACGATGTTCAGCGGCTCGAGGCCGACGTCGTTGCTGAGGTTCGTGCCGATGCCGAAGCCGAGCTGGGTGCGGTCGCCGAAGTGGCGGTACAGGGCCATCGCGCGCTCGACGTCCAGGCCATCGGAGAAGACCAGGCGCTTGGTGTGCGGGTCGATGCGCAGCGCGGCGTAGTGCGCCAGCGCCTTCTCGCCCCACCACACCGGGTCGCCCGAATCATGGCGCAGGCCGTCGAAGAGCTTCGCGAAGTAGAGGTCGAAGTCGGCGAGGAAGGCATCCATGCCGATGACGTCGGTCAGGGCCACGCCCAGGTCGCCGCGGTACTCCTGCACCCAGTCCTCGAGCGCGGCCTTCTGGTGGTCGCGCAGGCGCACGCCGAGGGCCTGGTAGGTCTGCAGGTACTCGTGGGCCATCGTGCCTATGGGCACCAGGCCCAGGTCCCGCGCCAGCAGCACGTTGGAAGTGCCCTTGAAGAAGCGCGGCACCTGCTGCTTGAGCGTGGCGACCACCTCGCGATGCCAATCCGCGGCGAAGCGGCGGCGCACGCCGAAATCGAAAAGCTCGAACGGGTGGCGCCGAGGCGGCTCCTGGCCGAAGGCGTCGAGCCTGCCGATCTTGGCTTGCAGGCGGCGGCGCCCTTGCTCGATCGCGGCCGCGCGGTCGAAGCGGCGGAAGTACAGCTCGTTCACGATGGCCAGGACGAAGATCTCGAAGGCCATCACGTGGACCTGCGGGCCGGTGGCGACGATCTCGAGGGCAGGGCCGTTCGCGCGCACCGAGATGAAGTCGCGCTGGAAGCGGAAGATGCGAAGGAAGTCGACGAAGTCCGACTTCATGAAGCGCAGGCCACGCAGGTAGGCCAGCTCTTCGGCCCGGAAGGCCAGCGAGCAAAGCTGGTCGAGCTCGCGCTCGACCTCCGCCTGCAGCTCGGCCAGCGGATAGGCGCTGCGGTTGCGGCAGACGAAGGTGTACTCGGCCTGCGTCTGCGGGTGGCGGTGCAGCAGCGCCTGCCACATGGTGAACTTGTAGAGGTCGGTGTCGAGCAGGCTGGTGATCACGGGGGGCATGGTCGCTTCTCCTGTCTCGCCTCAGGGCATCCGTTCGGCCATCCGTTCGGCCAGCAGTTCGGCCAGCAGCTCCCCGCTGGTCGCCAGCCGCGCGCCGCGGCGCCGCATGTCCGCGAGGAAGCCGTCGTGCTGCGCCTGGAATCCTGCCACCGGGCTCATGCAGTCGGTCAGCAGCACCAGCCTGTCCGCGCGTCCGCCGGGGAGGTGGTCGACGACGTGCTCGGTGGTGGCCTTCACGCAGTGGCTGCCGGCCTCGCCGGCGATGACGAGCACGTCGGCCCTGTCGAGCTGCTCGATCAGCGCCTGGTTGGGCCGCGTTCCGGGATCGTCCTCGTCCGGCACTTCGGCCTGCACCGCGCTGTAGTGCTCGGTCCAGGGGTTGGAGCCCTTGGCCACCGCCTGCACGACGCCGAGACGCCGCTCCTCCCACTCGGCACAGGCGGCCTTCACGGCCGCGTGGATGTTGTGGCCCCAGGTGCCGATCTCGCAGTGCACCGGCCACACCATCAGGGTGTAGCGGCCGCGCGCCTCGAGCTCGTCGAGGTAGGCCAGCGCGCGCGTCCGAGCCGCAGGGTCTCGCGGCCGGTAGGAGCCCTCACGAACCTGGGCGGCGGTGATCGGGGTGAACGCGGGCACCTTGGCCCCGTCGCCTCGCAGCCAGAAGGTCGGATGCGCGATATCGATCCGGTGATGCGAGTCCAGGGTCACGGCGATGTCGGTGATCAGGTCCAGTCCGCCGCGGACGAACGCCGCCAGGCGTTGCATGTCCGCATGGGCGCCCTGCACCGGCAAGGCGGGTGCCACCGCCTGGCCCGACGAGGGATCCACCGGCCGCCAGGCGGGCGGAAGATCGCAGAAGTCGTTCTGCGGATCGATGAGGAGCAGCTGGATCCTTCGGCTCATGGTGCCTCCGCTTGCGTTGGTGATCCCGACTCTATGCATCTTTGTTCACTATTGCAACTAAGCATCAAGGGAGGCGCCTGTGGAATACTGGACGACAGGCCTTGCTTCGTATCCCAGCTGACATAAGCCCCATGACGCCCCAGGAAAGCGACCGCGTCATCTGCACGGTGGACGTGGTGCTGATGACCTTGCGCGATGACGCCTTGCACGTCGCGCTGCTGCGGCGCGATCGCGAGCCCTTCAAGGGCGCACTGGCCCTGCCAGGCGGCTATGTCCACGCGAGAGAGGACCACGACGCAGCCGACGCGGCCGCGCGCGTGCTGCGCGAGAAGACGGGCATCGCGAGTCCCTACCTGGAGCAGCTGGCCACGTTCTCGGGCCCGGGCCGGGACCCTCGCGGCTGGTCCGTCTCGGTGGCCTATTACGCGCTGGTGCCCGAGCCCGTGCCCGGTCCCGCTGCCCAGGGCCCGGTGAGCTTCCTGCCCGTCGGGCGCCTGCCCGCCCTGCCCTTCGACCACAAGAGCATCGTCGAGGCCGCGGTCGCGAGGGTGCGCGCCAAGAGCCAGTACTCGTCGCTGCCCGTCTACCTGTGCGGCGACAGCTTCACGCTGCCGCAGCTGCAGGCGGTCTACGAGGCCGTGCTGGGCGAGCCGATCAACAAGGTCAGCTTCCGGCGCAAGATCGATCAGCTCGGCATGGTGGAGCCCATCGAGGGCGCGCAGGAGGTGGGCCGGGCCCACCGGCCGGCCCAGCTCTACCGCCTGCGCAAGGAGTTCCGCCGCCGCCTCTCGCTCGTCGACCGCGGGCTCAACGCCCGCGAGTGAATCGGCCTCATCCGGCCACGGCCTCGGCCACGACGCTGGCGGGCGCCGGGTCGTAGTGGTCGAACTGCATCGTGAACTGCGCGCGTCCGGACGAAAGCGCGCGCAGCCGGCCGATGTAGCCGAACATCTCCTTCAGCGGCACCTCGGCTTCGATCACCACGCCGTTGCCGCGCGCGGCCTGGCCGCGCACGACGCCGCGGCGGCGGTGCAGGTCGCCGAGGCAGTCGCCCAGGTATTCCGCCGGCGTGACCACCTCGACCGCCATCACCGGCTCCAGCAGCTGCGGCCCGGCCTGGCCGAAGGCCTCGCGCGCCGCGGCCGCCGCGGCCAGCTCGAAGGCGAGCGAAGACGAATCGCGTTCGTGGAAGCTTCCGTCCACCAGGGTGGCGCGGAAGTCCACGCACGGGTAACCCGCCAGCACGCCGGCCTGGGCCGCACGTCGGATGCCTTGCTCGACCGCCGGGATGAACTCGCGCGGGACCGCGCCGCCCACCACCTGCTGGTCGAAGCGGATGCCCTCGCCGCGCGCCAGCGGCTCGAAGCGCAGCCTGACCTCGGCGAACTGCCCGGGCCCACCCGTCTGCTTCTTCAGCACGTGGTGCACCTCGACCGCCCTGGAGATCGTTTCCCGGTAGGCCACGCGAGGGCGGCCAACCGACACGTCCACGCCATGCCGCGCGCGCAGCTTCTCGATCGAGACCTCGAGCTGCAGCTCGCCCATGCCGGACAGGATGGTCTGGCCGGAGTCCGCGTCGTGCCGCATGCGCAGGCTCGGGTCTTCGCGCAGCAGCGAGTGCAGTGCCTTCGCCAGGCCCTGCGAGTCGTCGCGCGTGCGCGGCTCGATGGCCACGTCGATCACGGCCTCCGGGATGCTGATCTCCTCCAGGTGCAGGGGATGGCCCGGGTCGCACAGGGTGTGCCCGGTCAGCGTGTCCTTCAGGCCGACGATGGCGGCTATGTCGCCTGCACGGAGCTCGTCGCGCTCGACATGGTCGTCGGCATACACCTCGAGGATGCGCGCCACGCGCTCCTTGCGGCCGGTGTTGGCGTCCAGCACCATGTCGCCACGGCGCAGCGTGCCGCGGTAGACGCGCACGAACACCATCGTGCCGTGCGGGTCGGCCACGAGCTTGAAGGCGAGCGCTGCGAACGGGCCGTCCGGATCGGAGGCGGGATCGCCTTCGGGTCGCCGCACTTCCTCGGGCGCCGGCAGGTAGTCGACCACGGCATCGAGCAGCGGCTCCACGCCGCGATTCTTGAAGGCCGAGCCGGCCAGCGCAGGGACGAACGCACCGGACAGCGTGCCGCGACGCAGGCAAGCGCGCAGCAGAGCCACGTCGACGGCCTCGCCCTCGAGGTAGGCGCGAAGCGCATGCTCGTCCTGCTCGACGACGATCTCCACCAGCTGCGCACGCAGCCGGGAGGCGGCATCCATCAGTTCGGCCGGAACGTCGGCTTCGCGCAAGGGCTGGGTCGCATCGTCGCGATCCCACAGCAGCGCGCGCATCGTCAACAGGTCCACCACGCCGCGGAAGTCGCCCTCCGAACCGATCGGCAGCTGCACGGGCACCACGGGCGCGCCGAGCCGCTCCTTCATCATCGACACGACGCGCAGGAAATCGGCCCCGACGCGGTCGAGCTTGTTGACGAAGGCGATGCGCGGCACGCCGTAGCGGTCGGCCAGGCGCCAGTTGGTCTCGGTCTGCGGCTCCACGCCGGCGACGCCGTCGAAGACGACCACGGCGCCGTCGAGCACCCGCAGCGAACGGTTGACCTCGATGTTGAAGTCGATGTGCCCCGGCGTGTCGATCAGGTTGATCTGCACGCCCTTCCAGTGCACCGTGATGGCAGCGCTGTTGATCGTGATGCCGCGTGCGCGCTCCTGCGGGTCGAAGTCCATCCGGGTCGTGCCGTCGTGCACTTCACCCATGCGATGGCTCTCGCCGGTGTAGTAGAGGATGCGTTCGGTGGTCGTGGTCTTGCCGGCGTCCACGTGGGCGATGACGCCGATGTTGCGCAGTTTCTTGAGGTTCGAGTTCATGGCGAATCCGTCTTGAGTGGCAAGGCGCCGCCCTCAAGCAAACTCGCCTGACGGGCTAGCGTCGAAGGTGCATGCAGCAGCCGGGGCACGCGCGCACGCGGGCCACGCCCCGGCGGGCGGGAATCGTGGCGATGAGCTTGTCGTAGGTGCGCATGAGAGAGTCCATGAAGCAGAAAACCCCGGAGGGCGGGAGCCTGCCGGGGTTTCCTTGGAATCTCTCGAGATTTCCCTGGAGGGCCGGAAGGCTTCGCTCGCCTTCCGGACGCGATCGAAAGGCGGTGTCAGGTGGCGATGGTCGCCTTGATCACGCACAGGGTATTCATGATGGGATGAATTGTCCTCGTGCGTCGAAGGCCCCGCAACGGGGAGGGAGGATGGCAGGGCCGCCAGCGTTGCCGTTCACCCACACCTCCGATTCGAGCGATCAGGCGGCGGGGCCCTCGTCGTTGTCCAACGCCTGAAGCCCCGCCAGCACCGCGTCCAGCCTGCCGGCCGCCTGCGCCAGCAGGCGCTCGACCTCGGCATCGCACAGCTCCTGCGCACAGGCCTCCTTGAGGGCCTGGGCGGCCTCGCGCAGGGCGGGCATGCCGAGCGTGCCGGCGAGGCCGTGGAGGTCGTGCACCAGGCGCATCGCCTGGCCCCGATCGCCGCGCGCGCGTGCCGCAAGAAAGGTCGCGGCGAACTCGCGCTGCTCGGAGCGGAAGCGGCGCAGCAGGCGGCGGTAGAGCGGGCGGTTCGCCCGCAGCTCGGGGATGGCCGTGGCGGGTTCGATGCCCGGCTGCTCCAGTTCGTCCGGATGGCCGGGCGAGGCTGGCGTCTGCCTTGCGGATTCCGGATCCCGGCGAGGCCGCACCCAGCGGGCCAGCGTCGCGAACATCTCTTCGACCTTGATCGGCTTGGCGATGTGGTCGTTCATGCCGGCGGCGATCACCTTCTCGCGGTCGCCCACCATCGCATTGGCGGTCATCGCGATCACGGGCAGGTCGCGCCATTGCGGCCGCTGCCGGATCGCCCGCGCCGCCGCGAAGCCGTCCATCACCGGCATCTGGCAGTCCATCAGCACGCCGTCGAAGCCGCCGCGCGAAAGGATGTCCAGCGCCTCGCGGCCGTCGCCCGCCACCTGCACCTCGACCCCTGCATTGCTCAGCAGGTCGAGCGCGAGCTCGCGGTTGATGGCGTTGTCCTCGACCAGCAGCAGCCGTGCCCCGCGCAACGCGGCATGGGCGTGGTCGAGCAGGCCGTCCCGCCGGCTGCCGCTGCTGACGAACACCGGCGCAAGGCCCAGGGCCTTGCAGCATGCATCGAACATCGAGGACGGGGTCACCGGCTTGGTCAGCAGGTCGGCGAAGACCAGCCGCCGCTCCTGCGCACGCTGCAACACCTCGTCGCGGCTGAACGCACTGACCATCAGCACCGAGGGCGGGCGCCGCCGGCTCAAGGGCAGGCGCAGCAGGCGCTCGGCGCACTCGAAGCCGTTCATGCCCGGCATCCTCCAGTCGAGCAGCACCAGGTCGTAGGGCGTGCGGTTGGCATCGGCCAGCACCAGTTGCTCGAGCGCCTCGTCGCCGCTGCCCACGGCATCGGCCCGGATGCCCAGCGCGTCGAGCATGCCCAGCAGCACCTCGCGCGCGAAGGCGTTGTCGTCGACGACCAGGGCGCGGACGGAATCGAACCCGTCATGGCGCAGCACCCGCTGGCCGCGCGCCGCGCCGGGCTGCAGGGGCAAGCGCAGGCTGAAGTGGAACTCGCTGCCCCGCCCCGGCTCGCTGCGCACGCCGATCTCGCCGCCCATCAGCTGCATCAGGCGATGGCTGATCGCCAGGCCCAGGCCGGTGCCGCCATAGCGCCGGCTGGTCGAGGAATCGGCCTGCTCGAAGGGCTGGAACAGGCGCGCGCACTGCTCTTGCGACATGCCGACGCCGGTGTCCCGCACCGAGAAGCGCAGCCGCACCGAATCCCAGGCGCGCTCGACCACCTCGACGGCCAGGACGATCTCGCCGCGCTCGGTGAACTTGACCGCGTTGTTGCACAGGTTCAGCAAGACCTGTCGCAGGCGAGATGGGTCGCCCACGAGCGCCATCGGCAGGTCGACGGGCTCCACGAACACCAGCTCGAGGTTCTTCTCCTCCGCCTTCAGGCCGACGACGCCGGCCAGGCTGTCCATCACGTCGGCGAGATCGAAGGCGATGGCCTCGATGTCCAGCCTGCCCGCCTCGATCTTCGAGAAGTCGAGGATGTCGTTGAGGATGCCGAGCAGCGACTCTGCCGAGGCATGGACCTTCTGCACGTAGTTGTGCTGCCGCGGGGTCAGGCCGCTGTGCATGGCCAGGTGCGACAGGCCCAGGATGGCGTTCATCGGCGTGCGGATCTCGTGGCTCATGTTGGCCAGGAACTCGCCCTTGGCGCGGCTGGCCGCCTCGGCCGCGTCGCGCGCCACCTGCAGGTCCGCCGTGCGCTGGCGCACGCGGCGCTCGAGCTCGGCGTTGAGCGCGCGGATCTCGTCCTGGGTGCGGCAGTACTCGACCGCGACGCCGACGAGCCCGGCCATGGCCTGCATCAGCTCGATGTCCTCGTCGTTCGGCGACCGGGGTTCGCGGTGGTAGACGGCCACGGTCCCGATCACGCGGCCCGCGCGGTCCAGCACCGGCTCGGCCCAGCAGGCGGCCAGCCCGGCCCGCTCTGCCACGTCGCGGTAGGCCAGCCACAGCGCGTCCGTCCGGATGTCCGGCACGATCACCCGCTTGCCGGTGTAGGCCGCAGTGCCGCAGGAGCCCACGCAAGGCCCGATCTCCAGGTCCTGCAGCGCTTCGCAATAGAAGCCCGGCAGGCTGGGGCCGGCCACCGGCCGCAGGTGCCGGCTCCCGGCGTCGAGCAGCATCACCGAGGCGATCATCGGCGGCTGCTGCTCCTCCACGGCCCGCACCAGCGCGTCCAGGATGCCTTCGAGCGCCTCGCCGCCGATCAGCCTCTCCAGCGCCCCGGCCCGCATCCTCTCGATCATCTGCAGCCGCCGGCGCGCGGTGATGTCGACCATGACGCCGCGCAGCTTGGTCGCGCGGCCGTCCTCGAAGATCACGGTGACGCGGTCGTGCAGCCAGACGACGCGGCCGTCGGCGGCGTAGAAGCGGTAGAAGAACTCCTGGGTGCTCAGCTCGCGCATCGAGGCTTCGCGGAAGTCGATGGTCCAGTCGCGGTCGTCCGGATGGATGCGGCTGGTCCAGAACGCGGGGTCGAACCAGCGCTCGACCGGGAAGCCGAGCAGCCGCTCGGCCTGCGGGCTGACGAAGCTGAAGCGCAGGCTCGGTACGTCGGCTTCCCAGACGATGCCGTCGATGGTGTTCACTAGCGAGGCATAAGCCTCCTGCGAGCGCCGCCGCTCGTCCCCGGCCTGCTTGCGCTCGGTGATGTCGACGAAGGTGACGATGGTTTCGGCGATGCGGCCATCCTCGTCGAACACCGGGTCGGCGCTGACGAGCAGCCAGACCACCTCGGCGTGGCCAGGGCGCCGTACACCGGCCACCATGCCGCGCACCGCCTCGCGGCGCGCGGCGACCTGCAACACGGGGAACTCCTCCTGCGGCATCGGCGAGCCGTCCTCGCGGACGAACTGCCAGTCGGGATCGAAGGCCGTCTTGCCGAAGGCCTTGTCGGCACTCAGCCCGAGGAGGGCACGCGCATGGGCGTTGCACTTGACGATCGAGGTGTCATGGCCATGGACGACGACCGCCGCGTGGATCTTTTCCAGCAGCGCATCAGCCTCGGCCGCGGCCGAAGCAGACGCTGCGAGCGGGTTGATGGCGTCCATCCTCGTCTGCAAGACTGCGCGACTGCAGGCGAGTGTGAACTTTCTGCCGGCGCCTGCAAGCGGGTCGTCCCGCAGCCGCCCGGCCACCGGCCCGGTCAGGCTGTGGGATAGAGGCCGCGCGTGCGGGCGAACAAGCGGGTGAGCCCGAGCAGGGCGCCGATGGCCGGCATGGGCACGCCCAGCCGCCCCCCTATTTCGTGCACTGCCGTGACGATGGCGTCCAGCTCGATCGGGCGCGCGGCCTCCACGTCCTGCAGCATGGAGGTCTTGAAGGCGCCGAGCCTGGCAGTGACGGCGTGGCGGTCCTCCGGCGTCTGCTCGATCGGGCAGCCGATGCGCCGGCCGATGGCCGCTGCTTCGCTCATCGCCGCCGAGCAGAACTCGCGCACCAGCGGGTCGGCCAGGACCTGGTCGATGGTGGCCCCGGTGAGGGCGCTCACCGGATTCATCGTCAGGTTGCCCCAGAGCTTGTACCAGACGTCGTAGCGCACGTTCTCGCTGTGCGCGGCGTCGAAGCCCGCGGCCGCGAGCAGGTCCACCACCGCCTGCGCCCGCTCGCTGAGGCCGCCGCGGGGCTCGCCGACGATGAGGCCCTGGCCCATCCGGTGCCGGACCAGGCCCGGCTCCGGCATCGAGGTGCTCGCATGCACGACGCAGCCCAGAACCTGCTCGAAAGGGATCGCCGAGGCGATCGCGCCGCCGGGATCGACGCTTTCGAGCGCGGTTCCGGCGAACCCCGGAACGCCCTGGCAGAACCACCAGGGCACGCCATTCATCGCGGGCAGGACCACGGTCCGCGGGCCGAGCAGGGGCGCAATGGCCTGGGCCACCTGGGGCAGTGCCGGCCCCTTGACGGCGATGACCACCAGGTCCTGCCGGCCCAGTTCGCCCGCCCGCTCGCTGGCGTGGGCAGGGGCCTGCACGAGGCCCTGGGCGGTCTCCAGGCGCCACCCCTGCTCGCGAAGAGCGGCCAGGGTGGCCCCCCGGGCCAGGGCACTGACCTGTGCGCCACCGGCGGCGGCCAGACGGGTGCCGATGAAGCCACCGATGGCCCCGGCACCGACGATGCAGACTTTCATGGCTGGCTCCCCAGGACCTTGCCCGGATTCATCAGACCCCGTGGATCGAACGCCGTCTTCACGGCACGCATGAGCTTCATCTCGACCGCCGACTTGTAGCGCGCGGATTCGTCGCGCCGCAGCACCCCGAGCCCGTGCTCGGCGGAGATCGACCCGCCGTGCGCCGCCACCGCGTCGTGGACGAGCCGGTTCATCGGCCCCTCCAGCGCCACGAACTCCGCCGCATGCTCGGCGCCGACCCGGTCGGCGGCGGGCGAGACGTTGTAGTGCAGGTTGCCGTCGCCCAGGTGCCCGAAGACGACCAGGCGCTGGCCGGGGAACTCGCGCTCGATGGCGGCCCCGGTGCTGGCCATGAATCCCGGGATGCGCGAGATCGGCAGGGAGATGTCGTGCTTGATGGTCCGGCCCTCGGCGCCCTGCGATTCGGAGATGTCCTCGCGCAGCGCCCACAGGGCCTGGAACTGCGCCAGGCTGCTCGACAGCGCTGCGTCCGTCGCCAGGCCCTGCTCCATCGCGGCCTCGAGCAGGCCCTCGATCGCCTGCGCGGCCTCGGCCTCGCCACGGCTGTCGCTCAGCTCCAGCAGCACGTACCAGGGCGACCGCTCGGCCAGCGGCAGCCGGGCCGACGGCACGTGCCTTTCCACCAGCCGCAGGCAGGTGTCGCCCATCAGCTCGAAGGCCGTGAGCGCCGGGCCGAGGCGCGACTGCGCCAGCTGCAGCAACTGCACCGCGGCTTCGGGCTGCGGGACGGCGACGAAGGCCGCCACCTGCGCGGCCGGCAGCGGGTGCAGCTTCAGGGTGGCGGCGGTGATCACGCCCAGCGTGCCCTCGCTGCCGATGAACAGGTCGCGCAGGTCGTAGCCGGTGTTGTCCTTGCGAAGGGCGCGCAGGCCATCCCACACCTCGCCTTCGGCCGTCACGACCTCCAGACCCAGGCACAGTTCACGGGCGTTGCCGTAGCGCAGCACCTGCACGCCGCCGGCGTTCGTCGCCAGGTTGCCGCCTATCGTGCAGCTGCCCTCTGCGGCCAGGCTCAGCGGGAAGAGCCGGCCGGCCTCGCGCGCCCACTCCTGCACCTGCGCCAGCGTGGCGCCGGCCTCGACGACCATCGTGTTGTTCAGCGCGTCGATGCCGCGCAGGCGGTTCAGACGGGTGAGCGAGAGGACCAGCGCGCGGCCGCTCTCGTCGGGCGTGCTGCCGCCGGACAGGCCGGTGTTGCCGCCCTGCGGGACGACCGGCACGCGGTGCTCGTGGCACCAGCGCAGGATGGCGGCCACGTCGGCCGTGGCATCCGGCTGCGCCACGGCCAGCGCGCGGCCGGTCCACTTGCCGCGCCAGTCGGTCAGGAAGGCGGCCATGTCGGCCGGCGAGTTGTGCAGGCGCCCCGAGAAGGCGGCGCGCAGTTCGTCCAGGTTCATCCGGGCAAGTCTCGCAAAGATGCGGCGCCTTCCACAATCAACGATTCAAGGGCCTTCTTCAAGCACAGCCTGATAATCCGCCCCATGCCCCTGACGCGGTTCACCCTCCGCCAGATCGAGGCCCTCGCCTCGGTCGCCGACCTGCACAGCTTCAGCGCCGCGGCCGACCGCCTGGGGCTCACGGCCCAGGCGGTGAGCCAGCTGGTGGCCGAGCTCGAAGGCATCCTCGGCTTCCGGCTCTTCGACCGCACGACACGGCGCGTCGCGCTCTCGAGTGCGGGGAGGGACTTCCTTCCCTCGGCGCAGACGCTGCTGCGGCACGTCCACGCGGCCGAGAGCGCGGCCGACGACGTGCGCAACCGCGCCACCGGCGTGGTCCGGATCGCCGCGCCCATGGTGCTCGCCGCCACGGCCGTGCCCGAGGCGATCAAGGCCTACCAGGCGCTGCGGCCCAAGGTCGTGGTGCGTGTGCGGGACGTGCCGGTCGACTCGCTCGTCGACAGCGTGGGCGCCGGCGACGTCGACCTCGCCATCGGTCCCGACAGGCCGACCGGCCCGGAGGTCGAGCGCGTGCCCGTGTTCGACAGCCCCTGGGTGCTGTGGTGCGCCAGGAGCCATCCGCTGGCGCGCCGAAAGAGCCTGACCTGGTCGGACCTGCGCGGCCAGGCATTGGTGGCGGCCGGCCGGGACCACGAGCGCAGCGTGGCCCAGATGCAGCTCAATGCGCCCGAGGACGTGCGCGTCACCCCGGTCGACGTGGTGGACAACACCTCGACGGCGCTGGGCATCGTCGCCCAGGGCCTCGCGGCCACGCTCGCACCGGCCTACGTGGGCGTGATGGCCGAGAGCTTCGGGCTGGTCCAGCGTCGCGTGCTGGAGCCGGAGACGGTGCGCACGATCTGCCTGTACCGCCCCTTGCGCCGCACGCTCTCGCCAGCCGTCATCGGCTTCAGCGAGCACCTCGAGGCGACGCTGCCGCGCTGGCGCGGGGCCGGCGGCCCGTCGAGCGGCCGGCGCGGCACCGCACGAAACGCCTGAACGATCAGCTCAGCTTGCCGCCGGCGCCGTGCAAGGTGGCGACGACCAACTGCTCGGTACGGGTGATGTGGGTGGCCAGCAGCGACACGGCCTTGTCCGCATCGCGCGCCACGACGGCCGAAAGGAGTTGCTGGTGCTCGTCGTGCTTCTTGCGGGGAGATTGCCGGTAGCGGGCCGCCCAGCGGCGATAGCGCTCGGCGTTGTCGAACAGCACGTCCGCCAGGTCGAGCAGCAAGGGTGAAGTGCAGGCCGCGTAGAGGCTGAGGTGGAAGCGGCGATGGCGGCTTGACCAGTCGTCGTCCAGGGCACGGACGCCGTCGCCGAGCCTTCGCTCGGCCAGGGCCAGCGCATGGCCGGCCGCGACCGCCTGGGCCTCCCAGCCGTCGTCGCCATGCGCGATGGAATCGCGCAGGGCCTCGCACTCGACCAGCAGGCGCACGCGCGCCAGGTCGCTCACGCCCTCGGCCGTGAGCGGCGCGACGCGGAAGCCGCGGTTCTCCAGGATGCGCACCAGGCCCTGCTGCGCCAGGCGGTTCAGGGCCTCGCGCAAGGGGCTGCTGCTGACCTCGAACCGACGCGCGAGCTCATCGATGCGCAGCCTCGCGCCAGGCTCGAAATCACCCCGCACGAGCGCGCGGCGCAGGTCCTGGTAGGCGCGCTCGGCCAGCGGCGCGCCGTTCTCGGCGGTGGCTTCGATTTCGTTCATGGGCGCGCGAATTGTCGCCTGCGCCGGGTCGCCGACGACTTCAGGGTTTGTGCCTATCCCACGTTTTGTGCATAAAACTTATCTTTGCGCCCATTCCTTCGTCGAACCCTGGAGCCGCCATGAGATTGCTTTCCTACCTTCGTGAGGGCCGTGAGGATTGGGGCGCCGTCGTCGGCGACGGCGTGGCCTCGCTGTCCGCCCGCACCGGCTGCGCCACGCTGGCCGAGTTCATCGCCAGCGAGGCCTTCGAGCGCCGCGCGGGCCTGCTGGAGGGCCTGCGGGCCGAGCTGCCGCTGGAAGGCCTGCACTTCCTGCCGGTGATCCCGCGGCCGGAGAAGATCGTCTGCGCGGTGCGCAACTACATGGACCACCACCAGGAGGTCATCGCCGCCGGCATGCAGCGCGAGCTTTCCGAGGAGCCGCCGATCTTCCTGCGCGTGTGGCGCTCGCAGGTCGGGCACGGCGAGCCGGTCGTGCGGCCACGCGTCTCGGGCACGCTGGATTGGGAGGGCGAGCTCGCCGTGATCATCGGCAAGCCCGGCCGCGACATCCCGCAAGAGCGGGCCTGGGAGCACGTGGCCGGCTACTCGATCTACAACGACGTCAGCGTGCGCGAATGGCAGTTCCACGCCAAGCAGATCGCCTCGGGCAAGAACTTCGAGGGCACCGGGCCCTTCGGCC
This sequence comes from uncultured Ideonella sp., assembly GCA_946479475.1. Next base: position 48,730 of record CAMLGG010000001.1, on the reverse strand, counting down.
CCTGGATGGTCACCGCCGACGAGATCGAGCCCGGCATGCCGCTGCGGCTGCAGACCCGGCTGAACGGCGAGACGGTGCAGGACAGCCACACCGGCCACATGATCTTCTCGGTGCCGCGGCTGATCGCCTATGCCTCGACCATCTTCACGCTCGTGCCGGGCGACGTCATCGCCACCGGCACGCCGGCCGGGGTGGGCTGGAGCCGCCAGCCCCAGCGCTTCATGAAGCCGGGCGACGTGGTCGAGGTCGAGATCGAGCGCATCGGCACCCTTCGCAACCCCGTGGTCGCGCAGGCCTAGGAGGCAAGCCATGCAACGTCGCAGCTTCACTGCCGCAGCGCTGGGCACGCTGGCCTGGCCGGCCGCCCGCGCGCAGGCCTGGCCGGCCCGGCCGATCAAGGCCCTGCAGGGCTTCGCAGCCGGCGGCAACGCCGACGCAATCGCGCGGGTCGTGGGCACCGAGATGGCCAAGGGGCTCGGGCAGCCCATCCTCGTGGAGGCCGTCGCCGGTGCCGGCGGCACGCTCGCCTCGGCGGCCACGGCGCGCGCCACGCCGGACGGCTACACCATGCTGCTGGCCACCGGCGGCCACGCGGTGGCCGGCGCGCTGTACGAGAAGCTGCCGTACAAGACGGTCGACAGCTTCCAGATGGTCTCCACCGTCACCTTCTTCCCCTTCCTCGTCGTGACGCCGGTGGGGTCGAAGTTCTCGAGCCTGGCCGAAGTGCTCGCGGCGGCGAAGGCCGCGCCGGAGAGCGTCGCCTACGGCACGGCAGGCGTCGGCTCGACCCACCACCTGATCGGCGAGCTGTTGTCGAAGATGGCGGGCGTGAAGCTGCTGCACGTGCCCTTCCGGGGCGATGCGGCTTCGGTGACCGGGCTGCTCGGCGGCGAGATCCCGATCGTCATCGCGCCGCCGACCGCCGTGCTCGCGCACCTGAAGGCCGGCAAGCTGCGCGCGCTCGCGACCACCGCGGCGAAGCGCTGGCCGGCCATGCCGGAGGTGCCGACGGTGGCCGAGCAGGGCGTGGCCGGCTTCGATGTGACATCCTGGGCCGGCTGGATGCTGCCCGCGGGGACGCCCCAGCCCATCGTCGAGCGCCTGCACGCGCAGACGCAGCTCGCCTTGCAGGCCGACACGGTCAAGGCCCGCCTGGCCGAGATGGGGGGCGAAGCGCGCGGCAGCACGCCTCAGGAGATGACGGCCATGGTGGCCGCCGAGCTGAAGAAGTGGTCCCAGGTCGTCGCCGACGCCAGGATCGCGCGGCTTTGAACCGGAAGGAGCGCGAGATGTCCCTGATCCAGATCCGCAAGAAGGTGCTGAGCGTGGAGACGATCCACCACGAGGGCGGGCCGGCCGCGGCCGTGCCCCTGCGCCTGGTGGCCGCGGGGGCGGTCGTCCGCAATCCCTACGCGGGCCGCTACGAACCCGACCTGCTGCCCTTCATGGCCGAGCTGCGGGGACTGGGCCGCGAGCTCGCGGAGGAGGCGGCCGCCGTGCTCGGCCGCGACCGCGTCGAGGCCTACGGCAAGGCGGCGATCGTCGGAGTGAACGGCGAGCTCGAGCACGGCGCCGTCTGGCACGAGGCCGGCGGCTGGGCGATGCGCTCGGTGCTGGGCGAGCCCAAGGCCATCGTGCCGGCCGCCAAGGCCGTGGCGGCGACCGGCTATCGGCTGATGGTCCCGCTGCACTACATCCATGCGGCCTACGTTCGCAGCCACTTCAACGCGATGGAGGTGGGCGTGCAGGATGGCCCGCGGCCCGACGAGATCTTCTTCGCGCTGGCGATGGCCGATGGCGGCCGCATCCACGAACGACTGGGCGGCCTGCGCAAGGAGCAGGTCAGCGTGCACGACGGGCAGCGCTGATGAAGGCGATCCTCGTCCATGCCCCGGGCGGGCCCGAGGCGCTGGAGGCCGGCGAGCTGCCGATGCCTGTGCCCGGTCCCGGCGAGGCCCGCGTGCGCGCGATGGCCATCGGCGTCGGAAGGCCCGATGTGCTCATCCGCACGGGCCGCTACAAGTGGATGCCGCCGCTGCCGGCCATCCCGGGCAACGAGATGGCCGGCGTCGTCGACGCGGTGGGCCCCGGGGTGCAGGGCGTCGAGCCGGGGCAGCGGGTGCTGCTCAGCTCGCGGGAGCTGCCGCAGCGCGGGGGCTGCTATGCGGAGTACGCCGTGGCACCGGCCCAAGCGCTGTACCGGCTGCCCGACGCGATCTCGTTCGACGATGCCGTGAGCCTGCCGAACTTCCAGCTCGCGCAGGCGCTGCTGTTCGGATGCGGCGGCGCGACGGCGCCGCGGTCGGTGCTGCTGACCGGCGCGGCGGGCGGGGTCGCTTCCGCCATGGCGCAGCTCGCGCGGTCCCGCGGCTGGCAGGTGATCGCGACCGCCAGCACGCCCGTCAAGCGGGACTTCGCGCGCGACAACGGCGCCGACGTCGTGCTCGATCCGGCGGCGCCGGGCCTGGCCGCGCAGGTGATGGATGCGACGTCCGGCCGCGGCGTCGACCTGGCCGTCGATCCCATCGGCGGCACGCTCTTCATCGAGTGCCTGCGGGCGCTGGCGCCGCTCGGCCTGGCGGTCTCCTACAACGTGGTCGCGGGCATGCCCAGCACCGATGTCTTCGCCGAATTGCGCGCGCTGCTGGGCCGCAGCCTGGCGGTGCGCGTGTTCTCCATGCACACCTTCGACGCCGATCCCGCCCAGCGCCGGGGCCTGATGCAGTCGGCGATCGAGGCGATGGCCGCAGGCAGCGTCCGCGCGCCCCGGGCGACCTTGCTGCCGCTGGCCGAAGCCCGCCGGGCCCATGCCCTCCTCGACGCTGCCGACACGGTCGGCAAGATCATCCTGCACCCCTGAGAAAGAGACCCGCCATGAGCGCCATCCCGCAGCTTTCGCACTTCGGCATCTTCGTGCGAGACATCGAGGCGATGACCCGGTTCTACACCCAGGTCTTCGGCCTTCGCCTGACGGACCGCGGCATAGGCGGCACGTTCAAGTTCCCCCTGCACTTCCTGAGCGGCTCGGCGTCGCAGCATCACCAGCTCGTGCTGGCCGCGGGCCGCGCGGCGGACACGCCCAGCACCGTGATGCAGCTGTCGTTCAAGGTCGGGACCCTCGACGACCTGCGCCGCGTGCGCGCCGAAGCACTGGCCGGCGGCGCCAGCCAGATGCGGGGCCTGAACCACGGCAACGCGCTGTCCATCTACTTCGCCGATCCGGAGGGCAACACCATCGAGGTCTATCTCGACACGCCCTGGTACGTGCCGCAGCCGCATGGCGACCCGCTGGACCTGGAGAAGCCCGACGAGCAGATCTGGGCCGAGACGGAGGCCGCGTGCCGCGCCGACCCGGCCTTCCTGCCGGTGCGGCAGTGGGCCGACCGCTTCGAGGAGAAGCAGGGATGAAGGCTTCCAGCCACACCGTGCCGCGCCTGCTCGGCATCTCGGGCAGCCTGCGCCAGGCGTCGAACAGCACCGCGGTCCTTCGCGGGCTGCCCGCCCTGCTGGAGGACAAGGCCCGGCTCGACCTGGCCTTGCTGAATGAGGTGCCTCCGTACAACGCCGACCTCGAGGGCGACGCGATGCCGGACGCAGTGCGCCGCCTGAAGCAGGCCGTTGCCGAAGCGGATGGCCTGGTCGTTTGCTCTCCCGAGTACAACTACGGCATCCCGGGCGTGCTGAAGAACGCGATCGACTGGGTCTCGCGGCCCGGCTTCGCCTCGCCGCTGAAAGGCAAGCCGGCGCTGGTCATCACCACCTCGCCCGGCCTCTTCGGAGGCGCGCGGGCCCAGGCCCAGATCCGCGACGCGCTCGCGGCCACGCTGGCCCGGCCGGTGCCCCTGGCCCACCTCGCCATCCCGGGCGTCGACAAGAAGCTGGCCGACGGCCGGATCGCCGACGAGACGACGAGGCAGCTGCTGCTCGCCGGCCTCGACGCCCTGCTGGCCGAGATCAGGCTCCTCGGCCGGGTCGACGACTGAGCCTCAGCGATCCCACGGCGGCGTCTCGCCGCCGAAGCGCCGGGCGAGAAACTCGACCAGCATCCGCAGGCCCAGCGGCTGGTGATGCCGCGAGAGCAGGATGGCATGGACGCCGAGCGTCTCGGGCTCCAGCTCGGGCAGCACGCGCACGAGACGCCCCTGCTTCAAGTCCTCGCCGATGAAGTAGCTCGGCAGGATGCCGATGCCGGTGCCTTCGAGCACGGCGCTGCGCAGCACCGCGGTGTCGTTGGTCGACAGGCACTCGCTCACCGGCAGCTCGATGAGTTCGCGCTCGCGCCGGAAGCGGAACTGAGCCGCGCCGACGATCGCGTGGGTCACGCAGCGATGGGCCTGCAGCGCCTCCAGCGTCCGCGGCTCGCCATGCGCCTGCAGGTAGGCCGGCGAAGCGCAAAGCATGGAGCGGCAGATGGCCAGCGGCCGCGCGATCATCGTCGGCTCCAGCGAGTTGGTGATCCGCACCGCCAGGTCTATGCGCTCGGCCGCCAGGTCCACGCTGCGGTCCACGGCCAGCAGCGAGAAGCTCACCTGCGGATGCTCGCGCTGGAAGTCGGCCAGCGCGGGCGCGAGCTGCGCCTCGGCGAACGAGGCCGAGCAGGTGATGCGCAGCCGCCCCGCGGGCACGCGGCTGACCTCGCCGGCCTGGTGCTGCACGTCCTCCGCCAGGTCGAGCAGCTGGCGGCACGAAGGCAGCGCCGCCTGCCCCGCTTCGGTCAGGCTGATGCGCCGCGTCGTGCGGTGCAGCAGCCTCACGCCCAGCCACTCCTCGATCGAGGCGAGGTAGCGGCTGACCATGGCGGTCGACATGTCCAGCCGCTCCGAAGCCTGGGTCAGGCTGCCGTGCTCGACGACGGTGACGAAGACGCGCGTGGCGGTGAGCCTGTCCATGTCGGTGACCTTATTGCGCCGAACGACGCAAAGATCATTCTACGGAGAAGCCATTTCTGGATTGAAGTAGCACCAATACAGTCTCGCCATCCCCCCGCTTCTCCCAGGAGACACACATGTTCGCCACCTTCAAGTTCGCTCGCCGGCTGCTGCCCCTTCTCGCCTTCGGCGTGGTGGCGGCCGATGGCGCCAGCGCGCAGACGGCCGCCGCGCCGCTGACCGTCAAGGTCTACAACGCCGACGCCGCCAGCTTCCACGTCAACGCCGTCGTCGTCAGCGGCAAGACCGAGGCGATGGTGATAGACACCGGCTTCACCCGCGCCGATGCGCTGCGCGTGGCGGCCAACGTGCTCGACAGCGGCAAGACGCTGAAGACCATCTTCATCAGCAACGCCGATCCGGACTTCTACTTCGGCGCCGAGACGCTGAAGACGCTGTTCCCGCAGGCCCAGGTGCTCACCACCCCGGCGGTGCGCGAGAAGATCCAGGCCAAGATGGCGGGCAAGCTCGCCTTCTGGGGCCCGAAGATGGGCGCCAACGCGCCGCAAGAGCCCATCCTGCCCGAGGCCATCGACGTCACCGCGCTCAGCGTGGACGGCCAGACCATCGAGCTGCGCGGCACGACCGGCGAGCTGGCGCACCGCCCCTACCTGTGGATCCCCTCGATCAAGGCGATCGTGGGCGACATCGCGATCTTCGGCAACCTGCACGTCTGGACCGCGGACACGCAGAAGCCGAGCGAGCGCCAGGCCTGGCTGGCCCAGCTCGACGAGATGCAGGCGCTGAGGCCCGCGCTGGTCGTGCCCGGCCACATGGCCGCCGGCACCGCGCTCGACGACAGCGCCATCGCCTACACCCGCGATTACCTCAAGCGCTTCGAGGCCGAGCTGCCCAAGGCGCAGAACGGCGCCGAGCTGATCGCCGCGATGCAGAAGGCCTATCCCAAGGCCGGCCTGGGCGCGGCCCTGGACATCGGCGCGAAGGTCAACAAGGGCGAGATGAAGTGGTGAGTGCCCGGCCGCATCCGGGCGGGCGCTCCGCAGCGCTGCTCACGGCCTCGGCGGCAGGTCGAGGCCGCTGTCACGGATGGCCTGCCGTGCGAACGGCGTGTCGAGGAAGTCGAGGAACTGGCGGCCGGCATCGGGCGCCTTGGCTCGAGATGAAACCGCCGCCGAGACGGTGCTGAGCTTCTGGAGCTCCTCGGGCAGCGGCCCGGCCACCGTGATGCCGGACTCGAGCCGCAACTCGCTGAGTTGCTGGATGCCCAGCTCGACGACCCCGTCCGCGAGGTCTTCGCCGACGAATCGCCGCCCCAGTGCCACGTGGCCGCGGGTCGCCATGGCTTCCGTCAGGCCCAGCCTGGGCACCACCACCTTGATGAAGTGCATGCCGCTGGCACCTTCGGAGTAGCCGACGGATTTCGCCGCGAGCAGCGCCCGGCGGAAGGCCTCCGCAGTGGAGACGTCGGGCAGCGGGCGGCCGGCCTTGACCGCCACGCCGATCCGCGAGACGGCGACATCGCGCCTGTCCCGCGGCACGAAATGGCCGGTGCGGACCAGGTCGTCCATCCCCGTGTCGACCATGATGAGCACGTCCAGCGCCTCGCCGCTGCGCACGCGCACGGGACTGGCCTCGGGCGAGCTGCCCGACGAAGGTCCCCACGACATGCTGACCTTGTGCCCGGTCTGGCGCTCGAACTCGGCACTGATCGGCGCGAAGGCCCCTTTCAGGATGCCGGTGGTGAGGATCTTGACCTCGTCGGCGTGGGCGGCCTGCGCCCACATCGCCGCTGCGAAGAACGTGGCCGCGACGCGGCTGGACAGACTGATCATGGATGTTCCTTCGATGTGGAGTCGGGGGCAGCAAGGAGCGGGCGTTCAGACCCGCTCGACGATCACCGCGATGCCTTGGCCGACGCCGATGCACATCGTGCAAAGGGCGTAGCGGCCGCCGGTGCGGTGGAGCTGGTTGACCGCCGTCATGGCCAGGCGGCCACCGCTCGCGCCGAGCGGATGGCCCAGGGCGATCGCGCCGCCGTTGGGGTTCACGCGAGGGTCGTCGTCCGCCAGGCCGAGATCGCGCAGCACCGCGATCGCCTGCGCCGCGAAGGCCTCGTTCAGCTCGATCACGTCCATCTGCGCCAGTTTCAGGCCCGTCAGTTCGAGGACCTTGCGTGAGGCGGGCGCCGGGCCCATCCCCATGATGCGGGGCGGGACGCCCGCCGTCGCCATGCCGACCACGCGCGCCCGCGGCGTGAGGCCGTGGCGGCTCGCGGCCGCCTCGTCGGCCAACAGCAGCGCACAGGCGCCGTCGTTGACGCCCGATGCATTGCCGGCCGTCACGGTGCCGTCCGGCCGGACCACGCCCTTGAGCCTGGCCAGCGTCTCGAGGCTGGTCTCGCGCGGGTGCTCGTCCTTGGCGACGACGAGGTCCTCGCCCTTCTTCTGCGCAACCCTCACCGGCGTGATCTCGGCTTCGAAAAGGCCGCTCTTCTGCGCCGCCAGGGCCTTGGACTGCGAGGCCAGCGCCAGGCGATCCTGCGATGCGCGATCGATGCCGAACTCGGCCGCGACGTTCTCGGCCGTCTCCGGCATGCTGTCGACGCCGTGGCAGGCCTTCATCAGCGGGTTGACGAAGCGCCAGCCGATGGTCGTGTCCTCTATGCTGGCGCTGCGCGAGAAGGCCGTCTCCGCCTTGCCCATCACGAAGGGCGCGCGGGACATGCTCTCCACGCCGCCGGCGATCATCAATCCGGCCTCGCCGCTCCTGATGGCGCGCGCGGCCGTCCCCAGCGCATCGAGGCCCGAGCCGCACAACCGGTTGACGGTCGAGCCGGGAACCTCCACCGGCAGGCCCGCGAGCAGCGCGCTCATCCGCGCGACGTTGCGGTTGTCCTCCCCGGCCTGGTTGGCGCAGCCGAAGACCACGTCGGTGACCGACTGCCAGTCAACCCGCGGGTTCCTGGCGACGAGCGCGGCGATGGGGATCGCGCCCAGGTCGTCGGCTCGCACCGAGGAAAGGCTGCCGCCATAGCGGCCGAAGGGCGTGCGGATGGCATCGCAGATGAAGGCGTGTCGCGTCATGGGCAGAGGTCTCGCAGGAGGTTCGCTGGTTCGTGAAGCGCCCAGATGCGGCCTGCCAGCGCGCGCGCTGCGGCTTCGCCGATCGAAGGCGAGGCCAGCTCCAGCAGCTTGCCTTCCAGGTCGTCGTCGGACAGCGGCAGTTCGGGGTCGCCCCTGCGGTCGGGTTGCAGGTGGCTGAAGGCACGGCCGTCCTTCAGCCGGATCTCGACGCGGGCGCCGCGCCGGCCGGGAAAGGCCGCGTCGACTTCGGCATCGAGGGCCTTGGAGATCCGCGTCATCAAGGCGCGGGTCGTGGGGTCGCCCAGGCGCTCGGGCTGGAAGGCGGCGAGCCGAACGCTGCCGTGCACGAGAGCGGTGGCCACCATGTAGTGCAGGCTGAACCGGGCCTGGTCGGCCTCCTGCGGGTCCACGTGCGGCGCGATGTCGAGCGTGGCCTGGTAGACGCCGAGCCGGACGTGCTCGATGTCGCTGTGCGAGAAGCCATGCTGCCGCTGCAGCGCGAGCGCCGCGTCGATGGCCGGGAAGGCGTGGCCGCAGCCGACGTGGTTTTTGAACGTCAGGCGCGTGATGTGAAAGTCCCGCCCCAGCGTGGCCCCCAGGGCAGACCAGTCCGGCCCGTCGCCCATGGCGCGGCCCATGCCCGCTTCGCCTTCCAGCACGTCGAGCGAGCTGCGCATGCCGCATGAAGCGAGCTGCGCGGCCAGCACCCCGGCCTCCGCGGCGCGACCGGCGTGCAGCGGCTTGGCCATGGCCTCGACGCGGAAGGCCTGCTGCAGGCCCGCAGCAAAGGTGGCGGCCAGGGCCAGGGCCTGCGCGATCCGCGACTCGTCCAGCCCCAGCAGCACGCTGCCGCGGCGGCAGCGCCGAAGCTGCCCATGGTGCCGGTGTTGTGCCAGTAGCGGTAGTGCGGCCGGCCCATCACGACGCCGATGCGCGTGGAGACCTCGTAGGCGATGACCAGGGCACGCAGGAACTCCGGTCCGGTGGCATCCACCGCCTGGGCCACGGCCAGTGCCGCGGCGATCGTGCTCGCGCCGGGGTGGACCATCGCATCGCGAAAGCTGTCGTCGATCTCGGCGGCGTGCGCGGCGGTGCCGTTGTACAGGGCCGCCGCGCGCGCCGTGGCCGCACGGCCACCGACCTTGCCGACGAGGCGCGACGGACCGCGATCCAGGTCGTCGGCCAGCGCCTGCCCGAGCACCGCGACCGCCTCCGTCTCCAGGCCGGGATGGACCGAGGCGAACCAGTCCAGCACGGCGCGCTGCGCGGCGCGGGCCAACGGGGCCGGCAACGGCTCGCGGGCGAATCCGGCCGCGAAGCGGGCCAGTATCTCGATCGCCGTCATGGCCTGCCTCCCGGCGCAAGCAGGCGACTCGGGTCGCCGCGCACGAAGCCCGGACCGCTGCATTGCGCCAGTTCGTCGAGATCGGCGCGAAGCTCCGCTTCGCCGCGTTCGCGCGCCCAGAAGACCGGCCCGCCTTCCCAACGCGGGAAGCCGTAGCCGTGGACCAGGACGACGTCCACATCGGTGGCGCGTTCGGCCACGCCCTCGCCCAGGAGCAGCGCCGCCTCGTTGACCATCGCGAGCAGGGTCCGGCGCACGATCTCGGCATCGCCGAAGCCGCGCACGCAGATGCCCTTCCCGGCCCGGCACTCGTCGATGAGCGCGTGCACCGCGGGATCCACCTGCGCGCCCTTGGACCCGGCGGGATAGGCGTAGTAGCCCGCGCCGGTCTTGCGACCGAGTCGCCCGGCCTCGCACAGGCGGTCGGGGATCCGCACGTAGCGCGCGGCGGGGTCGCGCGTGGCCGCCTGCGCCAGGCGCATCCGCCATGCGATGTCCAGGCCGGACAGGTCGGCCACCGCGAACGGCCCCATCGCGAAGCCGAAGGCCTGCAGCGCAGCATCCACCTGCTCGGGCCGGGCGCCCTCCTCCACCATGAACTCGCACTGCCGGCGGTAGGCCGAGTAGATGCGGTTGCCGATGAAGCCGAACGCATTGCCGGTGAGGACCGGCAGCTTCCGGAGCTTCCGGCCGACGGCCAGGCCGGTGGCGATGGCATCGGCCGCCGAGGCCTGGCCGCGCACCACCTCCAGCAGCTTCATCACCTGCGCGGGGCTGAAGAAGTGCAGCCCGATGACATCCTCGGGGCGACTCGTGGCTGCGGCGATGGCATCGATGTCCAGGTAGGACGTGTTGGTGGCCAGCACGGCGCCGGGACGCGCCAGCGCGTCGATGCGTTCGAAGACCTGGCGCTTGACGGCCAGGTCCTCGTACACCGCCTCGATGACCAGGTCCGCCTCGGCCAGCGACGACCAGTCCAGGCTGGTACGCAATCGCGCCTCGCAGGCGGCGGCGGCAAGCGCCTTCATCTTCCCGGCCTGCACGCGGCCGGCGAAATGGGCATGCAGGCGCTGCGCGCCGCGAGCCAGCGCCGCGCCCTCCTGCTCCAGCAGCACGACGTCGCAGCCGGCCTCGAGCGCGGCGATGGCGATGCCCGTGCCCATGGTGCCCGCGCCGATCACCGCCACGCGCTGCACAGGGCGCGGCTCGGCGCCTTCCAGCGACGAATGCCTGGCGCTTTCCCGCTCCGCAAAGAACAGGTGGCGCAGCGCAAGGGCCTCGCGAGACACGCGCAGTCGCTGGAACAGCGCCCGTTCGTTGGACAGCGCGAGCTCGACGGGCGTGGTGGCGGACTGCACGATCGCCTCGATCGCTGCCCGCACCGCGGGCCGGCGCTTGCCGGCCTTGAGCGCCGCTTCGCTCGCCGCGGAGACGGCGTCGGGCTCTGCCAGGGGAACGGCCCGATCACGAACGCGGCGCTTTTCGCCCACCAGCCGCCGCGCCTGGGCGACGGCGGCTTCGCGCAGCCGCCCTTGCCCGGCGATCTCGTCGACGACGCCCGCTTCCAGCGCGGCGGCCGCCGGCACGCGCTCGCCACTGCAGATCCACTCGATGGCGCGGGGAACGCCCACCAGGCGAGGCAGTCGCTGCGTGCCACCCGCCCCGGGGATGATGCCCAGCGTCACCTCCGGCAGGCCCAGGACCGTGCCCGGCGCGGCCACCCGTGCATCGCAGCCCAGCGCCAGCTCCAGGCCGCCGCCGAGGGCCGCGCCATGCAGCGCCGCCACGACCGGCTTGCCGCAGGCCTCGATGGCGGCGATCACCTCGGGCAGCTGCGGCTCGGCCAGGGGCTGGCCGAACTCGCGCAGGTCCGAACCGGCGACAAAGGTGCTCCCGGCCCCCATCAGCACCGCGCCCTGCAGCGTCGCATCGGCCTGCAGTTCACGCACGGCGGCCAGCAGGCCCTCGCGCACCGCATGCGAGGCGGCATTGACGGGCGGGTTGTCGATCACCACCACGGCGATGTCGCCGTCGCGCTCCATCCTCACTCGAGCATTCGTCATGGCCGTCGCTCCCGCTCAGGCCAGCACGGCCACGCCGTCCGCGGCCCGCACGCCCTGCCCCTCGGGCAGCACGAAGACCGGGTTGATCTCGGCCTCGAGCAGGCGGTCGCCCAGTTGCGCCGCCATGTTCGAGAACGCGACGATGGCATCCACCAGCGCGTCGACATCGGCCTTGGCGCGCCCGCGGAAGCCGTCGAGCAGCGGCCAGGTCCGGAGCTCCCTGGCCATCGCCAGGGCGTCGACCCGGCTCAGCCCGCCACCGGCCGGCAGCAGGCGCAGGGTGGTGTCCTTGAACAGCTCGGCCGTCACGCCGCCCATGCCGAGCATCACCGCAGTTCCCAGGGCGTCGCGGTGCAGGCCGAGGATCAGCTCGGTGCCGCCGCCCACCATCTCCTGCACCAGGAAGCGATCCGGCCGGAAGCCGGCCCGGGCCTCGACCTCGGCCGCCATGCGCCCGAGCCGCTCGCCGATGGTCTGGGGCGTCAGGCCCACGGCCACGCCGCCGACGTCGCTCTTGTGCGTGAGCTGCGAGGAGAGGATCTTCAGCACCACGCGGCCGCCCAGGGATCGCGCCGCGGCCTCGGCCTCGGCAGGGGTCCGCACGATGGCCTCGGCGGCGCAGGGCACGCCGAAGCGGGCGAACAGTTGCTTGGCCTGCGCCTCGTCGAGCGATCCACTCGGCAGTTCGCCGATCGACACCTCCGTGCGCACCGATGCGGCCTCCGGCCGCGCCTCGAAGCGGTGGACACGCAGCATGCCCTCCAGCGCGGCCGTGCAGCTCTCGGCGGCGGCGAAGGCAGGCACGCCACGGCGGGTGAGCAAGGCGCCGACCTCCGGCGCATGCGGGCTCACGTAGGCCAGGACCGGCTTGTCGCTCTCGTGCAGGCACTCCTGGATCGCGCCGGCCATCAGCTCCGGCTGCGCAAGGCTGGAGGAGCCGACGATGATGACGAGGGCGTCGTAGCCCTGACTTGCCAGCAGCGTGCGGATCGCGCCGCGCAGCAGGTCCGGCCGCAGGCCGGCCAGGGTCACGTCGATGGGGTTGCGGTCCAGCACCGCCTCGCTGCCGGTCTGCAGCGCGCGCAGGGCGTCGGCGGTCGCGGCGTCGGGGGCAGGCGTCTCGAAGCCGGCCACGCCCAGGTCGTCGGAGACGAGCGTGCCGGCGCCGCCCGTGGAGGTGAGGATGGCCACGCGGTTCCCGCGCAGCTGTCGGCCCGTGGCCAGCGCGGCGGGCACGTCCAGCAAGTCGGCAAAGCTCTTCGCGCGGATCACGCCGACCTGCCTGAACAGGGCGTCGTACATCCTGTCCGCCCCGGCCATGGCGCCGGTGTGCGACACGGCGGCCTGGGCGCCTGCCTCCGAGCGGCCGATCTTGAAGGCCACCACCGGCTTGCCGGCGCGCGCGGCCTTCAGGCAGGCGGCGCGGAACTTCGCGGGGTTGCGCACCGTCTCGATGTACAGCGCGATGACCCGGGTGGCCGGGTCGTCGGCCAGGTGGTCGATGAAGTCCGCCAGCTCGAGATCGACTTCGTTGCTGGTCGAGACGAGCTTGGAAAGCCCGATGCCCCGTGCCGCGGCGCGCGAGAGCAGCGAGCCGAGGATGCCGCCGCTTTGCGAGACGACGCCGATGCCGCCCACCGGGAACTCGTCCATCTCCAGCGCCCCCGTGGCCGAGAGGACGATGGCGTCGGTCAGGTTGACCAGGCCGATGGTGTTCGGGCCGAGCAGGCGCATCGAGCCTGCGGCCTCGACGAGCTCGCGCTGCCGCCGCGCGCCCTCCTCGCCGGTCTCGGTGTAGCCGCTGGCCAGCACGATGGCGGCCGCGCAGCCCCGCGCGGCCAGGTCACGCACGGCCTGGTGGGCACGCTCGGCACCGAGCAGCACGATGCCGACGTCAGGCACCTCGGGCAGCGAAGCGACGTCGGGGTAGCACTTCAGGTCGCCGATCTTCTCGGCCTTCGGATTGACCGGATGGATGGCGCCGGCATAGCCGTGCTTGCGCAGGTAGGCCACCGGCCTTCCGGCGGTCTTGGACGGGTCGGCCGAGGCACCGATGACGGCGACGCTGCGGGGTTGGAGCAGGCGGGAGATCGCGTCCACGTGTCACTCCTTGGAGGCAGACCGGGCGAGGAAGGCCTCGACCGAAGCGCGGTGCTCGCTGCTCGTGTAGCAGATGCCCTGGGCCTGGCTGCCCTGGGCGAACACGTCGTGCGAACTCAGCTCGAAGCTCTGGTTCAGGATCGTCTTGGTCAAGGCCAGCGCGGTGGAGGACGCAGCGCTCAGCTCCGCGGCCCAGGCCCGTGCGTCGGCGAGCAGCCTCTCGGCCGTCGAGCGACGGTCGACGATGCCGAGCGCCAGCGCCTCGTCGATGTCGACCTTGCGGCCGGTGAAGATCAGCTCCTTCGCCCTCGCCAGGCCCACGCGGCGCGGCAGGAAGTACATGCCGCCGCCATCGGGAACGATCCCGCGCTGGACGTAGCTCCAGCTGAAGCTCGCCCACTCGCTGGCGACGACGAAGTCGCAGGCCAGCGCGGTGTCGGCCCCCAGGCCCGAGGCCGCGCCATTGACGGCGGCGATCACGGGCTTGGGCATGGTGTGCAGCAGGGCCTGGGTGTGATGCACGCGTTGCTGGCGATGCCAGCCGTTGAAGCCGACCTCACCCGCCGGAGCGTTCATGCGCCTTTGCATGCCGCTGATGTCGCCGCCGGCGCAGAAGCCCTTGCCGGCGCCGGTGAGCACGAGGGCGCGGATGGCCTTGTCCGCCGCCACCGTTTCCAGCGCGTGGATGAACTCCGTGCGCATGTCGTCGCTCATCGCGTTGCGCTTGTCCGGGCGGTTGAAGGTGATGGTGGCGATCGCGTTGTCGACCGTCAGCTCGACGAAGTTGAAGCTCATGAAGGTTTCTCCAGCTGGCGGGCGAGGGATCAATCCGCCTTGATGTGGTTCTCGGTGACGATCTTTCGCCAGCGCGCCTCCTCGGCCTTCACGTACTGACCGAGCTCGGCGGGGTCGGTGGCGGTGACGGCCAGGCCCTCCTGCTCGACCTTCTTCGCGAAGTCCGGGGTGCGGGCAGCCTTGCGGGCCGCCTCGTTCAGCTTGCCGATCACTTCGGCGGGCGTGCCGGCCGGCGCATAGAGGCCGTACCAGCTTTCGACGGCGTAGCCGGGCACCGTGTCGGCAATGGCCGGGACTCCCTTGAAGGCATTCGAGGGCGCCGAGGTCGTCATGCCTATGGCTCGCAGCTTGCCGCTGTCGACGAAGCTCGAGACGGCCGCGGCCGTGCCGAAGATCATGTCCACCTGGCCGCCCAGCAGGTCGGTGATGGCGGGGCCGGCGCCGCGGTAAGGCACGTGCGTGAGCTCGACCTTGGCCAGGTTCGAGAACATCTCGCCGGCCAGGTGCGCCGAGGTGCCGTTGCCTTGCGAGGCGTAGGTCAGCTTGCCCGGCGCCGCCTTGGCCGCGGCCACCACGTCCTTGACGCTCTTGTACGGGCTCTCGGCACGCACGACGAGCACGTTGGGGCCCTTGCAGACCAGCGTGACGGGCGCGAAGTCCTTGTCGGGGGAGAAGGGCAGCTTCGGCATCATGCTGGGGTTGACCGCGTGGGCGAAGGTCGCCATCACGATCGTGTAGCCGTCGGCCGGGCTCTTGGCCACGGCGTCGGTGCCGATGATGGTGCCGGCCCCCGGCTTGTTGTCGACGATGACCTGCTGGCCCAGCTCCCTGGACATGCCGGCGGCCAGCGTGCGGGCGATGATGTCCGTGCCGCCGCCTGGGGCGAACGGGACGACGAGCCGCACCGGCTTGTCCGGGAAGGCGGCCGAAGCGGGGGCGCCGGCGAGCCATGCCAGGCCGATCAGCAAGGCTTGCACGGGTCGGGCGATCGAGCGGAAAAGGCCGGGCATTCATGTCTCCTGCGGTTGCTGCGTCAAGCTCGTGAATCCGGGCTTGATCTGAAGCGAAGCATAGGAAGAGCGCCGCCGAAATACACTGCCTCGATTCCAAGCAGTGGAATTGAGCGAGGCGCGCAGATGACAGCTTCTCCCTTGGCGACACCGCCCTCGCGGGCCGGCCGGTCGACATCCAACCGCTCGCTCGAGCGAGGCATCGAAGTGCTCAGGGCGTTCCGGCCCGGCTCCGAGCTCCTCGGCAACGGGGAGATCGCCGACCGCACCGGGCTGGCCAAGTCCACGGTGAGCCGCCTGACGCAGACCCTGGTCTGGTCCGGGATGCTGCAGTGGGATTCCGCGTACAGGGCCTATCGGCTGGCGCCCGCGGTCCTCAGCCTTGCTCACGCCATGCGGGCCGGCTCCTCCGTGCTGTCGACGGCGGCGCCGTTGATGCGCGAACTGGCCGAGCGCGAGCGCCTGAACGTCGGCCTCGCGGCCCCCGACCGCGACGAGATGGTCTACCTGGAGTCGATCCGCTACAACCGGCGGGTCGCGCTGCGCAACGTCGTCTCGGGCCAGCGCGTTCCCATGGAGCTGACCTCGCTGGGCCGCGCCTACCTGGCCGTGGCACCGGAGCCGCACCGCCGGGCATTGATGGCCAGCTTCAGGAAGCACCGCACGGCGCAGTGGCCTGCCCTGGCGCTCGAGATCGAACGCGCCATCGGCCAGGTGAAGAGGGAGGGCTTCTGCGCCGCCTCCTGGCAGCCCGAGGTGATTGCGGTGGCAACTCCCCTGGTGGGCGAAGATGCGACGTACGTGTTCAACGTCAGCGTCTCGACACCCGAGCGCATCGATAAGGTGGTGCCGAAGCTGGCGCCGGTGCTGCTCGGCCTGGTCGAGGAAGTGCGCTCGCGGCTTGCGAGGCGCGAGCCGGACCGTTAGGCCGCCTCCGCGAGCCTGGCCTCTTCCTCCAGCAGCAGTTCCGTCTCGGCGAAGTCCTGCGCCAGCTCCCGCGCGAGTTGCTCGCGGTCGCAGGCCTTCTCCCAGATCGACACCACGATGCAGGCCAGCGCGTTGCTGACGGTGCTGGTGAGCGCGCGGGCCTCGGACATGAAGCGGTCGATCCCGACGATGAGCGCCACGCCGGCCACCGGCAGGTCCGGCATCACGGCCAGCGTGGCGACCAGCGCGACGAAGCCGCTGCCGGTGACGCCGGCGGCGCCCTTGGATGTCAGCAGCATCAGGCCGAGCATGGCGCCGATCTGCACCAGGCTCAGGTGGATGTCGCAGGCCTGCGCAATGAACATCGATGCCAGCGTGAGGTAGATCGCCGTGCCGTCGAGATTGAACGAGTAGCCCATGGGCAAGACCAGGCCGACGATGCCCTTCTTGCAGCCCAGGCGCTCGAGCTTCATCAGCAGCCGCGGCAGCACCGGCTCGCTCGACGAAGTCCCGAGCACCACCAGCAGCTCCTCGCGGATGTAGCGCAGCAGCTGCCACAGCCTGATCCGGTGCAGGTGCGCCAGCAGCCCGAGCACGGCCACCACGAAGAAGGTGCAGGCCACGTAGAAGGTCGCGACGAGCATGCCGAGCGAGCCGATGGAGCGGATGCCGTAGCGCCCGACGGTGAAGGCCATCGCGCCGAAGGCCCCCAGGGGCGCGAGCCGCATGATGAAGCCGAAGGCGGCGAACAGCATGTGGGCCAGCCCGTCGATGCCTTCGAGCACCGCCCTGCCGGCGGCCCCGATGCGGGCCAGGCCGAAGCCGCACAGCACCGAAAGCAGCAGCACCGGCAGCACCTCGCCCTCGGCGAAGGCGCCGAAGAACGACGAAGGGATGATGTGCAGGACGAACTCGGTGAACCCCCGAGGTGGCACCTGGCTCGAGTATTTCGCGGCCACCGAGGCGTCCAGCAGCTTCGGGTCGATGTGCATGCCCGCGCCCGGCTGCAACAGGAACACCGCTGCCAGTCCGGTGAGCAGGGCCAGGATGGTCAGCGCGTAGAACAGGGCCATGGACTTCAGCACCGTCCGGCCGATCTCGCGCGAGTCGTTCAGCGAAGTGATGCCGCTGACGATGGTGCAGAACACGACGGGCGCGATCATCATCTTCACCAGCTTCACGAAGCCGTCGCCCAAGGGCTTCAGCGCCGCCCCGATGTCGGGCCAGAAGTGGCCCACGGTGATGCCGAGCGCCAGCCCGATCAGGACCTGCACGTAGAGAAGCTTGATCAGCCGGACGGGCTTCATGGTTCTGTCTCCTGGGAATCGACTTGGCGCCGCACGGCCGATCTGCGTCGGCTTTCCTGGGCGGTGCCGTTCAGCGCAGCGTGGCCAGCACGCGGTCGACCATCACGCCGGACTGGCCGAGGTAGTTCGCCGGGTCGCAGAGTTCGGCGAGCGCCGCCCGGTCGAGGTGCCGGTTGATCTCGGGATGGGCGGCCAGCAGGTCCAGCAGCGGGCGCTGCTGCTTCACCGCCTCGCGGCAGATGTCGTAGACCAGGTCGTGCGCGTATTCGCGGCCGATGCAGGGGCCCAAACCCATCATCACGGCTTCGCTCATCACCAGGCCGTGCGTCAGGTCGATGTTGCGGCGCATGGCCTGCGCATCGACCTCCAGCCCTTCGAGCACGAAGCGCGACTGCTTCAAGGCGCCGGCCATCAGGCAGAAGGCCTCGGGCAGGACGATCCATTCGATCTCCCAGGGGCCGGTCGATCGCTCGTGGTCGGCCACCATCGCGTCCATCAACGCGGCGGCATGCTGGCGCACGACGGAGATGGCGGCATGGATGTAGCAGCTCGAGATCGGGTTGCGCTTTTGCGGCATCGTGCTGCTCGATCCGCGGCCGTGGGCATAGGGCTCGTAGACCTCGCCCACCTCGGTCTGCATCATGAGCTTGACGTCCATGCTGAGCTTGCCGAGCGTGCCGCCGACCAGGCCCAGGAAAGCGCCGACCTCGGCGATGTTGTCGCGGATCGTGTGCCAGGCGATCACCGGCTGCTTCAGCCCGAGCTCCTCGCACAGCCCGGCCTGGGTCTGCATGGCCCCCGTCTGCAGCGAGGCGAGGGTGCCCGCCGCGCCGGCGAACTCGCCGACCAGCACTCGCTCCTTCAGCTGGGCGAGCCGATCGCGGTGCCGCTCGATCGCGCTCAGCAGGCCGGCCATCTTGTAGCCGAAGGTCACGGGGATGGCCTGCTGCAGGTTGCTGCGGCCGATCATCGGCGTGTCCCGGTGTTGCTTCGCATGCCGCGCCATGGCGGCCGAGATCGCGGCGAGCTCGCGCTCGACGATCGCCAGCGCCTCGCGGATCTGCAGCACCGTCGCGGTGTCGGTGATGTCCTGCGTCGTCGCGCCCCAGTGGCAGTACTCGCCGAGCTTGTCGCGGCACAGCGCGTTGAGCTGCGACACCACGCCGAGGATCGGGTAGCCGATGCGCTCGGTCTGCTGGCGCAGCAGGCCGAGGTCGATCTCCTCGAGCCGGCAATGGCTGGCGATCTCGTCGGCCGCCTCCTGCGGGATCAGGCCGAGCCGGCCCTGAACCCGGGCCAGCGCCGCCTCGATGTCGAGGTACTTCTGCGTCCGGTTCTCGTCGGACCAGACCTGGCGCATCTCGTCGCTCGAGAAGATGCCCTGGAAGATGGCGGAATCGATGATGGAAGAAGGCATGGCAATGTCCTCGGTGGGTTCTTCGGTTCAGGCGCCGGCCCGCTGCAGCGTGCGTTCGGCCTGCAGCACCACGGGGCGGTCGATCATTCGGCCTTCGAGCCGGGCGGCCCCCGGCGAGGCCGCCTCGGCGGCGAGTACGCGCCGCGCCCATGCGACGGCTTCCGCGCTGGGCGCCAGGGCCGCGTGGATGGGCGCGACCTGGCGCGGATGGATGCACAACTTGGCGCCGAAGCCCTGGCGGCGTGCCCAGGCCAGGTCGGCCAGCAGGCGCGGCTCGTCGTCGATCTGCGGCGTGACGCCGGCGACGGGGCCAGCGAGGCCGGCCAGGCGTGAAGCGATCGCGATCAGGCCGGCGGCATGGTCCAGGCCGCTCGCGCCAGCATCGGCGCCGCCGAGATCAAGGTCGAGGTCGAGGGCATAGTCGAGAGTGCCGAAGACCAGGCGCGCGACGCCCTCGGCGCCGGCCACGTCGTCCACCCTCGCCACGCCGACGGCGCTCTCGATCAGGGCCAGCACGGCGGCGCACGGCGCGGCGGCAAGCACCGCCTGCACCTGTGCGCTCGACTCCGCCTTGGGAAGCATGACGGCGTCGATCCGTGCATCGCCCAGCAGGCGCAGATCGTCGACGAAGGCGCTGGAGCGCGCATCGTTGATGCGAACCACGATGCGGCTGCGCTCGTCGGCGCTCAGCCCGCCGCACCACCGCGCGATCGCGTCGCGCGCCTCGCCCTTGGCCGAGGGTGCGACAGCGTCCTCCAGATCGAGCACGATCGCATCGGCGCCACTGGCCAGCGCCTTGGCGAAGCGCTCGGGGCGGTTGCCCGGCACGAAGAGGTAGGTGCGCGGGTCCATCAGATGGCCTCGGCCGATCTCAGTGCCTGGATGCCTTGCGCGTCCACGCCCAGCTCGGCCAGGATCGCCTCGGTGTGCTCGCCGAGCGCCGGCACCGGATCCATCCGCGGCCCCTCGTTCCAGCTGCCCGGCGGCAGCATCGCGGGCAGCGCTCCGCTGGGCGAGCCCACCTCGCGCCAGCGGCGGCGAGCCCGCAGCTGCGGGTGCGCCCACACCTCGTGCATCGTGTTGACCCGGGCATTGGCGATCTGCGCGGCTTCGAGGCGCTCGACCACCTGCGGCGTGGTGAGTGCAGCGAACGTCTCGACGATGATCTGCCGCAGGGCGGCGCGCTCCTCCACCCGCCTGGCATTGCCGCTGAACCGCGGATCGCGCGCCAGCGCCGGCTGCAACAGCACCTTCTCGCAGAAGTTGACCCACTCCCGCTCGTTCTGCAGGCCCAGCATGACGCTGCCACCATCGGCGCCGGTCGGGAACGGGCCGTAGGGGTAGATCGTGGCGTGCGCCGCGCCGGTGCGCGGCGGTGGCGGCGCTCCATCGAACGCGTAGTACAGCGGGTAGCTGTTCCATTCGGCCAGCGACTCCAGCATCGAGATGTCGATGTGCTGGCCGCGCCCGGTCTGCCCACGCTGCAGCAACGCGGCGAGGATGTTGGTGTAGGCGTACATGCCGGCCGCGATGTCGGCCATCGACGGCCCGGCCTTGCAGGGCTCGTCCGGCGTGCCGGTGACCGACACGAGGCCCGCCTCGCTCTGGATCAGCAGGTCGTAGGCCTTCTTGTCCCGGTACGGGCCGTCCGCGCCGTAGCCCGAGATGTCGCACACGATGATCCCCGGCTTCCTCGCCGCGAGCACTTCGTAGCCCAGGCCGAGCCGGGCCGCGGCGCCGGGGGCGAGGTTCTGCACGACGACGTCGGCCTTCTCGAGCACCAGGCGTTCGAGCAGCCGGGCCGCCTCGGGGTGCTTGACGTCGAGCGTCAGGCTTTCCTTCGAGCGGTTGGTCCAGACGAAGTGGGAGGCGAGTCCCTTGACCCTGGAGTCGTAGCCGCGGGCGAAGTCGCCCACCCCGGGCCGCTCGATCTTGATGACGCGGGCCCCCAGGTCGGCGAGCTGGCGGGTCGCGAAGGGCGCGGCAATGGCGTGCTCTAGCGTGACGACGGTGAGGCCCTTGAGGGGTTGCATGTCCGGTCCCTCGTTCAACGCAGCGTGGCGACGGCGTCCATCGTCAGCCAGCCTTCATGGTCCTGGGCCCACAGGCTGACGGTCTTGCCGTCCTGCTGGAGCTGCCCGTTGACGCGAAAAGGATTCAGGTCGAAGGTCGGCCGCACCGCCTTGAACCTGAAGGCCTCGACCTCGGCGCCCGGTGCGTTGCGCCGCACGAGGTCCATCAGCAGCGTGGCGATCAGCGGGCCGTGGACGATCAGGCCCGGATAGCCTTCGACCTCGGTGACGTACCTGCGGTCGTAGTGGATGCGGTGGCCGTTGAAGGTGAGCGCCGAGTAGCGGAACAGCAGCACGTCGTCGGGGACGATCCCGCGTTGCCAGGCGGCGCCGCTCGGGGCGGGCTGCGGCGGGGGCTCGACGTCGCCCGGGCGCTTCGCCTCGCGGTAGACGATGTCGTGGAACTCGACGATGGCCGGCGCCGCCGAGCCGTTGCAGCGCAGCTCGTGCCGCACCTTCACGAACACCAGCCGGCCAGTGCGGCCCTCCTTGATCGACACGTCGGCGATCGTCGACGTCCGCTCGACCGCATCGCCCACGCGCACCGGCGAGCGGAACTCGAACTGGCTGCCGGCCCACATGCGGCGAGGCAGCGGCACCGGCGGCAGGAAGCCGCCGCGCCGGGCGTGCCCGTCGGGGCCGATCTCGCTCTGGCGATGCAGCGGCAGGAAGTAGAGCCAGTGCCACAGCGGCGGCAAAGGCGTGCCCTTGTCCACCGGCCTGGACGGGTGGTCCAGCGTGGCGTCGAGCGCCTTGACCGGGGTCGGCCCGATCTCGTCGCGCACCGTCTCGCTGCGGCCGATCCAGGCCTTCAGGTCGTCGAGGGAAGCGTCCATGGTCGAAGCTCCTTCCGTGCTCAATCGGCGGTCAGCTTTGCCCGCTGCACCACGCCCTTCCACTTGGCCAGCTCGGAGGCCACGAGCGCCCCGAACTGTTCCGGCGTGCTGGTCTCGACATCGGCGCCGTGGTCCTCGATGCGCTTGATGATCTCCTTGTCGGCCAGCACCTGGTTCAGCGCCTTGTTGAGCTGGTCGATGACGGGCTTGGGCGTCCTGGCCGGGGCGAAGAAGCCGTACCACTGCTGCACCTCGACGCCGTCGACGCCGCTCTCCTTCAGGGTCGGCACGTCCGGCAGCAGCGCGGAGCGCTTCGGGCCCGCGATGGCCAGGGCGCGCAGCTTGCCGGACTTGACGTGCGGCAGCGCTGTGAACAGGCTGGGGAACATGAACTGCGTCTGGCCGCCGATCGTGTCGCTGACGGCCGGTGCGGCCCCCTTGTACGGGACGCCGGTCATCATGGTGCCGGTGGCCAGCTTGAACAGCTCGGCCGCGTACTGGGGCGCCGTGCCGTTGCCGGCCGAGGCGTAGCTGAACTTGTCGGGCTTGGCCTTCAGTTGCCCGACCAGGTCCTTCACGTCCTTCACCGGCACGCTGGCGTTCGCGACCATGAGGGTCGGCGAGTAGCCCACCAGGCCGATGGGCGCGAAGTCGGCCACCGGGTCGTAGCGGAGCTTCTGCAGCGCAGGGTTCATGGCGTGCGTGCCGATGTAGCCGAACATCAGGGTGTGGCCGTCGGGCGTGGCGCGGGCGACGTACTCGCTGGCGATCGCGCCGTTGGCACCGGCCCGGTTGTCGATGATCACCGTCTGCCCCAGCAGGGGCCCCAGCTTCTGCGCGATGGTGCGCGCCATCGCGTCGTTGCCGCCGCCGGCCGCTGTCGGCACGACGACCGTGATGGTCTTGTCGGGAAAGGCCATGGCCAGGGGGGCGGATGCGGCCATCACCGCGGCCACGGCGGGCGCGAGCATTCGTTTCACGGGTTTGTCTCCTTCGACAGGCTTCTTCGAGAACACGTAGGGTGGGATGTGGAGCTCGCCCTGCAGGATCTTGCGGGCGGTGCGCACGAGGGCCGCGCGCTGGATGCAGGCCTGCGGGCCGGTACCTTCGATCGTCACCTCGACATCGATCCGGCCCTGGGGGTGCAGCACCGAGATGCTTCGCGTGCCGGGCGTGGACGCCTCGCCGCTGACGACCGTGCCCGGCAGCGCGAACGCGGTCGCCACGCCGATCGCTCCGGTCACCGCGTGCGAGGCGTGGCAGCGGCGCGGCGTGAAATAGCGCGAGGTGATGCTCTGGGCGTCGTCGCCTTCGCTGGCGATCACCGGCTTGGGCACGACGCTGTTCGACACGTCGCCCAGGCCCATCGCTTCGCCGGCCGCGCGGCGCAGGGCCTCGATGCGTTCCAGCAGCGCACGGTCGGCATCCAGCTCGGCGGGCAACTCGCGGCCGCTCAGGCCCAGGTCTCGGGCCCGCATGATCACCAGCGGCATGGCGGCGTCGATGCAGGTCACCGCCTGCCCGTCGATCACGTCGATGCGCCGTCCCGTGGGAAACAGCGAACCGGTGACGGCGCCCCAGGCATCGAGGAAGTTCAGTCGCACGGGTGCGGCCGTGCCGGCCACGCCGTCGATGCCGGTCTCGCCCTCGTAGGTGACGCGGCGGCCGGGCGTCAGCACCGTCACGTCGATGCGCGAGCGGGTGTTGACGTTGAAGACCCTCACGGTGGTCTCGCCCTCCTGCGCCTCGACCAGGCCCTGCTCGATGGCGAAGGGTGCGACGCCGGAAAGCATGTTCCCGCAGTTGGGACGGGTGTCCACCGACTTCTGGCCGACACCGACCTGGGCGAACAGGTAGTCGACGTCGCAGCCGGGCTCGGACGACTTCGAGACGATGGCCACCTTGCTGGTCAGCGTGCTGCCCCCGCCGACGCCGTCGACCTGCAGCAGGTCCGACGCGCCGATGGCACCGATCAGCGCCTCGTCCCGCGCGGCGTCATCGGCGGGCAGCCAGTCGCGCAGGAAGAACGGGCCGCGTGACGTGCCGGCACGCATCAGGACGCAGGGAATGACTCGGTTCATGGGGCCGAATACTGAATCGCGCCATTGCAAAAGAGAATTGCATCTTTAAGATCAACTGATCCGGTATCGGCATCAAACGAAAGGCGACGCCCATGGCCATCAACTTCGACCTGAACGACCTCCTCGCCTTCCGTGCGGTGGCGGAGCTGAGCAACTTCCGCAAGGCGGCCGAGTCGGTCCACCTTTCCCAGCCCGCCTTCAGCCGCCGCGTGGACAAGCTCGAGCAGGCGCTCGGCGTCCGCCTGCTGGAGCGGACGACGCGCCGCGTCACGCTCACCGCGGTCGGCCGCGATTTCGAACGCAAGGTGCGCGAGCTGCTGGACGAGCTCGACGTGACGCTGATGGGCATCCGAGGGGTGGCCGCCACGCGCATGGGCGAGGTTTCGGTGGCCTGCGTGCCCTCGACGGTCTACTACTACCTGTCGCAGGTGATCCGCCGCTACCACGAGTTGTGCCCCAAGGTGCGGGTGAAGGTGTTCGACGCCAGCGCCAACGAGGTGCTGGCCGCGGTGGCGCGCGGCGAGGCCGACTTCGGCCTGAACTTCATAGGCGCGCAGGAGGGTGACCTGGAGTTCAAGCCGCTGGTGGAAGAGCGGTTCGTCGCCGCCTGCCGTCGCGACCACCCGCTCGCGGCCTTGCGCCGCGTGAGCTGGGCGCAGCTGTGCGAGCACGACTACATCTCGGTCGGTCGCACTTCCGGCAACCGGGTGCTGCTGGACCAGGCGCTGGCCAGCGTTCGCAACCGTCCGCAGGCCATCTACGAGGCGCAGCACGTGACCACCACGCTGGGCCTGGTCGAGGCCGGCCTCGGCGTGGCCGCGGTGCCGTCGATGGCCATGCCGGGGCCGGACCACCCCTTGCTCGTCAGCGTGCCGCTGGTCGAGCCGGTCGTCTCGCGCAAGGTCGGGCTGATCCGGCGCCGAGGGCGTTCGCTTTCGCCGGCGGCGCAGCAGCTGTTCGACCTGTTCGGCGAGGTGAAGCCCAGGCGACGCACCCGCAAGAGCGATTGATGCCGAAACCGGATCAATTGATCCCGATTCGGCAATTCACGAGCGTGCTGCCGGCCGCCACCATGCGGGCATGCCAACTTGTCGCCCGGAGACATTCATCGCCATGAACCTCAGACTGATGGCCGCCTGCGCCAGCGCCGCATGCGCGGCACCCGCCCTCGCCGAAGACTCGGTCACGCTGTCGGGCGTGATGGATGCCGCGGTGCGGCAGGTCAGCAACGAAGGCGTCGGATCCGCCAAGTCGGTCGTCAGCGGCTCGAACGCGACCAGCCGCCTGATCTTCACCGGCCGAGAGGACCTCGGCAACGGCCTGGGCGCAGGCTTCCACCTGGAGCACGGGCTGCTGGCGGACGTCGGCTCGGCCACCACGGCCGAGAAGTTCTGGGATCGCCGCTCCACGGTCAGCCTGACCAGCGCGGCCTTCGGCGAGCTGCGCCTGGGCCGCGACTACGTGCCCAGCTACTCGGTCTGGACGCGCCATGACCCCTTCTCCTACGTCGGGGTCGCGCGTTCCGCGAACCTGGTGTCGGCCTCCCCCACCGGCCCCATCCGCGCGGCCTTCGGCAGCAACCCCAACACCACGGTGCGCGCCGACAACACCCTGCAGTGGCTGCTGCCTGCCGGCTGGGGTGGCTTCGAGGGTGGAGTCATGCTGGCGCCGAGCGAAGGCGGCGATGCCGCCAGCGGCCGCGCCAAGGTGCTCGGCGTCCGCCTGGGCTATGCGGGCAAGGGTTTCGGCGTCTCGGCAGGCACCACCGAATCGGAGAACAGCCTGACCACCGACGGCAAGTTCCGCGACACGGTCCTGGGTGCGCAAGCCGACGTGGCCAACGTGAAGCTCTCGGCCGCCTGGCGCCAGTTCAAGCTCGACGATGCCAGGCAGACGCTGCTCCTGGTCGGCGCTGTCGCGACCTGGGGGCCGCACGAGCTGAAAGCCTCCTGGGTGAAGGCCGACCTCTCAGGCACGGTCGGCGCCACGGCGATCGGCGCCAACGACGCGCAGCAGATCGGCATCGGCTACGTCTACAACCTTTCGAAGCGCAGCGCCCTCTACGCCTCGGCCGCCCGCATCTCCAACGAAGGCCAGGCCCGCTACGTCATCACCGACGGCCCTCCCGGAATGGGTGAGGGTGGCACTTCGCGCGGCTACGAGCTGGGCATGCGGCATCGCTTCTGACCGTGAGCGCCGGCGGCAAGGCATCGGCCGCTCGCTGCGGGCAAGGCTGGTTCACCAGCGTCGTCATGCCCCGCGCCGGCACGCAGACCGCCGGCGCAGGTTTCGACTATTCGCAATCGAGCAACGGACCGTACCGAATGAGGTCGTTTATTCCGCGTTCGTGAATCTCTACAGTTCAGTCCATCGATGAGCCGCAACGAAAGAACGACTCACCGAGGCAAGGACAGTCGGCAGGCCAGACGGCCGGCCGCATGCCCGGAACCCGTCTTCAACGATTCACGCCAAGGATGACCACCATGTTCGCCAAGCAAGCCCAGATCGCCGTTGCCACCATCGCCCTGTCGATCGCCGGCACCGCCTTCGCCCAGTCCGTCGAGCGCAACGTGTTCGACACCGAGACCTACAACCGCCTGCCCGCCGCGCAATCCGCCGACGGCCTGACCCGCGAAGCCGTGCAAGCCGCGTACATCGCGCAGCGCAACGCCCAAGGCATCTCCAGCTTCAACCCCGAGAGCGCTTACTTCGCCCAGAACCAGGGCGCCGGCTCGGCCCTGGTGGCGCTGTTCGTGAAGCCTTCCGCGAGGTCCGAGCTGGCCTCCGCCAGCGGCCTGACGCGCGCCGAAGTGCGGGCCGAGGTGATCGCGGCGCGAGCCCACGGCGAGATGAACCCGTTCGACACCGAGACGGATCTTCGCGTGGCGTCCAGCCCCCGCGTGCCGGCTGTCGCGACCGTGGCTCAGCGCTGAAGCCGCACCATCGAAGGCTCTCACCGATCAGCAAAGGGCGGAGTGATCTCCGCCCTTTTTCTTTCGCACCAGCTCGCGGTATCCCGTTGATCGGCCTGGGCTGAAGCGCGCCGCGTGCGATGGAATCCGGAACTGCAGGATCAAGCACACTCCCTCAGCCGAACAGCCCCGTACCCATGACCCCGACGCCACGGTCCGATCTTCCCGTCGTCCCCGCGCTCCACCTGGCCCGCGTGAAGGCCTTGCTGGCTGACGGCCGGCGCAAGCTGCTCGGACTGGCCGGCCCGCCCGGAGCGGGCAAGTCGACCCTGGCGATGGCGCTGCAGCAGGCCTTTGCAGGCATTTCGCAGATCGTCCCGATGGACGGGTTCCACCTGGCCAACGTCGAGCTGCAGCGGCTGGCCCGCGCCGGGCGCAAGGGGGCGCCCGACACTTTCGATGGCGCAGGCTACGCGGCGCTGCTGAGCCGCCTGCGGCAGCAGGTCGATGACGAGGTCGTCTATGCGCCCGAGTTCCGGCGCGAGATCGAAGAAGCCGTTGCCGGGGCTATCGCGGTGCTGCCTGCGACGCAGCTTGTCATCACGGAGGGCAACTACCTGCTCCTCGACCACGGGCCGTGGGCAGGCGTCGCCGCACTGCTCGATGACGTGTGGTACGTCGAGTCCGACGAAGCATTGCGCATCGAACGACTGATGGCGCGGCACCGGCACTTCGGCCGCAGCACGCAGGCCGCACGTGACTGGGTTGACGGCGTCGACGAGCCGAACGCACGCCTGATCGCCGCCACCCGCGGGCGTGCGCAGCACCTGTTCCGCTGGAGTTGAGTGGCGCCTGCGCACCGGGCTCATGGCCTGCACCGGGCGAGCGGCGCCCTTCAATGCCTTCCCAACCTGCCCAACCTTCCCAACCTTCCCAAGGAAGGGAGAGCCAGGAAAGACAAACGGGTCAGCCCCTTGAGAGAGCTGACCCGTTGCTTTGATTGGCGCGGCTGGCAGGATTCGAACCCACGACCCCTTGGTTCGTAGCCAAGTACTCTATCCAACTGAGCTACAGCCGCTGAGCCACGCAGTATAGCACGGGAAATTCACGGCCCGCAAACTTGCTGCGAAAGCGCGTCACTCGACGGCGGCCGCGCGCTGGTCGTAGGCCTGGGCCTGGTCGTCGCGGCCTTCTTCGCGAGCGATCGCTGCGAGGCAGCGAAGAGCCTGGCGGCGGACACCCGCCGGCAGCGATGCCGCGGTGGACGTCTGCTCCAGCAGGCGCCTGGCCTTGCCCCACAGCTGGCGGTCGGCGAAGGCCATGGCCGCAGCGGCGACCAGCGCCGGTTCGTGGCCATGCACGGTGAGCGCCGATTCGATGCGGGGCAGCCACTCGCTGCCGATGCCAGGCGCGCAGGCCACCAGGGCCAGCGCCAGTTCGCGGCGGTCGTCGGCGCCTGCCTGGCCTATAGCATCCCACGAGGGCTGCAGCCATTGGCGGCCCTGCTCGGCGTCGCCGAGGGCCTGGGCGCGACGCGCGGCGCGCGCGACGACAAAGGCATCCCGGCGATCGCCCGCGTCCAGGTCCGCCCACACGCGGCGCAGTTGCTCGATGTCGAAGGCCTGCTCGATCGCCTCGATGGCGAGCGAGCGCAGCAGCGACTGGGCGGCCGGCGCCGAGAAGCCCTGGTGCTTGGCCAGCAGGCGTGCGGTCTGCAAGGCGTCGAGCGGACGCCGCTGCTGCCGCGCCGCCTGCAACTTCAGGCGCAGGGCCTGCGTACGGCGTGCGACACCCGGCGGCAACTCCGACAGCAGCGCCAGGCCGCGCTCGGCGTCACGGTCTTCCAGCGCCCACTCGGCACCGAGCATCTGCAGGCCATCGAAGGCCGTGTTGGAGCCTACGCGGCCGCGCACCAGGGCGAGGGCGGCGCTCATGCGCTCGTCGCGTGCGCGCTTGTCCTGCAGGCGGTGCAGGCCCGTGGCGGCGATCATCTCGGCCAGGACGGTGAACTGCGTGTCGTTGCGAAGCGCGCCGCACAGGGCCTGCAGGTCGAGCGCCCGCTGGGCCGCCCGCTGGGCGCGCGCGTAGCGGGCGGCAAACAACTCGGCCAGCGCCTCGCGCAGGGCCGCGCCGGCGGCACGCTCGCGCTTGAGTTCACGCCACTCGCGCGCACGCGTTGGCAGGCTGAGCAGCGCCTGGGTCGCCTGCATCGCCGCGAAGACGATGAAGATCGAGCCGATCAGCGCGAGCAGGAACAGGTTGAGCGAGAGGTCCACCCGCCACTGCCCGTAGAACAGCGACACCAGCGCGTCGTTCTGTCCGAGGACGGTGGCCGCCACGACCGCGGCGGCGAAGAGCAGCACGAGCCAGATGACTGAGCGCATCCGAGCAGCGTTCCTTCAGCGGCCCGCCGACGCGGCGGCCAGCGCGGCCAGCGTCTCGTCCGGGCGCGGCAGGTTCACCTGGCGCGTCTGGCCGGCGACCTGGCGCAGGAGATCCAGGGCACCCGACACGCGGCGCGAGCTGCGGTCGAAATAGCGTTCGAGCGCGGCCTGTGCCTGGTTGAGGTCGTTCTGCGCCTGGTCGAACTGGCGTGAAAGCAGCGCCAGGCGCGCATTCAGCAGGCGCAGCTTGAGGTTCTCGCGCAGGAAGTAGGCCTGCTCGGGCGCGATCAGCATCGCCTCCGGCTGGTCTATGCGCGTGACCCGCACCAGCGAGCGCACCTCGGCCCACACTTCGCTGGCGCTGCGCTGCCAGGCCTGGTCGACCCAGCCGAGCCAGGCCGGCAGCGTGGCCGCGGAGGCGGCCCCGGCTTCGCGGGTGGCGGCGGCGGGCGTCGACTTGGCGCCGCCGCCCGCAGCACCTGCCTTGCGCTCGGGATTGACGATCAGCGGCAGGTCGTCGACCAGGCGCACCGCCTCGTCGAGCTTGATCGAAAGGCTGGGGACATCCGCCACGGACACGGCGCGGACGCGATCCAGGTCCCGCGCCACGGCGCGGCGCACGCGCTCCAGCCGCGGCTGGTTGTAGCGGGCCAGGCGCTCGTCGGCCTGGCGCAGCACGGCCACGAGAGGCTCCGCACTGCCGGTGATGGCCGACTGCTGCTGCGCCACTCGCAGGGCCGCTTCCACGTCGGCCAGCACGTTCTCGTCACGCGAGCGCGACAGCGACTGGATCAGCTCCTCCACCTGGCTGCGCTGCAGCGCCGTCTCGGCCACGCGCGCTTCGAGCAGCGCGAGCTTGGCGGCCGTGTCGGAGGCCGTGTCGTGCGCCTGCCGCGCGAGCAGCCGGGCTTCGGTGGACAGGTCCTGCGTGTTCTGCTGGCGGCGGACCAGTTCCTGCTCGATCGCCCGCACGCGCTGCTGGGTGCTCCAGACCAGGGACAGGCTGACCACGCAGAGGACGGTCAGCAGCAATGCACCCGCGGGCAGCACGAGGCTGCGAAGGGCGTGGGCATCGGGCGGCGTGGGGTGGCGGGACGCGGCGGCCGGCGAAGCGGCCGGGCTTGCGGGCGCCGTCGCCGCGGGCGCGGCGGCTGCCGATGCCGGCGTCGGCGAGGGCAATTCAGGGGCATTCACGGTGTCGCAGGATTGTATCGACGGGTCTCGGGGCGCCGACGCTGCCGCGGCTTCGACGCCACAGTACCGACTCTTTCAGTGGTGAAGATCAGTGACGAGCGCCGAGGCGGCTCTCAAAGCGCAGCCAATGCCTCGGCCACCGCTTCAGGCGTCGGCCTCACCTCGACCACGCGGCCGAAGCCCAGCCGCCTGGCGCTCTCGGCGATGCGCGGATGCGAGGCCAAGGCGACCGCCCCGGCCCACGACGCCTCGGGCGCCAGGGCCCGCAAGTGATCGACCGCTTCCGAACTGCTCATCAGCCACGCCACGCCGTCCGGCTCGGCCAACGCGAACTCCAGCAACCGGCGTTCCTGCTCACCGAGGCGCGGCGCCTGACGCGAATACGACTGCACGAACTCGACCGAGGCGCCCGCCGCACGCAGCCTCTCGGCCAGCCAGTCGCGCCCGCCCTCGCCTCGAACGATGGCCGTGCGCGCGCCGGCCCAGGAGCGCCGCGGCTCGAGCAGCGCCCACAACGCCTCCGAATCGAACTGCGCCGAGTCGACGGCGGGCACGACGACGACTGCTTCGGGCACCCCGCCCGCGCGCAGGGCCGCCGCCGTGCCGGGGCCCGTGGCACCGGCGGTCGTCTCCGCCGGCCATCGCCAGCCCGGCTCCAGCGCATCGAAAAACCCTTGCACGGCATTCGGGCTCACGAACATGACCAGGGCGGCCGGATCCTCCGCCAGACCCTGCGCCCAGGACCGCAGCGCCCCGGCATCGGGCGCCGGCGCAATGTCGATCAGCGGCAGGAGCTCGGAGCGGACGCCCAGCGCCGCCAGGCGGCGCTGCCATGCCTCGCCCTGGGCCCGCGGGCGGGTGACGAGGGCAAGGCGCCCCATGCCCTCAGGCCGCCGCGGCGGCCAGGTAGCGGGCCGCGCCCGCCTCGCCCAGGCGGGCAGCGGCGTGCCGGCCCAGCGCCTCGGCGGCTTCGGTGTCGGCCACCGGAGCGCGCACCTCCAGCATCAGCAGCGGCTGCAGCGGATCCGCGCCATGGCCGAGCGCCACCGAAAGGCGCATCTCGGCGCCGGCCTCGTCCCAACGGGCATGCGCCGCCAGCGGCACGGAGCAGCTGCCGCCGAGGGAGCGCGACACCGCGCGCTCGGCATGCGCCGCCAGCCAGGTGGCCGGATGGGACAGGCGGGCCAGCGCAGCGGCCAGTTCGGCATCGTCGGCGCGGATCTCCAGCCCCAGCGCCCCCTGCCCGGCGGCCGGGATCATCTCGTCGGCCTCGAACACCGCGCGGATCCGATGCCCGAGGCCCAGCCGCTTGAGCCCGGCCGCCGCCAGCACGATCGCGTCGTACTGGCCTTCATCGAGCTTGCGCAGTCGGGTGTCGAGGTTGCCGCGCAAGGGCTCGATGCGCAGATCGGGCCGCAGGGCCTTGATCTGCACCACGCGGCGCAGGCTGGAGGTGCCGACCACCGCGCCGTCCGGCAAGGCTGCCAGTCGCTCGAATCTCGGCGAGACGAAGGCATCGCGCGGATCCTCCCGCTCGAGGATCGCGGCCAGCACGAAACCCTCGGGCAGGTCCATGGGGACGTCCTTGAGCGAGTGCACGGCCAGGCGCGCCTGGCCCGCTTCCATCGCCAGCTCCAGCTCCTTCACGAACAGGCCCTTGCCGCCGACCTTGGACAGCGTGCGGTCGAGGATCTGGTCGCCCCGCGTCGTCATGCCGAGCAGCTCGGCGGCCAGGCCCAGCTCCGAGGCGAGCCGCGCCTTCACGTGCTCGGCCTGCCACAGGGCGAGGCGGCTCTCGCGGGTGGCGATGACGATCGGTCGAGCGAGGGGACGGGCGGCGGGGGTGGCGGCTTCGGACATGCCCGGATTATCGCCAGCCGGCCCGGGCGCTCGAATGCGTCCAGGCGAACTGGTAACATCGGCAATTGGTAATTTGGTTACGTCCTTCTGGAGCCATCATGCCCCGCGACGCCCGCCCCGCGCCCTCGAAACGCCGCAGCCCGACGAAGCCAGCTTCCTCCTCTGAAGCCGACCGCTCGATGGCCGACGCCGCGGAGAAGAACCGGCCACTGGTCGAGGATATCCGGTTACTCGGCAGGATCCTCGGGGACGTGATCCGCGAGCAGGAGGGCCGTCAGGCCTTCGAGCTGATCGAGCGCGTCCGCCAGCTCTCGGTGGCCTACCGGCTGAAGAAGGACGCCTCCGCCGGCCGCGTGCTGGACAGGCTGCTGAAGAACCTCTCGGCCGAGCAGACGGTCAGCGTCATCCGGGCCTTCAGCTACTTCTCGCACCTGGCCAACATCGCCGAGGACCGCCACCACGTGCGCCGTCGCACCCACCACGAAGCCGAGGGCCACCTGCACGAGGGCTCGCTGGCCTACTGCTTCGAGCGCCTGGCCAAGGCGGACCACCGCGGCGCCGACATCGCCGCCCTGCTGGAGCGCGCCTACATCTCGCCCGTGCTCACGGCCCACCCCACCGAGGTCCAGCGCACGAGCATCCTCGACGCCGAGCGCAGCATCGCCAACCTGATCAGCCAGCGAGACGAGCTCAAGAGCGAACGCGACCTGCAGGAGAACGAGCAGCTGATCCGCGCCCGCGTCACCCAGCTGTGGCAGACGCGCATGCTGCGCACCGCCAAGCTGCGCGTGTCGGACGAGATCGAGAACGCGCTGTCGTACTACCACGCGACCTTCCTTCGGCAGATCCCGCGCATGTACCGCGAGATCGAGGAGGCGCTGCAGGGCCATCCGGTGCCGCCCTTCTTCCGCATGGGCCACTGGATAGGCGGCGACCGCGACGGCAACCCCAACGTGACGGCCGAGACCCTGCTGCTGGCGCTGTCCCGCCAAGCCGAGACCGCCCTGCGCCACTACCTCACCGAGGTGCACTCGCTCGGCGCCGAGATGTCGATGTCGAACATGCTGGCGCCGGTCACGGCCGAGATGCAGGCCCTGGCCGCGCGCTCGCCCGACAAGAACCCGCACCGCGAGGACGAGCCCTACCGCCGCGCGCTGATCGGCATCTACGCCCGCCTCGCCGCCACGCTGCACCAGCTGACCGGCACCGAGGCGCTACGCCACGCGGTCGCGCCGCAGGATCCGTATCCCGACGCCGACGCCTTCGCGGCCGACCTGGCCATCATCGAACGCTCGCTGCGCTCACACCATGCCGATGCGCTGGTCGCCCCGCGCCTCGCACCGCTGCAACGCGCGGTGCAGGTCTTCGGCTTCCACCTGGCCACGGTGGACCTGCGCCAAAGCTCCGACCAGCACGAGCTGGTGGTGGCCGAGCTGCTTCGCATCGCCCGCATCGAGCCGGACTACGCGAGCCTTTCCGAAGATCAGCGCCGCACCCTGCTGCTGCGCCTGCTCGATGAAGCGAGATCGCTGCGCGTGCGGGGCGCCGACTACTCGGCCCTCGCCCAGGGCGAGCTGGCGATCTTCGAGACGGCCGCCGAGATGCGCAAGCGCTTCGGCAAGGCCGCCATCCGCCACTACATCATCTCCCACACCGAGACGGTGAGCGACCTGCTGGAGGTGCTGCTGCTGCAGAAGGAAGCGGGCCTGATGCAGGGCACGCTGAACGACCACGGCGTGGCCGACCTCATCGTCGTGCCGTTGTTCGAGACCATCGCCGACCTGCGCAACGCGGTCTCGATCATGCGCGAGTTCTACGCCCTGCCGGGCATCACCGAGCTGGTGGCCCGCGGCGGCGGCGAGCAGGACGTGATGCTCGGCTACTCCGACAGCAACAAGGACGGCGGCTTCTTCACCAGCAACTGGGAGCTCTACCGCGCCGAGATCGCGCTGGTGGAGATGTTCGATGCGCTCGAGGCGCCGCCGCCGGGCCGCTCCCGAGGCGGCGCGTCCCCCTCGGGGGGCGACGCAGCGCGAGGCGCTGCGTCTGGGGGCCCGGGTTCGCATGGCATCAGGCTGCGGCTGTTCCACGGCCGCGGCGGCACGGTCGGCCGCGGCGGCGGCCCGAGCTACCAGGCCATCCTCGCCCAGCCGCCCGGCACGGTGAAGGGCCAGATCCGCCTGACCGAGCAGGGCGAGGTGATCGCCTCCAAGTACGCCCATCCCGAGATCGGCCGGCGCAACCTGGAGACGCTCGTGGCGGCCACGCTGGAGGCCAGCCTGCTTCATCCCACCAAGGCCGCGTCCAAGGCCTTCCTGGAGGCGGCCGAGGCGCTGAGCCAGGCCAGCATGTCGGCCTACCGCCACCTCGTGTACGAGACCGAGGGCTTCACCGACTACTTCTTCGCGGCCACGCCGATCCGCGAGATCGCGGAGCTGAACATCGGCTCGCGACCTGCGTCACGCAAGTCCACCCGCGCGATCGAGGACCTGCGCGCCATCCCCTGGGGATTCTCGTGGGGTCAGTGCCGCGTCGCGTTGCCGGGTTGGTGCGGCTTCGGCTCGGCGGTCGAGACGTTCCTCGGCGAAGGCGCAGGTCGTGCCACGCGGCTGGAGCTGCTGCAGCGCATGCACAAGCAGTGGCCCTTCTTCCGCACGCTGCTGTCCAACCTCGACATGGTGCTGGCCAAGAGCGACCTGCGCATCGCTGCCCGCTACGTCGAGCTGGTCGAGGACAAGCGCCTGGGCAAGAAGATCTTCGCCGCCATCCGTGCCGAATGGGATCGAACGCACGATGCGCTGGCGCTGATCACCGGCGAGGGCGAGCGCCTGCAAAGCAACCCGGCGCTGGCGCGCTCGATCGAGCACCGCTTCCCCTACCTCGACCCGCTGAACCACCTGCAGGTCGAACTCATGCGGCGCTACCGCCGCCGCCGCGAGGGCGATCCCTCCAACGACCGCCTGCAGCGCGGCATCCACCTGTCCATCAACGGCATCGCGGCCGGCCTGAGAAACACGGGCTAGCAGTCAACGCTCGACGGGCGCCTGCTGCTGCCGCTGCTGCAGCGCATGGCGCGCGAGGGCCACTTCGGTGTCGGTGGTGATGAGCGCCGTCACGGCGTCGACCCGCTGCCAGGTCTCGCAGGCCTGGGCCAGCGTCATCGGGCCCTCGCCGGGCGGGGCGAGGCCGGTGGCGTCGCCGAGCGCCTCCCGCAGGTCGCGATGCTCGGCCTCCCGCTCGGCCACCCGGTCGGCATCCCAGCCGGCGCGGCGGCCGATGGAGATGCCGATGCCGCGCTCGATCAGCGTCTGGCCCTGCTCGACCAGGCGCTCGGCGATCTGGCCGCACTGCTGCACACGCACCGGGCCCATGCCCTGGCCGGGGCAAAGGCGCGAGACCTCCAGCGACCCGACCGCCGTCAGCGCATTGCCGACGCCCAGCAGGTCGATCACCAGCACCTCGCGCTCGACGGGCGTCAGCCCTTGCAGGGATGGGCTGCGCACCAGCCGTGGCAGCTCGGCGCTCACGAGGCGGTTGGTGCCGGCCTGAGCCGCGCGGGCCAGGGCCTCGCGCACGCCCGCCGGATCGCCGTTGTCCTGGGCTTCGGCGGCCAGGGCGAGCCAGGGCTGGATGTTGTCGGGGTCGGCAGCGGCCCAGTTCTGGGGCGTGAACGACGAGCAGGCCGCGGGCGGCTCGGTCGAAGGGCTGGCGCACAACTGCGCCGCCAGGCCCGAGACACGCAGGTCCCCGCCCGCGAGCGCTTCGCTCACGAGGTTGAGGAAAGCCTCGGGCGGAGGCGCCTCGTCCGGCGCCCTGGCGCGTGCTCCCAGCAACTGGCCGGCCACCCGCTCGAACGGATCCGACGAAGCCGCCAGCAGGCGTGCTGCGTGCGACAGGGTGCCCGGACGCAGGCGGCGGAAGGCGCTGTCCACCGCATCCGCCGGCTGGCCTGCCAGCGCGCGCCAGGCCGGCGGGCAGGCTGCATCCACCGGCTCGGCGACGGCCGAAGACGCGGGCGGCGCCGAGGAGGCCGCCGAAGCCGGCGCCGAGGCGGCGAGCTGCGCGGCCACGACCCCGAGTGCCGCGGCGGCCACGTCGACGCCCGGACCGCCGGAGGCCTCTTCCGCCGGCCGGGGCTCTTCGCGCATCGCGGCGAACAGCAGCCATCCGAGTCCGAGCACCAGCACGGCGAGGCCCCCCAGCCAGGCCGCGCGGACGCGCCGCCGCGAAGCTTCAGCCGGCACGCGCGAGCACCTCGCGCACTTGCGGCAGCTGGCGGCGCGAAACCTGCAGCCACTCGCCGCCGGGCTCGACCTGCACCGCCCAGCTCTCGCCGCCCTCGTCTGCATCGCCGTTGGCGAGCGCGCGCCGCTCGAGCGCCCGCACCGCCGTCTTGGCGACGACCATGCTGCGGTGGATGCGCACCACCGCATCCCCCAGGCGTTGCTCCAGATCCGCCAGGGCATCGTCCAGCACATAGCGATGCCTGGTGGTCGTGAGCGTGACGTACTTCATCTCCGCCCTCAGGTAGACCACCTCCGAGACGGGGATGCGAAGCACCCGGCCCCGGTCGCTCACCACCAGCGTCGGGACCTCGGCCGGCACGACGGGCGGCGCCACCGGGCTCGTCCGGCCCAGGCGCTGCTCGACACGGGCCAGCGCCTCCTGCAGCCGCGCTCGCCGCACCGGCTTGGTCAGGTAGTCGACCGCATCGACCTCGAAGGCCTGCAGCGCGTGCTCGGCGTGCGCGGTGATGAGCACGACCGCCGGGGGCGCCGCCTGCTCGCGCAGCCGCCGGGCCAGGGCCATGCCGTCCATGCCCGGCATGTGGATGTCCAGCAGCACGGCATCGACAGGCTGCCGCGCCAGCGCATGCAGGGCCTCGGAGGCGCTGCCGGCCTCGTCCACCACGGCCGCGGCCGGGCGGACGCAATCGGCCAGCAGCCCCCGCAGCCGCATGCGGGCCAGGGGCTCGTCGTCGACGATCAGAACGCGCAGTCGGTCCATCGATGCAGCCGCCGGGGTGTCAACAGGGGATGCCGATGCTCACCCGGTAGCGGCCGTCCTCGGTCAGGCCGCTGCGGAAATCGGCGTCGAGATCATGCATCAGGCGCAGGCGTTCGCGAACGCTCGCAATGCCTATGCCGTGGCCGGCCTTGGAAGGGCCCGGCGCCACGGTGTTGGTGACCGAGATCAGCACCCGGTCGCGCCGGCGGCGCGTGCGTACTTCGATCGTGCCGCCCTTGTCGTGCGGCTCGATGCCGTGTCGCACGGCGTTCTCGATCAGGGGCTGCAGCGCCAGCGGCGGCAGCCTGGCGGCGTTCGCGTGCGGGTCGAGGTCCCATTCCACGTCCAGCCGGCGGCCGAAGCGCAGTTGCTCGATGGCAAGGTAGCGCCGGCTGAGCTCGATCTCGGCGCCGACGGTGGTGGCCTGGTCGAGTGCGCCCAGGGCTGCGCGGAACAGGTCGGACAAGTCCTCCAGCACCTCCTCCGCGCGCTTCGGATCGAGCTGCACCAGGGCGATCGCCGTGTTGAGGGTGTTGAAGAGGAAGTGTGGCCGGATGCGGGTCTGCAGGTCAGCCAGGCGGGCGGCCGCCGCCGCCGGAAGCCGCGCCCGCTCGCGCCAGCGCTCGTTCTGGAACACCAGGGCCGCCAGCAGGGCCCCGGTCACGGCGGGCGCCAAAGCCGGTGCCGCGGGCGATGGCGCCATTCCGAAGGCCGCCATCGGCCACCACAGCGCCATGGCGGCAGCGGCGCCCAGGGCCGCCGCGACACCCACCTGCGCGGGCAGCGGCGCCCGGGCGATGAGCCGCCTCCCGGCACAGGCCAGGAGCACCCACAGCAGGCACGCGGGCACGGCGACGGTGGCGGCCGAGGAGACGTCCTCCAGCCAGCCCAGGAAGTTGCGCGCCCCGAACAGCAGGCCGGCCCCCAGCACGACCACCACCAGCAGCATGGCCCGCAGCAGGGTGCCGCTGCGGCACAGCGGCAGCGGCTCGGGCTGCGAAGGGTCGGGCGAGGTCACGGCCTCGCGCAGGTCGTCGAACAAGGTGCTGGCGGCACCGGTGTCTTGCGTCGGTCTCACGGCGGCGATTGTCGGCGGCCCGCCGGGCCGCGAAAGCGCATGGCTCCTAGAATCCGTGGTTTCCCTGACGCTGACGGTGCGCGCGATGAGCAATCAACTCGACAAGAAATCCCAGGCCTGGTCCGCCCTCTTCTCGGAGCCCATGGGCGAACTCGTCAAGCGCTACACCGCCAGCGTCTCGTTCGACCAGCGCCTGTGGCAGGCTGACATCGCCGGCAGCCTGGCCCACGCGGCCATGCTGGCCCGCCAGGGCATCATCGGTGCGCAGGACCTGGCGGACATCGAGCGCGGCATGGCTCAGGTGAAGGCCGAGATCGACAGCGGCGAGTTCGTCTGGAAGGACGAGCTCGAGGACGTGCACCTGAACATCGAGGCCCGCCTGACCCAGCTGGTGGGCGACGCGGGCAAGCGGCTGCACACCGGCCGCTCGCGCAACGACCAGGTGGCCACCGACGTGCGGCTGTGGCTGCGCGGCGAGATCGACGCCATCGCGACCCTGCTGGCCGACATGCAGCGCGCACTGCTTGGCGTGGCGGCTCACCACACCGAGACGGTGATGCCCGGCTTCACCCACATGCAGGTGGCCCAGCCGGTGAGCTTCGCCCACCACCTGCTGGCCTACGTGGAGATGTTCGCGCGCGACGGCGAGCGCCTGGCCGACGTCCGCAAGCGGGTCAACCGCCTGCCGCTGGGCGCCGCCGCCCTCGCCGGCACGAGCTATCCGCTGGACCGCGAGAGCGTCGCGCAGGCGCTGGGCTTCGAAGGCATCTGCCAGAACTCGCTGGACGCGGTGAGCGACCGCGACTTCGCGATCGAGTTCACCGCCTTCGCCACGCTGGTGATGGTGCACGTCTCGCGGCTGGCGGAAGAGATCGTGCTGTGGATGAGCCAGAACTTCGGCTTCATCGACCTTTCCGACCGCTACTGCACCGGCTCGTCGATCATGCCGCAGAAGCGCAATCCGGACGTCGCGGAGCTGGCACGCGGCAAGAGCGGTCGCGTGGTCGGCCACCTCATGGCGCTGATCACGCTGATGAAGGGCCAGCCGCTGACCTACAACAAGGACAACCAGGAAGACAAGGAGCCGCTGTTCGACACCGTGGACACGGTGAAGGACACGCTGCGCATCATGGCCGAGATGGTCGGCGGCGAGCTCGATGCCGCCACCGGCACGCGCTCGGGCGGCCTGAAGGTCAAGGCCGAGGCGATGCAGGCCGCGGCCCGCCGCGGCTACGCCACCGCCACCGACCTGGCCGACTACCTGGTGAAGAAGGGCCTGCCCTTCCGCGACGCGCACGAGGTGGTGGCCCATGCGGTGAAGGAGGCCCTGGGCCGCGGCGTGGATCTCTCGGACCTGCCCCTGGCTGCGCTGCAATCGCTGCATCCGGGCATCGGCGAGGACGTGTTCGAGGTGCTGAGCCTGACCGGCTCGCTCAACGCCCGCAACGTCATCGGCGGCACGGCGCCGCAGCAGGCCCGCGCCCAGATCGAGCGCCACCGATCCCGGCTGGCCCACTGAGCCTTCGAGGCCCTCAGGGGCCGAGGAAGGCTCAGTTCTCGAACTCGATCTCGTCGGCGAGGACGGAGGTGCCGTCGCCGGAGAGATGGCCGTGGACCTTGACCTTCACGTCGACGCCGAGCTGGCCGGCATCGCCGCCGCTGAACGAGGCGGCGCTGTAGTCGACGACCTCGCCGCGCAGGACGAAGGTCTGCGCGGCGGTGTCGAGGGTGGCGATGCGGCCGTCGATCTCGATCTCGCGGCCGGAGTCGTCGCCGCCATCGTCGCCGCTGCCCTTGACCTCGAGCTTGGTCGCCACCAGCACGCCGCCCTTCACCGTGCCCTCGACCTCGACCCGCACCCCGGCGGCCAGGGTGGCGCCGGCCGGTTCGATCTTTGCGCCGCTCGCGTTCACCCGCAGGCCCGAGACGGTGAAGTCGGCGTTGGAGTTGAACGTCGCGATCACGCTCTCGATCTCGGCCTCGCTGTCCTCGTCCGGCCGGGCCGCCGCATCGTCGAAGCGGGTCACCACCCAGCGGCCGCTGCCGTCTCGCGCCGTCTGCAACGCCATCCGCACCAGTTGGCCATTGGCGAGGTTGCCGGGCGCCACGCCTTCGCCGTAGGCCAGCGCCGCGCCGCCGACCTGGAGCGTGCGCTTCGAGGTGTCCAACCCGGCGACGACGCCGCGCATCTTGTAGGCGGCCGGCGTGCCGGAGACCTTGTCGATCCGCTGGGCCGCGTAGACCTTGCTGACCGGATCCAGGATGGCATACACCTGCAGCAGGTCGCCCGGCAGCACCGAGGCCTGGCCGTTCGGCAGCTGGTCGTCGAAGGCGGTCGAGGCGGTGACGCGCACCGCCTGGTCGAGCACCGTCAGGGTGGAGGTCGCCAGGTCGTTGGCGCTGGCCGGGCCGACCAGGTCGCTGCTCACCCGGATCGTGTCGGCCACCGCCGTCGCCGCCACCTGGTCGATCGGGCCGCCGTCGATGCGGACCGTCATGCCGAGCTTCAACCCATCGGCCGACAGCGCCCGCCCGTCGTCATCGGTGATGCGCGCCTTCGATTCGTCGTAGTGGACGCCGTTGACCACGATCGAGCCGAAGCCGGCGATCGGCCCCTCGCTGTAGCTGCTGACGGAGCCGGTGCCCTGGCCCTCCACGCCGCCGCCGCAGGCATGCAGCGCCGCAGCGAGGGCCAGCAGGGCCGGCCACGCCAGGCGGCGCAGCAACCAGGACGACAAGAAACGTGATGACATCAGGACTCTCCTCCCGCAGGGGCCGCTTCGCCGGCGGGCGCCGCGGCCAGGTCGGGCTGGTGGTAGCTGTAAAGGCCGATCAGCACGCGCTGCAGCGGAGCCGGGTCGGCACCGGCAGGCTGCTCGGCCGCGCCGGCCTCGATCAGGCGCTCCAACGCCGGCACCAGGCTGTCGAAGGCCAGCTTCCATTGGGCCGCGGTGAGTTGCCGGACGGCTTGCAATGCGTCAAGCGGAATGCCACTGGCGACGATCGCCTGCTCGAAATGCCGGTGGCCGTCGCCCAGGACGTTGGCCACGGCGCCGGCCAGGTGTCCGCCGACGTTGGCCCCCAGGATGCGCAGCGATCGCGGAAGGTCGCCCCGGGGCACCAGCGCGTCCTTGACCGGGACGACCTCGTCGCGGGCCTCGTCCTGGGTGGCGTAGCCCAGGCGCAGCATCTCGGCGAGCAGGCTGCGGGGATGCACGTCGCTGGTCACCTCGCGCGCCAGCGTCTCGAAACTCGGGCGAGGCCCCTGGCGGGGCACCGCGCGCGGCTGGCCCGCTGGATCGCGGTACAGCGGATTGGTCAGCCAGTGGGCGTAGACCTCGCCGGCGAGCGAGCGCCGCGGGCGCGCGGGCTCCAGGTGGGAGTTGACCAGCCGGGTCACCTCGCGCCGGTTGATGCCGGTGGCCGTGCTGATGCGGCTGACCTGCCGGTGGGGCAGCCCGCCGGGGTTGGCCTCTCGCGCAGCCTGGACGAAAGCAGTCTTCAAACGTTCCTCCACCGCGGCGAACTGGACCCCCCGCGCCACCGCCAGCCGGGCCAGCGGCAGCAGCAGGGCATTCACGGCTTCCAGCACGGCCTGTTGGTCGGGCGGCAGCGAAGGATCGGTCGGTTCGGTCACGGACAGAGGGGCCGGGCGGAGGCCTGATACACAAATGTGCGATTCGCCCAGCCGATCCTACCTTGTCGGCTATTCCCCTGCCGGCAGCCGTCAGTCCTCGAGCGAGATGCGGGTTGCGGCCAGCTGGGTGCCGTCTGCCGAGAGCACGCCCTGCACTTCGACCTGGAGGCCTTCGGCCAGCTGGTCGGCGGCCAGGTCGCGCCAGGCCGTCGCCTGGTCGAAGGTGACGGTCAGGCCGCGCAGGGTGAAGCGGTGGTTCGCGGCGTCGAGTGCGCTCAGGGCGCCGTGCAGTTCGAAGTCTTCACCCCGCTCGTGCTCGCTCTCCTCGTCCTCGAGGTGCACGCGGGTGGCCACCAGGATGCCGTCGACGATGGATCCCTCGACTTCGACCAGGGCGCCGAGGACGACGCCGGCCTGCCCGTCGGGGAAGGTGGCCTTGCCGGCATCCACGGCCAGGCCGTCGATGCTGAACTGCGTGGCCGAGGTGAAGGCGCTGACCAGGCCCTTGACCTCCGCCTCGCCATGGTCGTCCGGGGCGCGTTCGCCGCTCTGCACCGAGGTGGCGATCCAGCGACCTTCGACGGGCGTGGTCTGGAGCAGGACCCGAACCACCGCGCCGTCCGCCAGCGAAGACGTGACCGAGGTGGCGGCGGCGTAGTCGATCGCCGCAGCGCCGATCCGGAACGTCTGGGCTGGCGCGTCCAGGGCCGAGACGACGCCTCGCAGCTTGAAGGCCGCGGGGGCGCCGGCACTCTCGAGCCGGGTGGCATCGAAGACGCCGCGCGCGGCGTCGAAACGGGCGTGGACTTCGAGGACGGTGCCGACCGAAAGACCGGCCAAGCCCCCGGCCAGGTTGTCGTCCACCACGGTTCGCGCGCCGACGTCGACCGACTGCCCGAGCACCGTCAGCCGCCGCGCGGCCAGGTCGATCGCCTCCACCGGGCCGACGATCTCGCTGCCGATCCGGATGCGGGTGGCCACCCCATGCCCGCCGGCGCGGTCGACCTGCGAGGCCTCGACCTCGACCTGCTCGCCGAGCTTGAGATCGTCCCGACCC
The DNA here is from genome assembly GCA_946479475.1 of uncultured Ideonella sp. The sequence goes on along the minus strand of CAMLGG010000001.1, from coordinate 5,676 downwards.
AGGTGCCGGCCGTCTTCGTCGACCACCTCGGCGCCGCTGTCGTCGAAGCGCACGCCGTTGACGATCACCGAGCCGAAGCCGGTGATGGCGCCGCTGGTGAACGATCGTTGCGCGGCGGGCGGCGGGGGGCTGTCCGCACTGCCGCCGCCACCGCCGCCGCACGCGGCCAGGATTGCGGCCATGCAGAGCAGCGAGAAGGCGGCCCGGCCGATGCCGAGCCAGGAGGTCTTGCCAAGAGTGCTCATCGAAATCTCCCGCCCGCGGGGGGCACGGTGGATGGATCGCCGGGGCGGACCCGGCATCTGCGACGGTTGGATATTAAATGTGCGATTTGCACATTTCAAGAGGCAACCGGCGGATCGTTGAGATGAAGCGCCACGCCACTGATAATCCATCCAGTGAGTGCCACGCCGCCCCGCCGCCTCATCGCGCACCTCGACATGGACGCCTTCTATGCGTCGGTCGAGCTGCTGCGTTACCCCGACCTGCGGGGCAAGCCCGTCGTGGTGGGCGGCGGGCGGCGCCACCAGCCGGAGCAACTGCCCGACGGCACCCGCCGCTACTCCCTGCTGAAGGACTACGCCGGCCGCGGCGTCATCACCACCTCGACCTACGAGGCGCGGGCCATGGGCGTGTTCTCGGCGATGGGCACGATGAAGGCGGCGGCCCTGGCGCCCAACGCGGTCCTGCTGCCCGTGGATTTCGAGCAGTACCGGCTCTACTCGCGCCGGTTCAAGGCCGCCGTGGCCGAGCTCGCGCCGGTGATCGAGGACCGCGGCATAGACGAGATCTACATCGACCTGACGAACGTCCCCGGCGCGCAGGATCCAGTGGGCCACGACCCGCTCGGCGGCGTGCGGGCCCTGGCGCTGGAGATCAAGAACAACGTCAAGCGGGCCACCGGCGGGCTCACCTGCTCCATCGGCGTCACGCCCAACAAGCTGCTTTCCAAGCTCGCCTCCGAGCTCGAAAAGCCCGACGGCCTGACCGTGCTGACGATGGAAGACCTGCCGACTCGCATCTGGCCGCTGGCCGCCCGTAAGGTCAACGGCATCGGGCCCAAGGCGGCGGCGAAGCTGGCGGAGCTCGGCATCCAGACGGTCGGCGACCTGGCCCGCTGCGAGCGCGCCTGGCTGGTCGAGCACTTCGGCCGCAGCTACGGCGCCTGGCTGAACGACGCCGCCTGGGGGCGCGACGAGCGGCCGCTGGTGACCGACGGCGAGCCGGTCTCGATGAGCCACGAGACGACCTTCGACCGCGACCTGCACGCCGTGCGCGACAAGGCCCAGCTGGGCGCCATCTTCACGCAGCTGTGCGAGCACCTCGCGGCCGACCTGCAGCGCAAGGGCTACCTGAGCCAGACCATAGGCATCAAGCTGCGCTTCGACGACTTCAAGACGGCCACGCGCGACCTGACGCTGCCCGAGCCGACGGCCGACGCCCTGGCCATCCGCCGCGCGGCCGGCGAGTGCCTGAAGCGGGTGGACCTGACGCGCCGCCTGCGCCTGCTCGGGGTGCGCGGCAGCAAGCTGATGACGCCCGGCGAGTGGGAGGCCCGCCAGGCCCAGGCCCGCACCCGCGCGCAGGCCGCGCCCCGGCGCGCGGCCTCGAAGGCCCCGTCGGCGGCCGAGCCGCCTGCCACCTACAACCTGCCGCTCTTCGAAGGCGAGGAACCCGGCGCGGCGTGAACAACTGCACGCCGCGGCCGGGCGCGGCGATCCAGCGGCCCAGCCGTTGGCCGAAGTGCGAATCCAGCGCCTGCCCTGCAACGTAGCAGCAGCAGTCTTCCTCAGCGACGCACTGCATGCCTTCAGCCTTTCGCCCAAGCCCGCTCCTGCTCGGCCTTCTGCTGGCCGCCTCCACGGCCTACGCGGCCGAGGACCCCTCGCCCGCCCTCGTCCACGGCCAGGGCAAGCTGCTGCTGACGGGCGGCGTCAGCTCCATCGACGGCGCCGCCGGCGGCGGCCTCACGCCCTGGGCCACCACCGCCAGCTACGCCACCGATCACCAGTTCGGCGGCACCGCGTTCGCGACCCGAACCGTGACGCAGGACTACGCGATGAACGCCTACGGCGCGGCGTTGGGCGTGAGCGATCGCTTCGAGTTCTCGCTGGCCCGCCAGGACTTCGACACCGGCCCCACCGGCCCCGCGCTCGGCCTGCCTGGCCTGCACCTGAAGCAGGACATCCTCGGCGCCAAGTGGCGCTTCGCCGGCGAGGCGGTGATCGACAGCGACACCTGGATGCCGCAACTGGCCGTCGGCCTCGAATACAAGCACCTGGATGCTGGCGGGCTCGCCCCGACGCTCGCGGCCCTCGGGGCTGACCGCAGCGGCACCGACCTGTACTTGAGCGCGACCAAGCTCTTCCTCGCTCAAGGCGTGCTCGTCAACGGCACCCTGCGCCTCACCCGGGCCAACCAGAACGGCCTGCTCGGCTTCGGCGGCGCGGCGCATGACGGCTACTCGCTGCAGCCCGAGGTCTCGCTGGCCTGGCTGCTGCGCAAGGACGTGGCTGTCGGCCTCGAGTACCGCGCCAAGCCCGACAGCCTCAACCCGTCGGCGCTCGGCGCGGGCCTGAAGGAGGACGACTGGGCCGACGTGTTCGTCGCCTGGGCCCCCTGCAAGGCCTTTTCGCTGACCGCCGCCTACGTCGACCTCGGCCGCATCGTGCCGGCCGTCGTGCCCCGCCGCCAGGCCGGCGCCTACCTCTCCGCCCAGCTCGCGTTCTGACCATGAAGATGCAAACCCTCGCGCGCCTGCCGCACCTGCTGCTGGTCGCCGCAGCCGTCACCCTGTCATCGCACGCTCTCGCCACCGAAGACAGCCTCTACCAGCAGCTCGGTGGCCAGCCGGGGCTTCAGGCCCTGATGGACGACTTCATGCAGCGCCTGCTGGCCGACACCCGCATGAACCCGTTCTTCAAGGAGGCCGACCAGGCCCACATCAAGGCCGAGCTCGTCGTGCAGGTGTGCGAGGTCTCGGGCGGACCGTGCCGGCGTGAAGGGCCCGACATGAAGAGGGTGCACGAGGGCGTCGACATCGACCGAGCCGCCTTCAATGCGCTGGTCGAGGTGCTGCAGACGTCGATGGAAGCGCGCGGCATTCCCTTCAGCGCCCAGAACCGCCTGCTCGCCCGCCTGGCGCCGATGCACCGCGAGATCATCAACGTCCCCTGAGCCGCCTCCACGATGAAGACCACCTCCCTCGCGCTCCTGCTCCTCGTGCCGTTCACCGCCTTCGCCGGCACCCTCGAGCTCGCCGTCACCGACCGCGACGGGCAGCCCGCCGCCGACGTGGTGGTGCTGGTGCAGGCTCCTGGCACGCCCGAGCCCAAGCCCGCCTCGGCGCCGGTCGTGATCGCGCAGGAGAACCTGCGCTTCGTGCCCTTCCTCACCGTGGTGCCGGTGGGCAGCACCCTGCGCTTCGTGAACCAGGACAACTACGACCACCACGTGCGCTCGATGCCCAGCGGGCCGCTGGGCAGCATGCCGGCGGTCGAGTACTTCGAGCTCAGGCTGGATGCGGCCAAGGCGGCATCGCGCAGCAGCAGCTACGACGACGAGTACAAGCCCGCGACGGCGCCCGCGAAGAAGTCCGGCAGCACCAGCGCCGAGGTCAAGGTCGCCCACGCCGGCCCGATCGGCCTGGGCTGCCACATCCACGGCTCGATGCGCGGCCAGGTCTACGTGAGCGCGACGCCCTACTTCGCCAAGACAGATGCCCAGGGCATCGCCCACATCGACGGCGTGCCGGAGGGCGCCGCGGAGGTGACCCTGTGGCACCCCGACCAGTTGCAGGAGCAGGCGCCGCTGAAGCTGCAGGTCGACGCGAGCGCGTCCAGCAAGGCCTCGGCCCGGCTCAACTTCACGCCACGCCGGCGGCGCCTGCAAACGATCGACCGTTGACATGGCACAAGGCGGCCTCGATTCGGCCACGGCAGGTGCGGCGCGGCCGCGACAATCGCGCGAGCTTTCCACGCCCTTGCCACCCATGCCCACGCTGACCTGGTCCGACGAACTCGTCCTCGATCACCCCGCCATGGACGCGACGCACGAGGAGTTCGTCGCGCTGCTCGGCGCCGCCGAGGCGGCCCTGGCGGAGTCCGCGCCCGCCGCGCTGGCCGCCTACGCGGAGCTCCTCGAGCACACCGTCGAGCACTTCGGCCAGGAAGACCGCTGGATGGTCGAGACCGGCTTCGCGCGGGAGAACTGCCACAGCTTCCAGCATGCCCAGGTGCTGGGCCTGATGCGCGAGGTCGAGAGGCTGGCGCGCGAGATGGGCGACTTCGGGCCGCTGCAGCGCGTGCTGCCGGAACTGGGCGCCTGGTTCCGGATGCACGCCCAATCCATGGACGCGTCCCTCGCCACCCACCTGGACAGCATCGGCCACGACGCCGCCACCGGCCACGTCGCCCGGCCGCCGGCGGCCCAGTCCATCACCGGCTGCGGCGGCGCGAGCTGCTCGCCGGCCCCGGCGCCCGGCGAGACCGAGCCGGCCTGAGGCGGCCAGGGCGCCGACAGGGCCTAAAGTGCGGCCGTGACCGCACCGCTGCCGCCCGACCTCCGCCTGCCCTCGCTCGACGCCCTGCGCGCCTTCGAAGCCGCGGCGCGCCTGGGCACCTTCGAACGCGCCGCCGAAGAGCTCTCGCTCACCGCCAGTGCGATCGGCAAACGCATCGGCGCGCTGGAGGAGCTGCTGGGCGTCGCCCTCTTCCAGCGAGGAGCCAAGGCACTGACGCTTTCGGCCGCGGGCAAGGAATACCTCGCCTCGGTCCGCGGCGCGCTCGCCCTGCTGGCCGCTGTGCCGCTCCACCAGCGCGCGGCCCAGCAGCGCGAGCGCCTGCGCATCAGCGCCCCGCCGACCTTCGCGCGGCAGGTGCTCGTCCCGGCCCTGCCCGGCTTCACGCAGGCGCATCCGGAGATCGAGCTGGAGGTGGTGCTCTCCGTGCCTTTCCTCGACCTGGCCGGCGCCGAGGCGGAGCTCCAGGTGCGCCACGAGCAGATCGGCTTCTTCGGCCCCGACCTTCAGCCGCTGTGGCAGGACCACCTGCTGCCGCTCGCCAGTCCCACCCTGCTCGGCGGCGACCCTCCCCGCACGCCGGCGGACCTGGCCCGGCTGCCGCTGCTGCGTACGCCTGTCGAGCCCTGGCGGCCCTGGCTCCGCGCGATGGAGCTCGACTGGCCCGAGCCGGACACCGGCCCGCGCCTGGTCGACCTGGGCCTCATCCTCGAGGCCGCCCGCTGCGGCCAGGGCGTCGCGCTGGCCCGCCCGGCGCTGGCGCGGCAGATGCTGGCCGCCGGCGAGCTGGTGCCGGCCCTCGGCGCGGGGCGCACGCCGCTGGTCCCGGCGACCAGCGCCTACCACCTCCTGCCGGCGGCGCAGCCCTCGCCCGCCGCCTCGGCCTTCGCGGCCTGGCTGCGCGAGGCGGGCGCGCGCGCGGCGGCCGAGGGCCTGAGGCTGGTGGAACGCGGTTCCGCCCCGGCCTGAATTTCTTTCCGCCCCCGCCGGCCGGCGCGCCGCTAGCATCCTCGTCGCCCCCGAAAACGACGGAGACGAACGGATGAGCGTGATCACCAACATCGAGGACCTGCGCCTCATCGCCAAGCGCCGCGTGCCGCGGATGTTCTACGACTACGCCGATTCCGGCTCGTGGACCGAGGGCACCTACCGCGCCA